>NC_006142.1:370498-740997 GCF_000008045.1 Rickettsia typhi str. Wilmington
GTGCTACATGCATTATAAGGAGCTGATGAATGCTGATGAAGATGGAAATATTATAGACGAGAATGTTGCAGGTATAGCAAGAGAGCTTGCTCGTATGAATTTAACTTTAAATTATTATACGGAATGGTATTGGAAGATTAATTTACATAATTTGCTTCATTTTTTAAGATTACGTACTGATTCTAAGGCACAATATGAAATTAGAGTTTATGCAGGAAAGATTCTTGATATAGTAAAAGCTTGGGTGCCTTTTACTTATGAAGCTTTTGAAGAGTATCGTTTGCAAGGAGCGAATATTTCACGCAAAGGTTTAGAGGTCATTAAAAGAATGATACAAGGTGAAAAAGTGATCCATGAAACTAGTGGTATGAATAAAAGAGAATGGGAGGAGTTAGTAAAAATTTTTAGGTAGTTGATACTTGATAAGACCTTGACTCGCGTGCTCACATATTTAAGTAGACGTTATGCAACTCAGCTTAAATACTCGTTCTATTTTTAAATTGATCTTCATAACACACAAATACATTTTGTGGCGTGACATAAAAACAATTATAACGTAATTTGACACAAAGGAGTATTTTAAGTGAGAAATATTGTATATTTTATTCTAACATTATTTAGTTTAACCGGTTATGCACTTGAAACAATAAATATTGAGCATGGTCGAGTTGATCCTACACCTATAGCAGTAAATAAATTTAATGCTGATAGTTCTAATAATGATTTAGTAGGTAACGCTGTTGTTAAAGTAATCTCTAATGATTTAAAGATTTCTGGATTATTCCGTCCTATTTCTTCTGCATCTTTTATAGAAGAGCAGACAGGGATCAATTATAAACCACTTTTTGCTGCATGGCGTCAAATTAATGCTAGTCTTTTAGTAAATGGTGAAGTGCAAACACTAGAAAGCGGTAAACTTAAAATTAGCTTTATATTATGGGATACGTTCCTTGAAAAGCAACTTATTGGTGCACTTTTTGAAGTGCCGACCAAATTATGGAGAAGAGCTGCACATAAAATTGCTGATAAAATTTATGAAAAAATCACAGGTGATCCTGGTTATTTTGATACCAAAATAGTATATGTATCAGAAAGTACTGCGTTACCAAAAATAAAACGAATTGCTTTGATGGATTATGATGGTGCTAACAATAAATACCTTACTAATGGGAAATCATTAGTTTTAACGCCAAGATTTGCTCATTCAGCTGATAAAATTTTTTATGTTTCATATGCTACTAAAAGCAGAGCACTAGTTTATGAAAAAGATTTAAAAACCGGTAAAGAAAGTGTAGTGGGTGATTTTGTTGGTATATCTTTTGCGCCTAGATTCTCACCGGACGGTAAAAAAGCTGTGATGTCTATAGCTAAAAATGGCTCAACTCATATTTATGAAATTGATCTTGCTACTAAACAGCTTAATAAATTAACTGATGGATTCGGTATTAATACATCGCCTAGTTATTCACCAGATGGTAAAAAAATTGTATATAATTCAGATAAAAACGGTGTACCTCAATTATATATCATGAATTCGGATGGAAGTGATGTGCGACGTATTAGTTTTGGTGGTGGTTCTTATGCATCTCCCAGCTGGTCGCCTAGAGGCGATTATATAGCATTTACTAAGATTACTAGGCACGATGGAGAGAAAATCTTTAATATTGGCATTATGAAAGCTTATCCACAAGATCATGAGAATAGTGAAAGAATCATAACAAGTGGATATTTAGTTGAGAGTCCTTGTTGGTCGCCTAACGGACGAGTTATTATGTTTTCTAAAGGTTGGCCATCTAGAGCTAAGGCTCCTGGAAAAAATAAAATTTTTACAATTGATTTGACTGGTCATAATGAAAGAGAAGTTATAACACCGGCAGGTGCATCTGATCCTGAATGGTCAGATGTTCTGAACTAATATCATTTCCTATTGTTAGGTATTTTTTGACTTTTGTCTGTGTTTAGGCTATAGTGCTGTATAATTGTCGTATCTGTGGTAGCGTGAAAATTTTTATCATGAATTTCTGCTTTGAGAGTGATGAAAATACAATAAGGTTTAAGCAATTTCTCTATTATTATTTAAAATAAACTTTTTTATTTTTTCAAAAGCTGTATTTTCTATTTGTCTAATACGTTCCTTCGAAATATTATATTCACTGCTTAAAATATCTAGAGTTTTAGGAGTGTCTGTTAATTTACGATCTTTTAAAATACGCAGTTCCCTATCATTTAAAATCTGCATAGCATTTGATAGTAATTTCCTTTTACTTGTATAATTTTGCTTATTAATCGCCATTGCTTCAGGCGTAGGACGTGTTTCCGGTAATAGTTCTATTAATTCGCCTGATTCTACATCATCACTATTTATAGAGTTATTTAACGACAAATCAGGACCTGAAATTCTAGTATTCATCTCTGATACTTCATGCACTGAAACGCCTAATTCATCTGCTATTTGTGCAAAATCATCGGTAGTAATAGCTCTTGAGTATAAATTAGTAATTTTATGCTTAACTTTATTAAGACTAAAAAATAATTTTTTTTGTGCTGCTGTTGTTCCCATCTTTACTAATGACCAAGATTTTAATATATATTCTTGTATAGATGCTTTAATCCACCACATCGCATATGTTGATAGTCGGAAACCAAGTTCTGGATTGAATTTTTTTACTGCCTGCATTAATCCTATATTACCTTCTGAAACCAATTCGGTAATAGGAAGACCGTAAGTTTTGTAGCCGCTTGCAATTTTTGCAACAAGTTTAAGATGGCTCGTTACTAATTTATGTGCAGCTTGTAAATCATTTTCCTCTAAATAGGATTTAGCCAATAAAAATTCTTCTTCTTGCGTCAGTGAAGGTATTTTATTGATTTTTTGTAAATAGCTATAAAATCCTGATTCACTGGAAATTGCTAATGCATTAATATTATTAGTCATAATAACCTAAAAAACTATTTTTGTTTATACTAACACATATATGATCTAAAATAAACTTTTTCTATAAAATTTTTAAATAAAATCAAATAATGTCTAAAAAATCCAATAAAATTTAGTCTTTCCATTGCTTGGATTAATGATAAGTATGGTGTTATTGAGTTTTGCATACGCCCCTTAGTTATAACTTATTTTGTAAAGTTACTTGTTATGGTGGTACTACAGAAACAGTTAGTTGTATATTCTTAAGTCTATAATTATTGAGTTTGATGCTATAATGTTGATAAAAACTATTTTGGCGTTTGATCCCAAGGCAGAAAAGAGTCCAAATTGTCTTATGACAGAATACAGTAATGTTATATGAAACGGAAAATCTAAGCAATAACGATACTCCAAATAAAGAAGGAAAAAAATTCTATTGTTTTTATTTTGAAGAACAATTATCAAACACTGGGGCAAAATTTATGCCTGTTACATTTTATATAAGATAATGATTTTGAGCGTGATCCTGAAATAAAAAACATTAAAGTTAATCACTTTATCTTATAGTTTTTTTAAATAAGAGAATTATAACTAGAATACAGTGAGATTACACATGTTATGAGAATAGAGTGTTTTTCAAGAGTTGTTCACTTAAAGCAAATTATTGATGTTTGAGAATCCATTTACGTAGTCTCACAATCGGTGGAGTATTTATAAGAGCGGTAGAAGGTAAAACTTTGCCGTTAGTATTAAAATTAATTATAGGATTTATACCGTATATGCTATACCAAGGTTTTGATGGTGAGCTATTTGAATATTTACGGTGGAACCAAGATAAAACATCAGTTATTTCATCATACTCTATTACTTTAACTGATTGTGGATTTTTGTGATATATAATGCTAAGTACTGATTGGTCGTAATGATGCCATTTATATTCAGCGTAATTAGGATAAATATTATAATTTTTACCTGAAAGAATTCTAATATCTTCGCAACTTTTGAGCCATTTTTCTATAAAAACACGAGAAAGCTCAGTATTACGCACAATAATAACTGCGCTCCAAATATGATTGTCATTTCTACATTCATCAGTAAGACACTCCATTAAAGCAAAAGTTTCACCTTTAATAAAACTACCGTTTTTACGATTGCGATCATGTACCAATAATACATCATTATCGCCTAAAAGATTCGTTAAATTCCTGATATGCTTATTAATGACAAAAGCTGAATCTAAATATATTATAATAGCTCCTTCTGGAGCACTTTTCATTGTTTCAAGTATAATATAAGGTTTCCATAGCCATAATCCAGCTCCTACAGGCTCATTAAAAATTTCTTGATGTTTAGTTATAAATAATTGATTTATATACTTTTTCTTATAATTAAATATGAAATCTATACCTTTATTAATTGCATAATGAGTTGTAGTATTTTGATTACGATAAACATATTCTGGGCCATCTGCATATGATACTAAATAAATAGGTTCTTTTATAGAATGTTGAATATATAAATCTACTTTTTGTAATGATAGGTCATTAATAAAACCTTGATGTGCGTATTCTAAGATAATAAGTACGAAATAAACTATAATCGTTTTGTAGAATATTTTAAATAACATATAATTTTCATTTTTAAACGCTACATGTATTGTTGTGTGTAGTAAATGCACGCAGTGTCATATCGTAGTCAAGCGACGTGGTGAAAGTATATTACGACAAATTGATAATTATTAAATAACGTGATTATAGCATTTTAATATATTAAGAGATAGTATTGTAATTTAATTATAAATTTAGTATAATTTAGTATAATTTTTAGTGTTAGTTTAAGGTTGATATAATTAATTTATGGCTACTATAGTTGTTGCAATGTCAGGTGGTGTTGATAGTTCAGCAGTTGCAGCAATGTTGCATGAGCAGGGACATCATGTTATAGGTATTACCTTACAGTTATATGATTACGGTATTGCAGTAGGTAAAAAAAATGCCTGTTGTGCTGGTAAGGATATTTACGATGCTAAAATGGTAGCAAATAAGTTAGGTATTCCTCATTACGTACTTGATTATGAGAACAAATTTAAAGAGTCGGTTATAGATAATTTTGTCAATAGCTATTTACACGGTGAAACACCACTGCCATGTGTGCAATGTAATAAGTTAGTGAAATTCAGAGATCTAATTAACACTGCTAAGGAACTTGGAGCAGATAAACTTGCTACCGGTCATTATGTACGCAAAATAAACGGTTATAATGGCGCAGAATTGCATACAGGACTTGATGCAGCAAAAGATCAAAGTTATTTTTTATTTACTATAACTAGAGAGCAACTTGAATATTTAATCTTTCCTCTCGGTGGGTTTACTAAGTATGAAACACGCAAGCTTGCTAGTAAATTTGGACTTGATGTAGCAGATAAACCTGATAGTCAAGATATTTGTTTTGTACCTGATGGAAATTATAAGACTGTAATAAATAAAATACGTCCTGAAGCAAGCACAAGTGGTAAGATTGTTCACATAAATGGGTTTGAGTTAGGTGAGCATAGTGGTATAATTAATTATACTATAGGACAACGTCGAGGACTTGGTATAGCTTATAATGAACCTTTATATGTGGTAAAGATTGATCCTAGTAATAATATAGTATATGTAGGACAGGAGTCTGCATTACATGTACATGAATTTATTATTAAAGATGTAAATTGGCTTGCTGATGAGATTAAAGATAATGAAAAGTTAGCAGTAGATGTGAAAATTCGCTCAACGAGACCGCCATGCCACGCTGAAATCAGTAAACTTTGTAATGATAAAATTAAAGTACAATTTTTATCTGCAGAAAAAGCTGTTGCGCCGGGGCAAGCATGCGTTATTTATGCAGGTGAAAGAGTATTAGGCGGAGGGTGGATTACTAGAAATATAAGATAGATTAAGTCAAATTGACACAGCATAGCTTGGCAATGATATCAAGTTCAAGCTTATTCTATTTGTATTGCTTGATAAGGAATTTTAGCATATACGAGAATGAGATATTACTCACTAAAACAGGAGAAACTAATGAGTTTTTTAAGGAAAAAAAGTTTTGAATCAGTAAAAGAGATAGGTAGTTCAAGTGGTCTTAGTAAGACACTTGGAGCATTTGATTTAATATTATTAGGTCTTGGTGCTATGATCGGTACTGGTGTATTCGTTGTGACTGGTATAATTGCAGCTAAGTTTTCAGGTCCGGCAGTGATGATATCTTATATGATTGCCGGTATTACGTGTATCTTTGTAGCACTTGTTTATACTGAACTTGCTGCAATGCTACCAACTTCTGGAAGTATTTACACTTATTCTTACGTTGCATTTGGTGAAGTCTTTGCTTGGATGATAGGTAGCGTTATAATATTAGAGCTTGGAGTATCTGCTGGCATAGTAGCAGCTGGTTGGTCTGGCTATGTACAAGGCATATTAGAGGCTGGAGGAATATATTTACCAAAAGTATTAACTACTGTACCTTCAAATGGTGGGGTAATAAATTTACCTGCCTTTTTAATTTCGGCATTCATTGGATTTATTTTATTTTTAGGAACCAAAGATAGTAAAAAAATAAATGCTATTTTGGTTTTTATAAAAATGGCAGCAATATTTGCTTTTGTTTTGGCATCTGCTCCGCATTTTGATGCTACTAATTGGAGTAATTTTATGCCATTTGGTTTCGGTAGTGTTGTAATGGGTTCTTCTATTTTATTTCTCGCTTTTACAGGTTTTGGAACAATTGCCACTGCAGCTGAAGAATGTAAAAATCCAAAGCGGGATATATTAATCGGTATTATAGGATCGTTAATCTTAACTACTTTAGTATATGTTATAATGTCAGGATTAGTTACTGGTATAGCTCCTTTTGATCAATTAAATAATGATCGTCCACTTGCTTATGCCTTAACTATTAATAATAGTAAAATTGGTTCAGCAATTGTTTCAACAGGAGCTGTTTGTGGTATGATGACTGTGTTGATGATGAATATTTACGGTACTTCTCGTATTTTTTATGCTATCGCACGTGATGGTTTACTTCCTAAAAGTTTTGCAAAGCTTCACCCAAAATATGATAGCCCATATATTACGATTATAATATTTTCTGCACTTGCAGCATTTTTAGGTGGTTTTTGTCCTACTGAAATCATAACACAATTAACTTCAATGGGCGCACTTATTGATTATATTGTTGTAGCAATAATAGTAATGATGTTTAGGATAAAATTACCAACTGCTCAAAGATCATTTAAATGTCCTATAGTATTTATTATTGCACCATTTATTTTATTAGCTTGTATTTATTTATTACTTACACAAATGTATGGTGACGAAATATATAAAGGAAACTTTAACCTATTAACATCAGGTAGAGTATTAATATATTGGTTTATTACAATATTTGTATTATATCTTATAAGATCATTTTTTATGAAAAAAGAATAAACATCAACTATATTTATTATAACTATACTCTTGTAATCCACATAACACAACAAAATGAAATACATGATTGACAATCTTCAACCACTTCGAGGAATGAAAGATCTTTTGCCAGATGATTATCAAGTTCACAATTATATAATTAATAAGGCAAGAGATGTTGGAGTATTGTATGGTTATAAGCAAATGAGTACACCAATACTCGAGTATACCCGAGTCTTTAACCGTTGTATGGGTGACAGTTCTGATGTAATCAGTAAAGAAATCTATAGTTTTGTAGATAAAAGTAATAATGCTATAGCTCTTCGACCTGAATTTACATCAGGTATTATCAGAAGTTTTATTTCAAATGGTTTGCATCATAAACTTCCTCTTAAGCTTTTCTCTACCGGTCCTGTTTTCCGATATGATAGACCGCAAGCAGGGCGTCAAAGACAATTTCATCAACTGAATTATGAATATCTTGGAGCTAAAGGCGCTATTACAGATGCCGAAACTTTGAAGTTAGCCGTAGATATACTTAAAGCACTTGAAATAGAGGAAGATACTACATTAGAACTTAACTCTCTTGGATGTAGTGAATCAAGAATTGTTTATCAACAAAAGTTAGTAGAATATCTAAATGATTTTAAAGATAAATTATCGGGAGAAAGTAAAATCAGATTAAATAAAAATCCTATGAGAATTCTTGATTCAAAAAGTGAAATCGATCAAAAAATAATAGCTAATGCTCCGATTTTATCTGATTATCATACTAATGAATCTAAAAAATATTTTGATGAGTTGCTAAAATATCTTGATATTTTAGGTATAAAATATAGCATAAATCCACGTTTAGTTAGAGGGCTTGATTATTATTGTCATACTGTTTTTGAGTTTACTACGCAAAAGCTAGGGAGTCAAGCTACTATTCTTGCAGGGGGACGTTATGACATGCTTAGTCGAATTATGGGTAATTATGATGTGCATGCTATAGGTTTTGCTGCTGGTATCGAGCGTATTGCTTTGATGAAAAAATATAATATATTTGTAATAAAGCCGGTATTTGTATTACCAATAGGCAAAAATAATATTTGCTATGCTTTAGATATTGTAGATAAATTGCGTTTACACAATATTATTTCTATTATAGACCCAATAGGTAAAATAGCTAAAAGAATACAACGTGTGCTTAATGAAGATGCAAAATTTATTATTTTTGTAGGTGATGAAGAAAAGATGAATAATAACCTTAAATTTAAAGATCTAAAAAACCAAAAAGAATATATCATCGATCTTGAAAAAGTCCTTGAGTTATTGAAGTAATAAGATTTTTTATTGTTATACTCTGCAATATAAATTTAAGTGTCGATATCATGCCTGCCTTTAGGAATAAAATGAGCCGTGTTAGCAATGTCTGTAATTTTTTGCAATGATGATTAGGTATCTATGAATAAAAAATATAGTAATGCATTATAGTGCAAATTTACCAAATTGTATACATTAACAAATAATTTGTATCTTTAGAGCTATTTGATTAGGTAAACAACTTTTTTAACGTCTTAACTAAATAGATCCTGCTTTTGATGTATTAACATATCTAGAAATTCCAAAGCTATTTTGTTTGCAGTAATTTTTTATGAAAATACTAAAATTATAGTGTAATAGCACATAATAAGAAAAGTTTTACAGACAAGAGACGCAATATTATTAAATCGGTAAGTATTTAGTGATTACTATTGGTATTGGCGCGGCTTGAGTATGTACAATACGATAATGCTGATTATATTGCTGAATTTTTGCTTATATTATGGAAAATCGCTAACAACATTATTATTAGTCTTGTCATGCATTATGCGTAGGTTATGAATTGCGCGTATTACTTACTCAAATGTTTATTTAACGATCTAGAGAACTATACTTCATGCACAGAGAAATCACTTGTGAATTATCGCATATATTGTCTTTAGTATTATTTTAAAATGCTTTAAAAAAAACTTTTCAAGAAAGGAAATTAGCATGATTATTTTTGTAAAATAATGTTGTAAATAGATATTTTGGATATGAATTATAGAGGAAAAATTATATATGGCAATTATAATAATTTTATTATGCAGGACAATCAGATAATATACGTGTAGAAAAGCTCAGTGAGTGCAGTTTTATAGAAAAGCAAAAAGTAATATGTATTCTTGAATTGATTAGTTTGAAGCGTGCTATGTAAAATACTTTGTAAAAAAGCGTTTATAGACACGAGCATTACAAGATATAAATGAATCTTTAAGAATTAGTCAGTTATTTAGATTTAAAGCATTAAGAAGTTTAGAAAAAAAGAATTAAAATCTATCATATAACTAAAAGTGTTAAATATTTTACATAAAGTTAGTTTCTATTTATTATCACAAGGTGAGCGAGTTAACATCAAAACAGTATCGATAAATCTAATTTATTAAAAGTTTTAATAAATGCAAAATAGCATCATATTTAATGTAGTTACGAGTAAAAAATATCTTATTTCACTCAAGTTAATTATGAGTTACTAATTAATATTATTGATTTGCTTAAAAAGCAATCTGTAACGATAAAAATACTATTAGCAATAGCATTTGATGAGTATCATTTCTATAAACTGGTGTAAGTTACTTTTTAAAATGATGTTAGCAATATTGTGCTTTTTATTGCATCAACAAATTACCTTGATATAGTGTTGTGATAAAAATCTCTGATTTATTGTAATATTAGGTAACACATGATAATTACTTTGTAAAATCCATCAGTCTAAGAATGATCGTTCTTACAAATAGGAAAAATATTATTGATTTTTAATGGCAATGTGATGATTATTAAGTTTTAAGTATTACATTAACTTATTTTAACCTCTGCTATGCTGTGATTTATTTACAGAATCTAGTCATCAGACTCTATATGATCGACCATAAACTTTAAATACATATATGATTACTTTTGAATTACTATATTGCAGTATTGTTCAAAAGCTATAATAAGTTTATTATTTTTTACATAACATAATGACAAAAGTAAAATATAAATATATATTTAATTTTAGAATCATTTAAAGAATATACATATAATGAGTGCAGATACTAATATTAACGATCGCTTAGAAATTGTTATGCAAGATCATTTCTCGATTTTGTCTTTAATAGGCTCTTCCGATTTTATCGGTAAATCTGTTATGTTGATGTTGCTCATTGCATCTATTTGGTCCTGGTCTATTATTTTGCATAAAATATTTAGCTTAGCACAAGTGCAGCGAAGAATACAGAGTTTTGAAAATGTGTTTTGGTCAGGCTGTGTTTTAGAACAGCTATATGAAAGCATAAAAAAATCCGTTAATAATCCGCTAGCTTTAATATTCGTTTCAGCTATGGATGAATGTAATAGTCTAAACACTAAAGGTTTTTCTGAGGCATTAAAAAATAATCATAAAGAGCGTATTATGAGTGCAATGTATTTAGCTCAAAATAGGGAAATCGAAAAGCTCGAGAAGTATTTAAATGTCCTTGCAACTGTTGGTTCAAGTGCTCCTTTTGTTGGGTTATTCGGTACGGTTTGGGGGATTATGCATAGTTTCCAATCAATTGCATTGTCTAAAAATACTTCACTTGCAGTAGTAGCACCAGGTATTGCTGAGGCATTGCTTGCAACAGCTATAGGTCTATTTGTTGCTATTCCAGCAGTAATTTTTTATAACTATCTTATGTCTCGTATTACTCTTATCAATAATAAGATTGAAGATTTTATTAGTGAGTTAAATTCTATACTTTCTAAGGCAATTGATCAGGAGAAAATGTAATGGCTATAAAGTGTGCTGGCAGTAGTAGAAAAAGTAAAAAAACTGTAGTGAGTGAAATTAATGTTACACCGCTCGTTGATGTAATGCTTGTGCTGTTAATTATTTTCATGGTAACTTCCCCAATGTTGGTTTCAGGGGTAAATGTTGATTTACCTGAAACAAATCCAAGCACAATTTTAGGGCAGGATGAACCTTTGGTTGTTACTATCAATAATGAAGGTAAAATTTACCTACTTGAAACTCCTATAGAGAGAACTCATTTAACTGATAAGATTATAAATATTACTACAGGAAACAAGGATGCTAGAATTTTTGTAAGAGGTGATAAAAACGTCTCTTATGGGAAGGTAGTAGAAGTAATTGCTGAAATTCATTCTGCAGGTTTTTCTCGTGTAGCGCTTATTTCAAATATTAAAAATAATGAAAAATAATCAAATTAAGGATCATTTTACGTTTTTCCTTAGTTGTTCTATTATTCTGCACTTAATGTTGTTTTATTGTGTTCTGTTTTGTATGCCGTCACTTTTGAATAAAAAATTTCCAGAGGAGCAAATTATCTCTTTTGAGATATTTCCTCTGAGTGATCGATCAAATATCATAACCCAAACAAAGCAAAAAGAAGATCCGATAGAACATGAAGACGCTAAAAAATCTGAGCAGAGTAAGTTAACAACAGAAGCACCACAAGTAATATCTCAAGAAAAAAATGCTAAAGAGCGTGAGACTGAAACAATAGAAGAAAAATCACCTATAAAAGAATCAAATACTAAAGAAGTAAAAGGAACATTACTTGAGCAAAAAGGAGAAGTAACGCAAGCAAAGCTTAATAAAGAAGAGGGGAAAACTCAGGGACAGAAAGTAAGAAGGCCTGAAGTAAATAAAGACAACAAAAAATTGTTAGAGATACGTAAAGAGGTAAAGCAAAAAAAACATAAAACCGATGAGCTTGACTCTTTACTTAAGAATTTAGAGCAATCTTCGGAAGGAGATAATGTAAAATCCAATAAGTATCAAAGATTAAAAAAAGTTGATAATCCAAAAGAAGCTAAAGGAGTGTATACTGATATGTTACCTCTTTCAAATAGTGAAACATCTTTAATCAAAAGACAGATTGAAAGACATTGGATTAATGTACCAGCAGGAGTTAGAGGTAATAATAAGGTAAAAATCATTATTAGTATTACTCTAGATAAAGCAGGTAACGTTGAGCAAGTAAGGGTTATAGCAAAAATTTGTCCTAATATTCAGTCTAGTATTTGTGAAGCTTTGGTAGATAATGCAATTAGAGCAGTATGGCAAGCAAGTCCTATAGAAAATCTTGACCCAGCACGTTTTAATCATTGGAAAGAAATGAATTTTATTTTTGATCCAAGTAAATTGTAGACTTATTGCATACCTCAAAACTGTAAATAATATTATTTATTATATTTGTGTTTGTGGTGAGAACAGCTTAATTCAAACAACATATCTTGTCGCTTATTATCAAAATAACAATAGACTATTAAGAATAATACGTTATAAAAATTTAGATACATAGTATATGGTATAGAAATTCTTATATAATTGCACTGTATAAATAGTTTATAGATTTTAAAAACAGCATTTACAAGTAAAAGCTGCGAAATAAACTGTAGTGTTTTGTTATCTAAGATTTAAATGGTTTTTAACTTCAGCTAAAACACAGTAAGTATACATAATTTGTAGCAATAAAATTGTTATCTCTATAGTCTCATGTAAGTCTTTTATCACGATCAAATTATAAGATATTACGATTATTTGAATAAGCAAAATGTATCTGATTATTAAGAGTGAAATATAAATCTTTGTAAAAAACTATTTTTAATATATAGTTATTGTTTAGCACTAAAAATAGTAAATATTAAATATAGAGATTTTAACTAAATGATAATTGGATTTCAAACAGGAATTAATCATAAAAAAACCAATAAAATAATAGATATAGAATTGGGAGATTTTATGAAAGATATAGAATATTGGGACAAAAATTTTGAAAGCTGTAAATATTCTGATAAATTGATCGAAAGACTTCTATTTTTAAATAACAAAGTAAAACAACCTATTGATATTAGAGAAGTTAAAAAAGGTATTTATTATGCTCGTAAATATCATGGTAAGCAAATGCGTCAATCTGGTGATCCTTATTATTCTCATCCAATTGCAGTAACAATTATGGTAGCGGAATTTGTAGCAAAAGAAGTTCCTAAACTCTTTACTTCTAGAATACTACAAGCCGCATTATTGCATGACACTATTGAAGATACTGAACTTACGAAAGACATGATTAGCAGTATTTTTGATGAAGAAGTCGCAAGACATGTAGAAGGTTTAACTAGAATTAAACCTTGTGGGAAAATAAGTAGTGCAAAAAGCCTTATTTTATTAATTAAACAAAAAAGGTACGATACTGCTTTGATAAAACTTTTTGATAGAATACATAATTTACAAACTTTAGAAGCAAAATCGCCTGAAAAAGCTCATAAAATAATTAAAGAAACATTAAAAAGTTTTTTAGTATTAAGTGAAATACTTGAAATACCTTCAGTTTCAGAGCTTATATATGCTGAATGTTATAAAAATAATTTAAAGTTTAATATAAATGCTACTTTTAATAAAATTATAAATTTCGATTCTTCTCCATTCGCTCAAAATAAGTTACTCCCATGAAGAAAGTGATTCCTACCGGAATAAAAATTAAAAATAATCCCCAATATCCTAGGTAATTGGTAATATAAACTAAACCAAATGAGGTTATAATATAAGTAAATAATTTTGCTATCGCACTTAGCATACTAGTATATGTAAATCTCTTAAAAACTGGAAAATATTTATAAAATATAGGTGCTGCTGGTACATGATCAAATACAAATAATGCAGCTAAACATTGAAAAATAAAAATATATAAAGGATTAGGGCTATAATTTAACATTATAGGAAAAAACATCAAGGAGGTAAAGAATAGATATAATTTTACTTTTAGAATTTTTAAAGGATGGATTTTATAACTAATAAATGCAAGACCTATAATACCAAGTAAATCTATTATAGATACCCAAAAATTGTGATTTATAATTTGATTAGGAGTGAATCCGCATTCTCTTTTTAATATATCACCGCAATATATATATACGAAATAAAAACACGGTGGTCTAGCACACTGGATAAAAAAATACCAAATGGAAGTGGCATTGGGAACTTTTTGATCTAGAATATCTTTATCAATTTCTTCAATCATAATATTATTTTCTTGAAGTCTTAGTTTTAATTTGTTTCTTTTGTTTGAAAATGCATCTGCTTCTTTTAAGCTTGTTCTTGCAATAGTCCCTACAAATGCAATAGTTGCTCCAACGAAAAATGCTATACGCCAACTTGATTCATGTTGATAAATATTTTGATTAGTAAAAATTGATGCAATACCCAGTGCTACTGTAGTGCCTACTGCAGAAAATACAGTTATAATTGTTACTAATGGATATTGTATAGGAGGAGATGAATTTTCAGTTAAATAAAGCTCTGCACCTCGTGCTTCTGCAGTTGCCGACATACCTTGAATTATACGACATATGGTAAGAATCCACGATGCTGTTATACCTATCTGTGCATATGTTGGCATACTACCTATAATTACACAAGTAATAGCCATTAATAGAGTAGTTAAAACAACTACAATCTTACGTCCAAATTGATCTCCGATATACCCAAATATTAATGCTCCTATAGGTCTAAGCAAATATGTGGAACAGAAAGAAAATGCAGTAAGCAATGAAAAAGTAAAGGGATCATATTCAGGGAAAAATAAATTATTCAAAAGTACTGCCATATGTACATAAAGCATAAGGTCAAAATACTCTAGAAATGTCCCTATAGACAGTAATCCTACAGCTTGTTTTTGTTCTTTGTTTAAACTTTTTTGTTCTTTTTCGTAGCCTAACATAACATTTATACATAACTAATATTGAATAAGCTATACTTTTTATATTAAAAGTCAATAAAGGAGCAAGCATTTTTAATAAAAATGGTGACAAAATATCTAGGTTATGTCAAGGTATCTTACCTAAGATAAATTATCTATTTTTCTCTGAAAGCTTTAAATGCAGTATCTGTAACTGGATCAAGTAAATATCTCAATAGTGTTCTAGTGCCGGTTACGATTTGCACTTCAGCTTGCATACCAGGGTGTAATGCAAGATTTTTTACTTTAGCAACTTTATTAAATTCTTCCATATTAATTTCAACCCTTGCAACATAATAATTATCTTGTTGGTATCCAGGATGTTGTCTTTCATCGTGTACTATATCAGGAGATATACTGACTACTCTACCAGTAAATGTTGGAGTGGTACGTGATTTAAATGCACTAAAACGTATTTTTGCGATTAATCCTTCATGTACTGAGTCAATGTTTTTTTGAGATATTCTCGCTTCTATTATTAATGGATCATTAATTGGTGAAATTTCCATAATAGGTTGTCCGTGACTTATAACACCACCTATAGTATGATATTTTAAATTATTGACTATACCGTCAACAGGTGATCTGATTATTACACGATTAAGTAAATCAGTTAGAGAATTATATTTTTCTTTAAGAGATGCTGTTTGTATTTGAGCTTCACGCAGCTCTGTTAAAGTACGTTCAGTGTATTTATTTTGGTGATTTATAATTTTAATTTGAGTTTCGGTAATAGCATGGCGTATTCCTGCTATTTCTGCTTCAGTTGTTGCAACATCACTTTTTGCAGCTGCAACTTTTGCTTCTTGCTCTAATAAAGCCGCTTTTTGTATAAAACCTTTTTCTTTTAACGTTCTTAAAGCTTTTAAACGATCTTGATACACTGCAGCAGTTTTAGAGGCAGAAATTTTTTTTGCTTCTAAACCTTCAATTTTTTTTTCAAGTTGAGCGATATTTTGATTCAATGCATCTTTCTCTGAGAGATATATTTCTTTTCTAGATTTAAATAAATTTTCCTGTGTATGAATTATTTTAGCTACTTCAGGTAAATTCATATTCTGTATTAGCAAATCAGAGAATGCGATTTGTTCTAAATTATCACGTTCAGCAATTAAACGATTTTCAGTTGCTAAAAAATTACGATACTGACTAAGAATATTTTCATGTTCGCTTTTTATTCTAGTTTCTTCAAGCTCTATTAATTTATCACCTTCGCTAACTTTATCACCTTGTTTAACATAAATAGCATTGATTATGCCTCCTTCATTGTGTTGAATCGTTTTTTTATTTGTGCTTGGTATTACGATACCGATAGCTACAGCGCCGCTATCAAGTGGAGCAAGCGCAGACCATAATCCTCCTATTAACACTAAAAAGATAATAACATAAATACCAAAAAGTATAGGTGACCTTGCAGCTTGGGCTACGTTATTACGATTTTCATCAGTTTTTTTGGTAATAAAATTAATAAACCTATCAAGTTTTAGTAATAAGAATTCTATAGCATCGGAAGTTTTCTTTAATGTAGTATTTATTAAAGCATTACGTTTAGAGTTGTTACATTTAAGGATTAAGCCCTTTTCTCTTAAGGATAATAATTGTTTTAATTGTTCTGGAGTGATTTGAGGTTTGTTGTGTTTTAAATCCTGCATAATATTTATTCATTATTATATTTATTCAGTGTCTGTTTGCATTGTTTTCTATGTCAATCCTATATCATGATTGTAAAATCCACTGTGTGCTACAAATGTTGTTTGTACATGGTTGTCATAAAATGAAAATACTAAATATTATTAGTCTTTTAAAATGTATACCGTATTGCATATATATTTAGTATTACAATATTAGTTCTTAATATGAATTGTATCGCTTTTGAAAGTGTTTAAATGTTTTTGAATTTCTTCTGCTGTCCCATAAACTGCAATGGATCCATCCTGTAATATTAGAATTTTATCAACAACTGATAATACAGATGGTCTATGTGAAATTACAAGAACTGATATTCCTTTCAGTTTTGCTTGTTTTAAGGCCATTGCAAGTGCAATTTCACCTGCTTCATCTAAATTAGCGTTAGGTTCATCTAAAATTATTAATTTTGGATTACCGTAAAAAGCTCTAGCAAGTCCAATACGCTGTCTTTGTCCTCCTGATAGATTAGAGCCTGCAGGGCCGATATCAGTATCATAACCGTCTTGGAATCTTAATATCATTTCATGTGCTCCAGCTATTTTAGCGGCTTCAATAACTTTTTGCGGATCAGCATTCTCTTCCATTCTAGCTATATTTTGTTTAATACTTCCACTAAAAAGTTCTATTCCTTGAGGAAGATAGCCTACATGTTTACCAAAATCCTCTCTATTCCAACGATAAATTTCAGCACTATCTAAACGTACGGAACCTGATGATTCTTTCCATACCCCAACTATGATTTTAGCTAAAGTTGATTTTCCTGTAGCAGAAGGACCGATAATTGCTAAAATTTCACCAGGTTGTACTACAAAACTAATACCTTTTAATATATATTTTGGTACAATAGGTTGTGATAAATGTTTTGGTATAGGGTGAGCATAATAAACATTCTCAACAGTAAGATGTCCATTAACGTTCGGAATTGGCATTGCTTCGTCTCTAGAAGAGTAAGTATTAAATAAATTATTAATGTTTTTGTATGATTTAATCGCCCCGCTCATACTTTTCCATAATTCAATAGCATTATCAAAAGGAGCAAGAGCTCTACCAACTATTATAGAACTCATAATCATATTACCTGGTGTCATATCTGCACTGTGAGATTTTACGACAATGTAAGCACCAACTCCGGTAACAGCCATTTGCATTATATTGCGGACAAATCTTGAAAAATTAGAAATAACACCGTTACGGTAGCTGGCAACTGATTGCTTATCAAGTGCTAATATATTAAATTTATGCCAATTTTTTGTAACATTCTTCATCATCCCCATTGCCTCAATTGATTCTGCATTTCTGTTTGCAATATCTGCTTGTGTCATACCTTTTATCGAAAATTCTGTAGCTTCACCTAGCGTCTTATTAGTTGCTGCAGCATTAAAGAAGGCGGTTGAGACTATTATAATTGCGCCAAAAATGGTAATAAAACCAATATATGGATGAATTGAAAAAATAACAGCAATATAGATAATGCTCCACGGTGCATCGAATAAAGTATTAATCCCAGTACTTGTTAGGAATGTTTTGACAGCTTGAAAATCACGTAATAATTGACTAGACCCAATGTTAACACGTGTTGCAGTTGCAGAAATTGAAGAAGCAAAAATTACAGGAGCGACTGTTCTATCAAGCCATTCTCCTACTTTTATAAGTGTAAAAGAACGAGCAATTTGTAATAATCCGTAAACAAAGTAAATATATGCGATTATTATAGATAAAAATAATAATGTTTGTAGATTACCGCTTCCAAGTACTCTATCAAGAACTTGTAGTGAATAAAGAGGAGTAATTAACATTAGTAAATTAATGACAAACGCAAACCAAAAAACTATCCAAAACGCTGTTTTACATTCGCTTAATGCTATTACTAGCGGATTTTTTTTATTTAAATTTTTTTTATTATCCATATTTTTATTATAAATAGTTATTAATTAACTCTTCAGCAATTTGGACACTGTTTAAAGCTGCTCCTTTACGTAAGTTATCGCATGTGATCCATAAATTTATCGTATTCTCTTTACTTAAATCATTTCTAATGCGTGAGACATATACTGCATCTTTGCCTACTACTTCAATCGGTGAAATATAAGCAAGGTCATTATTATTAGAAATTGTAACAATTCCATCTGCATCTTGTAATATTTCTTCAACATCTTTTGCATAAATTTTATTACTAAATTCTATATTAACTGATATAGCATGACCTATAAATACTGGTACTCGTACGGAAGTAACACTAGTTTTAAAGTGAGTGCCCATAATTTTGCTTAGTTCAAAAGCAATTTTTGTTTCTTCAGTTGTATAGCCGTCTTTATTGAAATCTCCTATATGAGGAAATAGATTAAATGCAATCTGTTTTGGAAATTTCTGAGGATTATTCTCTCTAAAAACATATTTAGATTTTGTTTGGTCGTAGAGTTCGTCCATTCCTGCTTTACCAGCTCCTGATACTGATTGATAAGTAGATATAACTACTCTTTTAATCTTTATTTCATTATCTAGTGGTTTTAATGCTACTACAAGTGGAATTACTATACAGTTAGGGTTAGCTATGATATTTTTAGTATTAAATTCTTTAAGTGTTGATAAATTAGCCTCAGGTACAATTAATGGCACTTGATTATCAGTTCTAAAAAGCGAAGTTTTGTCGATAACTATACAATTATCAGCAGTAGCTTTTGGTATAAATTCTTTTGAAACGTTTGAACCTGCACAAAAAAACGCAATATCGATATCATAAAAATTAAAAATTGTTAGACTGTTAATATGTAGTATTTTTGCTCCAAATCTTACTTCACGTCCTAGAGAGTTATTGGAAGCTATAGCATAAATTTTATTAATGGGGAAATGACGCTCAGCTAGAATATTGAGAGTCTCACGTCCTACATTCCCTGTAGCTCCAATTACTGCAATATTATATTTTTTAGTCATTGTTATTTATTAATCCGATGAGTTTTTTGCCTCCAATTATATGAAAATGGAAATGAAAAATAGTTTGTCCTGATTTTTCACCTTTATTAGTTATTAAACGGTAGCCTGCTTTAGCTAAACCAGCTTCATTTGCTATATCAGAAATTTTAGCAAAAAAATGTTTTATTTCATCTATGGAAGCTTTAGAAATGAAATCGGTATAGTCTATGTATTCGTTTTTTGGTATAACAATAATATGTACAGGTGCTATAGGTTCTATATCTTTGAATGCTAAAATTTGTTTGTCTTCATAAATTATTTCTGCAGGAAGATTTTTGGTGATAATTTTTGCAAATACATTTTCTTTGTTATACATTTCTTTTATCCTGTAGTTTTACGGTAATTGCAAACAGCATTATGATTCGTTATAATCTAATCATTATTTTAAGATATACAACATATCAATTTTGCCTAACAAAATGATTATTTTATATTGGCATATCCGTTTTTTGTCAAATTAAGTATGCTACGTTCTAAAAATTTTAATTCAGCTTCAATTCTAGAGTTAGCAATTATTATATCTTCTAGTTGGTAATTATTTCTATTTAAATAATTTTCTCTAATATCTGAAGCAAAAAAGCCAAAACTTAATATTAAGAATATCTGAAATATAAACTTTAAATCTACTATATTAATTGTCGTAATGATTATATTCGCTATTACAGTAATAGTAACAACTACCCACATTTTATGGTATAATGCCCAAAATATACTAAAAAGAGCAGCTATCCATGAAAAGCCTTCTTCAAGAATAATAAAATTATTATTTTTTTGTGTTGAGTTAATGTATATTACGTATATATTCATTATTTTAAGTGTAAGCCTTGAAAATTCAAGGGACAATAATTAATTAAATTGAATTAGTCAAGTATGCTTGATGAACTTCAAAAATTTGCATTGTTGTTCTACAATAGTTCTGGTACTTGCACGTATATTACGTATATGTTGTATTCCTCTTGATGTGAACTACTAATCTTTTTGCAGTTGATCTTCATATAATAATCATTCTACTTTAGAATAAAATATTATGTTATAGTACTTAATTAACAACTTAATATCAATAAATTTTATATATGTCAGATAATTTAGCCTTACACGGCACAACAATACTTTGTTTAAAAAAGAATGAAGAAATAATTATAGCAGCAGATGGACAAGTATCTCATGGTAATACCGTACTCAAATCTACAGCACGAAAACTGCGTACTATAGCAAATAACAAAATTATTGTCGGTTTTGCAGGTTCTACTGCTGATGGTCTTGCATTATTTGAAAAACTTGAAATAAAAATAGAGCAATATAATTCGAATTTACTTAGAAGTGCAGTTGAACTTGCAAAAGATTGGCGTAACGATAAATATTTGAGACGTTTAGAAGCAATGATGATTGTTGCCGATCGTAGTCATATATTAATTTTAACCGGTAACGGTGATGTAATAGAGCCTGAAAATAATATTGCAGCAATAGGATCAGGTGGTTTATTCGCACTTTCTGCAGCTCGTGCTTTAATGTCTTATGAGAATAATCTCACTGCTGAGGAAATTGCTTTAAAATCTATGAATATAGCTGCAGATTTGTGTGTATTTTCTAATCATAATATTATAATGGAAAAAGTTGTATGAAATCTACTGAAACTACTTGTAAAAAAGATAATATGGGGCTTACCCCTTCTCAAATAGTGAATGAACTTAACAGATTTATTGTAGGTCAAGACAAGGCAAAAAAAGCTGTGGCTATTGCACTTAGAAATCGTTATCGTCGTAAAAGAGTTGAAGGAAATTTACGTAATGAAATAGTACCAAAAAATATTTTAATGATTGGTTCAACTGGTGTTGGAAAAACAGAAATAGCAAGACGCCTTGCAAAATTGACTAATTCGCCTTTTTACAAAATAGAAGCAACTAAATTTACTGAAGTCGGATACGTTGGGCGTGATGTAGAATCAATAATTCGTGATTTAGTAGAAATAGCTGTTAATACTGAAAAAGCTTTAGCAAAAATAGCAGTAGATATTAATGCTCGTGAAAAAGCGATAGAGAGAATATTAGATAGTTTAGTAGGTAAAACTTCTAGTAGTGAGACTAGAGAAAAATTTAAAGAAAAAGTTTTAAATGGTGAACTTGATGATACGGAAATTGAAATTAGTGTCGCTGATACTACACCTGTTGGTGGTGGAAGTTTTGAAATACCGTGCATACCTGGAGCATCTATGGGTGTTCTTAACCTTGGTGACATGATTGGACGAGCACTTGGCAGTAGTAAGACTAAAACAAAAAAAATGTTAATTAAAGATGCTATGACTGTTATTATACCTGAGGAATCAGAAAAATTAATAGACCAAGAAAAAATCATTCAGAAAGCTATAAATTTAGCTGAAAATGACGGTATAGTTTTTATTGACGAAATTGATAAAATAGCTTCAACCAGTAATTCAGGAGCCAAAAATGCCGAAGTAAGTCGAGAGGGTGTACAACGAGATTTGCTACCTTTGATAGAAGGTACAACGGTTAATACTAAATATGGGCCAGTTAAAACCGATCATATATTATTTATTGCTTCAGGTGCTTTCCATATTGCTAAACCTTCTGATTTATTACCAGAGTTACAAGGAAGATTACCAATTAGAGTAGAATTAAATTTGCTCACCAAAGATGATATGATCAAAATATTGCTTGAACCTGAAACTAGTTTAATAAAGCAATATTCGGCATTGATAGGTACTGAAGAAGTACACCTTGAATTTACAGATTCTGCTATTGAGAAGATAGCTGATTATGCAATCACTGTTAATTTAGAGGTAGAAGATATAGGGGCTAGAAGATTGCATACTATACTTGAGAATTTACTTGAGGATATAAGCTTTGAAGCTAGTGAAATGAAAGTCAAAAAAATAATTATCGATGATAAATTTGTAGAAAATCAATTATCAAAGATAATCACCAATCTTGACTTAGCTAAGTTTGTTCTATAGTTTAATTTTAAATCATTGATCTAGGTGGATTTGTTTTTTTGCATTTCTGTCCTTTATCAAGATATATTTTGTCTATGAGCTTTGGTTTTAAAATATTAATAATATAAGTTTGGTTTAATGTTTGGTTTAATTGCATTACCTGGAATTTGTAATAATAAAGAGGATTTTTCTGAGTATAAGATTTCTAATCGTAGAAATTAACTAAAATTTTGCTATATCCAGTGCGCTTTAACAACAGTTTTAGGTTACTACTGGATAGTGTATTAAAGAAGATATTGCATTTTTTGCTAACTTTTATTTCTAAGATAAAAATACTTTATGCAATTTTCTTGAAACGACGATGAAATATTTGATTATGTACTTCTGGAATGAATACCGTTATTTAATGATGTGATAAGAAATGCATTGTTAATAAAGTTGAAAAACTAGATTTTATTTAAAATTATTTTACTAATAAGTATTAGAGGAGAACAAGGATTAAGCTATAAACAACAGTATTATGATAGTTTTTGCTTAAGAAGCGCAAAAAAGAACGCAAAGTTGTAAAAATAGCAAAAAAGATTAATTATATCAGATTACTGAATTATTTATCAAAGAAATAGAGTGATTAAAAACAGAAATTGAGAACCTATTTTAAATAACTAACTTTTGATGAAAAAAATTTACTTTATAGCCGGTGAGATGTCAGGAGATTTTATCGGTGGGCATATAATTCAAAACTTAAAAAGTAATGAGGGATTAGAGTTTACCGGAATTGGAGGTCAATATATGGAAGAGGCTGGTAACTTTAAAAGCTTATTTACTATTACTGCTATAAATTTCATTGGTTTTATAGAAATCATACCTCATCTTTTAAAGATTAAAAAATTAATTGATAAAACTGTAGAGAATATAATAAATAGTAAAGTTGATTTGTTAATTACTATAGATTCACCAGGGTTTACTTATCGTGTAGCAAAGCGTGTCAGAAAATTTTTGCCAAATCTTAAAATAATTCATATTGTTGCACCGTCAGTTTGGGCATATAAAGCAGGTAGAGCAGTAGATTACGCAAAAATTTATGATTGCTTATTTGCCTTATTACCATTTGAACCTCCTTATTTTACTAAGGTAGGCCTTGATTGTAGATATATAGGCCATCCAATTCTTGAGCAGGAGTTTTATCGTGATAAAATAGCTTTGCGTAAAGAGTTTAAAATAGATGATAATGAGAGCATTTTATGTGTTACTTTTGGAACAAGAAAAGGAGAAATTTTGAGGCATTTACCAATTTTTATTACTGCTATTCAGAAAATTTCAAAAGATTACAAAAATCTTAGAATAATATTTCCACTTGTGCATCCTGATCATGAAGCAATAATAAAACCATTTTTAGAAAATGTTCAATTTAATTATTTATTTTTATCAAGTGAAAGACTAAAAGCTTATGCGGTATCTGATTTAGCTCTTGCAAAATCTGGTACTAATACTTTAGAAATATCAGCTTCTGGTACTCCTATGGTTGTAGCTTATAAAGTTAATATAATAAGCTTTTTTATTATTATGTTTTTGATAAAAATAAAATATGTATCATTAATCAATATTATGGCAGGTAGTGCAATAATTCCAGAATTTATCCAATTTAATTGTAGAGCTAATCTTATTAGTAATAAGCTAAAAGAATTATTATCAAATTCTCAAAAAAGAGATAATCAGGTAGTCGAAAGCCAAAAAATTTTACAGAAATTAAGGTTTGCTTCAGATCGATCACCTTCTTATATTGCTGCAAAAATTATTAAACAGGAGTTTTTATAACCTAAAATAAATTTGTTAAAAGTGCAAGCCTAATACTTAGAATCAGTGTTCTATAAATATAATATTTTCTGAATGAGAATATAGTAAATAAAATATATTGTCATTTTTCTTCTTAATATTAATTTGTTCTATTAAATTTTTCTTGGAATTTTTTATTCCTCATTGTTCTCAGGGACTGTATACTGTGAAGCTTTTAATATTTCATTATTGTGTTAGTGTTGTAGATCGGGATCGTTATCTCATGTAATTCTTATTATAAGATCAGTATTTAAAGACGTGATAGTAATATGTACTATGAATCAAGATTTATATTTTTGATTTGTAATAAAAATTCTAAATTTTCATTTTATAGTATCATATTATTGTTATAGTTAGTTACGTTATTGGTCCATTGGTTATCTAGTTTTAATATTGTAATTACTAAAAAATTATTGATTTTTTAGTAAACACTATAACTTTATGCACTTTAAAAAAGATCATGTTTCGTGATATTTTGATCAATATTGCCAAGTCACAAAATAATAGTTATTATGTTAAAAAATTTATTAAAAACCAAATTATCATTAGTTATAATATCTTTAACTATAACTATATTGATGACTTTAATAAATTTTAGTATATTTTATGTTTTGATGCCTGGTAATCTTGCTCAAAATAAAACAATAATTATTGAACCTAAATTATCTGTAAATCAAATAGTTACAAAACTTTATTTTAATAAAGTAATAAAATATCCGATAATTTTTAAGGTAATCGCTAAAATTTATTCTATAACAAGACCTATTAAAAGCGGTGAATATGTGTTTACACGTAATATATCGCCTATACAAACTTTAAGAATATTAGCAAGCGGTAAATCTATAATACACAAGATTGTTGTACCAGAAGGTACAGTAGTTAGTGATGTGATCAAGAAAATTAATGAAGAAAGTCGATTATTTGGAGCAATCAAAGGTATAATACCTGAAGGTTTTTTAATGCCTTCAACGTATTTTTTTTCTTATGGTGATCAAAAAGATCAGATCATTGATCAAATGAGAAATTTAATGTCTATTAATTTAGATAAAGTAATGAAACATCTTGCACCGGATTCCCCATTAAAAACTAGAATTGAGGTTTTAACTCTTGCTTCAATAATTGAAAAAGAAGCTGGCTCAAATGCAGAAAAGCCTATTATAGCAGCAGTATTTATTAATCGTTTAAAGAAAAATATGAAGTTACAAGCCGATCCGACTACTATATATGCTTTGACTGAAGGGAAATTTAAATTAGCAAGAGCTTTAACAAAAAAAGATTTATTACGAAAGCTACCATATAATACTTATTATATCAAAGGTTTGCCACCAGGTCCAATTGCTTGTCCATCGTTGAAATCGTTAGAAGCAGTTGTCAAACCTGCTAAAACGGATGCATTATTTTTTGTAGTTGATGGTAAGGGTGGGCATCATTTTTCTAATAATCTTAATGATCATAATAGATTTGTTGAAATTTACCGTAAAAGTTTAATTAAAGTACCTGAAACTCCAATTGATCTTAAAAACACAAAAAAAAAATATGAATAATACAGCATTTAGTAAATTAGCCGAAACTACAATTGTATATATAGTAGATAAGATAGAAGAGCAAGATATAGAAGGGATTATAGACGTTGATTTACACGGTGATATATTAAATCTTGATACTGAGAATGGTATATATGTAATAAATACACAAAGTGCATCTAAAGAAATTTGGTTATCATCTCCAGTTAGTGGCCCTCATCATTTTTTTTATGAACAAGGAAAATGGAAAAGTAGAATAGGGTTTGAGTTGATGATTCTTTTAACTGAAGAACTCGGGATTAGATTTGATAAATGTGAAATATTTTGAAACTAATATGTATCTATATGCCTTTATATTCACTGTTTTTCCTAAATCACTATGCTTTAGCGTATCTTCTTGTTATACTCTGATAATTAATATAATTAATGGCAATAAAATCAATTATAATAATAATTAAACTATCAATAATATGTGTTTAGCATGAAAAGTAATATTAATTAATTACGAGTTGGTAAGTCCAGGTTATTGACTTTCTTACACTTCAAAAATGAATACAGTAATATTGCTTTATTATTAAGATTATATGTATAAAGAATTCAAAGCGTTTTGTATTGCATTTTTAGATAATGAAGAATTAGAAATTTATAATTCAGTTAATACTTATAAAGGTATATTCATAATCCATAATCATTCACAGAGCGATACTTTATCAAAATTTTCGCAAGAGTTAAAAGTAGTCTTGTGAGATTTGTTGATGATGGTTACAAATATTTAAGATTTAACAGATTGTTGCAAAAAGAATAATATTAGACATGTTATTTGAACAAAGTATACGGATCTAATCTACAATTTGCTGAATTCAAATCATATATATTATATCGCTTGAATATGCACAATAGTATGGATTAATGCATAGCAAATAATAATTTGAAATAATAAACAAGCATATAGTGTGAATTGACTAATGCATTCAAAAAACTATAATTTTTACAAAATAGTTAACTATGAATAATAGACTTGTGCTATAAAATATCTCTTTTGCATTTGTTTTGATATATTATTTACAAATAACTTTTAAACTAAATAATGAGGTATATTATGAATTCTCTATTTAAAATATTGTATCTGAATAGATTTGTCGCACATTTAAATACAAATACTTATATTCTAGATATTGTGAAAATAGTTATTGGAGTAGTTGCAATTTTTGCTTCAGCACAAATCACTATTCCTATAAAACCTGTAGCAATTACAATGCATAGCGTAATACTTTGTATTATCGCTTTTACATATAGTCCACGTCTTAGTTTTCTCACTATTTTGACTTTTATTTTTATAGGTATAATGGGTTTGCCGGTATTCTGTCAATTTTCTAGCGGAATAAATTACTTTTTAGGAGCAGCAGGTGGTTATTACCTCGGATTTTTAATCGGAATTCCTGTTATGAGTGTTTTAAAGGGTAAGTTGGCTGAGAATTGGGTAAACGTTACTATAATTTGTATTATCGGTCATATTATATTTTATCTATGCGGTGTTATCTGGCTTGCCAGTATTATAGGTTTAAAGCAGGCAATTTATAGTGGTTTTGTAATTTTTATTCCAAGCGGTCTTGCTAAACTTCTTATCTTCTCTTGCTTATTTTCTTATATTAAGAACATAAAAAGCAAATAATTTTTAGAAACAAACAATATACATTTGATGATTATAAAGAAATTTTTAACTTTGCATTTATGACTGATTTATCAATCTCAAATATGACATAGTGCTAATTTTGATTTAAGTAAACTCCAAATCGGTAATCGCTGAAGTATTAAAACAGTTAGTGGTTTTACAAATTATTCTGTCTCTAATCAGTACATTATAAAGATTGCTATAAAAAAGAACTGTTGATGAAAATTGAGGAGATAATTATAGCAGCAAAATGTGCTAAAGCATTAATCTAATGATCAATTTTATATTGCAGTTATGTATTGGTACGTCAACGTGATGCATCTTTAGATTGTTTAGGAATAAATTAGGTTATAACTATTACACTTAGTTTATCAAAAATATCTTACGCAATGAAAGACGCACTGCTTAATTTTATATAATCACACACATTATTAGTACTTGAACTTTTTAGCGTGGATTCGATATATTAGTGAATGTTTGTGCTTCTATGTATTAAAGTATGTTGTGTTGATATTTTCCGAATGGGAGCATAATTATTGTATTAATATGAATGACTTTAAATCTTGCAAAGCATAAAGTGTTTTCTGAAAGATGTGATACTTAAGCTATAAGCTAATAAAAATACCAAATGCACAATTTATGAAATATAACCTAACATTTAAATTATGATTTAATCGCAATTTGTTCAATCATGATAATAAATTATACTGGAATATAAAAGAAAATATAGAGTTATTTCGATAGTGTATCACTGGTAATTTTTAAAATGTTAGCAAAGTTGTGGTAGATTATATATGATACTGTATTAGTGCAGCATGACACTAATGTGATTAAGAATTGAATAAGCCTATATGTTATTTAAGTGCTTAATATCTGAGCTAGGTATCGCTAATTATCAATTGTATATCTATGTTTACCAAAATCTCCTTTAGTAATAATTAATATGTTTTTAATTGTTGCTTTAACTTTTGGAGCAATTGTAATTTCATTATCAGATGATATCAGATCTGCACCAAATGTTTAAAATCAGTACTAACTACAGCATCTTTAGTGTGTAAAAGCCTAGTTATAGTTTATCTTATATTGATGTAATATTATACTATAGCACTAACATTAAGAATATTTTTATTTAAAACATTACTAAAGTTTGTGTAGGTTATTGTTGTGTGGATCAATACTGCATCTATTACTATGTGACTTGAGCACATTGCTTAGTTTTTAAAATACTCGTATTTTCATTGTTTTGGTGAATAACTACACTCAAGTAATGGCAACTAATCGTTTTATTATCTCTTCTCTCTTAAGTAAAGGTAAAATTCCTGCGATTTCAGGTCCTGATTTTCTGCCGGTTAAAGCAAGGCGTATTGGTAAAAATAGTTCCTTACCTTTTCTACCTGTTGCATTTGTTATTTCTTTAGTCCAAATGCTCCAGCTATCTTTAGTAATTTTACCTAACGGTAATAATTCTGATGCTTGCTTTAAATATTCTTTATCCAAATTTAGGTTTCCTATCTTTGGAGTTTGATAGCAAATATCCCACCAGTCTTTTATATCACTTAATTTTTGCAAATTAGCCCTGACAGATAACCAAAAATTTTCGTCAATATAATCTGCATTTATTTCTTTAAGACGTTCTTTTACTTCATGATAATCTAAACTTATTAATAATTTATGATTTAATCTTTCTAAATCATACTGCTGATAGATAGTTGGACTCTTCGAGAAACTACTTATCTCAAACTGTGCTACTAGTTTCTCAATTGATTTATAAGGAAAGATATGTAACGATGAACCAAGTAAACTGAAAAAGCTAGTGATTGTCATAGCTTCAAGTCCTACTTCATTTTTAAGATATGCGATTTCGAACCCTCCAACTCTCTTAGAAATTTTTTCCTCTTTATTTATTATTAAACTCAAATGAGCAAAAACTGGCGGGATCTTATTTAATGCTTCAAACATCTGAATTTGAATCGCTGTATTGCTAACATGATCTTCACCCCTAATAATATGAGTAATGTCATAATCAATATCATCAATAACTGAGCAGAGCATATATGTCATACTACCGTCCGCTCTTATCACTATTGGATCGCTTAAAGCTTTACCATTATATTTAATATCCCCTTTGATCATATCATACCAACTAATTGGTTCATCATTTAAAAAAAATCTATAATGTGGTTTTCTTCCCTGCTCTATATATTTTTGTATTTGTTTTTCAGTGAGATTTAAGCTAGCTCTATCATAAATTGGCGGTAAACCTTTAGATAATCGAAACTTACGTTTTAATTCTAATTCTTCTGTAGTCTCATAGCATGCATATAATCTTTTTTTATTTATTAATAGATTTTTAATTTCATTATATCTACTTACACGACTTAATTGATTAAATATTTGATCACAATTAATATTTAAAAATTTTAAATCTCTCTCGATATCGTTTTTATATTTTTGTTTACTACGTTCTAAATCCGTATCATCAAATCTTAAAATAAATTTTCCATTATGCTTCTTTGCATATAACCAGTTAAGTAATGCGACCCTAATATTACCAACATGTAACATACCGGTTGGTGACGGAGCAAAGCGTGTTATAACTTTTGTCATAAATAACTAATTTTATTAATTGTTATCCTGTGTTGCTGCTTAACCACGAAATCTTGTAGCACAGTATATATCTTGGTCTACAGTAATGATTTAACATTAAACCATTGATCTATGTTTCTTTTCTAATTTCGCTTTATTGTTTTCAATTAGCTTAATTGCATCATCTAAGTTTAAATTTAGAAAATCATATTTTTTTGGCACCGAAATAAATTTACACATATATTTTATGTAGGGGCCGAATTTACTGTATCCTATTATAATTTCCTCTCCGCTATCCTTATGAATACCGATTTTCAGTGGTAAGCTTAGGAGTTTTAATGCAACTTCAAGTGTGATTTCACTTTGTTTTAAGTTAGTAGGTACAGGAGTACGTTTTGGCTTTACTTTGCCGCATTGTTCGCCAAGCTGAATATAAGGTCCATAAGGTCCTGTTTTAAGATATATTTCCACTCCATCTTTATCAGTACCTAAAATTTTATTATCATTAAGAATAGTTGAAAGATTGCCTTCATCCTCGTTATTATCGTTACCGCTCACAATAGATTTTTTAAAAGTACATTCAGGATAATTACTACATGCTAAAAATGCTCCAAATTTACCAAGCTTTAAGCTAAGCTGACCAGTTTTGCATGATGGACATACTTTAGATTCTTTATTCTCACCAAATAGATGATAATCAAGAGCTTTCTGTAAATAGTTAATAATTTCGGTTATTTTTTGTTCATTTACCGATTCAATATTATTATTAAAACCACTCCAAAAATTATTTAAAGAAGTTTTCCATTCAAGTTTGCCTGCAGCTATTTCGTCTAATTCATTTTCAAGACCAGCAGTAAAATCATATTCTACATATTTTTTAAAAAAACCAACTAAAAATACTGTTACTAAACGTCCAAGCTCTTCAGGTATAAAACGTTTTTTCTCAAGTGTAACATATTTTCGATCTTGTAAAACTGATAAAATACTAGCATAAGTTGAAGGACGACCGATACCAAGCTCTTCAAGTTTCTTGACTAAACTTGCTTCTGAATATCTTGGAGGTGGCTCGGTAAAATGCTTATTTGGAATAACTTCTTTAGTTTTAATATGTTCTTGTGCTTTTAAAGGTGGTAGCATTTTATTATCTTCTTCATCTTCATCATCTAGACTTTCACGATAAACCTTATAAAAACCATCAAATGCTATAATTGACCCATTTGCTTTTGCTAAATATTCTTTATTTTCTGAAGCTAAATTTGCAATTACTAAATCCATTATAACATTTTCCATTTGGCAGGCTATAGTTCTTTGCCAAATTAGTTCATAAAGCTTATAATAATCTTTTTCTAGCTTTTGTTTTAAATTATCAGGAGTATAAGTAATATTTGTTGGTCTTATTGCTTCATGAGCTTCTTGAGCATTTTTTACTTTGGATTGATAAATTCTAGGGTTAATTGGTAAATATTTATTGCCATAATTTTTATCGATTAACTTACGTATATCTGCTATTGCATCATTTGATAATGTAACGCCATCGGTTCTCATATAAGTAATCAGTCCTATAGTTTCTTTACCTATATCAACACCTTCATAAAGTTTTTGTGCTATTTGCATCGTCTTTTTAGCACTAAAACCTAGTTTTCTTGCTGCTTCTTGTTGTAGTGATGAAGTAATAAAAGGCGGTTGTGGTTGACGTTTTTGTTGTTTCTTTTCTATCTTTTCAACATAAAATTTTTGTAACTTTAATTTCCGTGTTAAATCTTTGGCTTCTTTTTCATTAATAATTGAGAATTTTTTTAACTTTTGATCGTTTACATGAGTCAATTTAGCAGTAAATAGTTCGTTATTACTATTTTGCATTTTAAGGCTAATATCCCAATATTCTTCTGCTTTGAAACGCTCTATTTCATCTTCTCGATCACATATTAATCGCAGAGCTACAGACTGTACGCGTCCTGCTGATTTACAGCCAGGTAATTTACGCCATAAAAGAGGTGAAAGGGTAAATCCGACTAAATAGTCTAAAGCCCTTCTTGCTTGCTGTGCATTGACTAAGTTAGTATCTAGTTTCCTAGGGTTTTCAACTGCATGAATAATTGCTTTTTTAGTAATCTCATTAAATGCTACTCTTTTAAAAAAATCATCTGATTCAACCTTATTTTTTTCTTTTATTACCTCTGCAACATGCCATGAGATAGATTCGCCTTCACGATCAGGATCAGTTGCAAGATATACTGCCTCGGCTTTTCTCGCATATTTAACTATTGCATCTACATATTTACTGGCTTTATCTGAAATATCATATTCCATTGCAAAATTTTTATCAGGCAATACCGAACCTTTTTTAGATGGTAAATCTCTAATATGACCAAATGATGCAATAACCTTAAACTCATCGCCTAAATATTTATTTATTGTTTTTGCCTTTGCTGGTGATTCTACTATTACTAATTTCATCTATTTATTGTAAACTAATTACATTATCTGTGTCATCATGCATTACTTTTAATTTTAATATACCGTATATAATAGGCAATGGTAATTCTGTTTTATGTTCTTAACATTAAAAATATTGCTGCCGATAATAATTCAAATAGTAGTAGTATACTACTTTTGTAACTGTTCTTTAGATATTTTATATTTACTGTTTTCAGCTTAACGAAATACTGATTTTTAATCTTTTTAAATAAAATTTTTACATTACTGTAAATTAGATAATATTCTATTGCATCAAATATGATCTATTCCTCATCAATTTATTCGTGTATTATTTTTAATATAAAAACTACAAATATTCATTTCATTATTTTATTCTAGTGCAAATTTTTTTAATGAACTAGGCTTTAAACTTGTTTCAATACTACCACATTTCAAGCCTTATTTGGATTATACTATTATGATACAAAAAATATTTCCTAATAGTGGTGTAGACCTTATACTTATAGGTAACTCAGATAATATTAAACCTTTTTTTGCTAAATTTTTAAATATTTTTATTTCTTAGTAATATATGATTAATATAACTTGTAATCACTCTAATAGTAAAAAATTGTAGTTTGATGTACTCTCCTATCTATTTCTGTTAATAATGCTGAAATAGTTGTATACTATTCTTTTATTAAACTGTTTGTACTTTTATAAGTAAAGCTTATCCAGCTTGCAGAAGCGGTTTGTGTGCATTGTGCATATTGCTGTATATTATATTAGCGTTATAACTTAATATTGGTACTGAATCATAAGTAATAATTTTGATTATTCCTAGGAACTTATATGCGATGACTTTTATGTGATTTTTTGTTATCACTTCTACTAATAATTGTTTTTAACTTTGTATCGTAATGAACAATACTTAGTTTTTATGAAATTTGTTACATCACAAAATAATTTAATGACATTCCAGGAAGTTATACAACTCATCTTTTTTACCTAATAAGATATTAAATATTTGTTGTAAATAATTTTTTAGCATTAGGTAGTACTGTTTAATTAGTATTGTGTTATTTTGTGCAAAAAATTTTGCAACATATCGTGAATAAGTCACGGTATAGCAGTGCTGTACTTTAATGATACAGTAATATTACTATAATTTCTCAGCATGTGAGCTTAAATAGTGTGCTATACCTTCATGTGAAGGAGTAATCGCTTCTTCACCTTTATGCCAGCCTGCAGGACAAACTTCTCCATGTTTTTGATGATGAGTTAAAGCATCAATCACTTTTAATGTATAATTAATATCACGACCAATAGGTAAGTCATTAACTAGCATATGACGTACTATAAAATCTTTATCGATTAGAAAAGTTCCACGCAAAGCAATACCATCTTCATTAAGTACATTATATTTTGAAGAAATATCTTTTGTTATATCGGATATCATAGGGAATTGTATTTGTCCAAGTCCACCTTTATTATGTGGAGTATTTTTCCATGCTAAATGGCTAAAATGCGAATCAACGCTAACAGCTATTACTTTAGTACGTCTTTCGGTAAATTCACCAAGCTTATTGTGAAATGCTATAATTTCCGATGGACAAACAAAAGTAAAATCTAAAGGATAAAAAAATAATACTACATTATCACCCGCAGCATAATCGCTAAGTTTAAACTTATCGTCTATATTATTATTAGGCATAATAGCTTTAGCTGTAAAATCTGGAGCAGTTTTTCCGACAAATACTGACATATTTATAACCTTTTCTTAATTAATAATCTGATATGATATATAAAACTAATTATTATTACAATAATAAATCTTTATAAATTTCTACTTATCTCTTTTCTGATCTGAAGAGGCTTTTAATTGGTTAAATATACTTAATGCTCCGGTTACAAAACTACTAGGTTCTGAAAGATTCGTAGGTAAAATTACTGTGTTCGTATCTTTAGCTAAATTCCCGAATGCATTAATATATTGCTCAGCTATTTTTAGAGCTACTGCATCACTACCTCCAGTTTTTTGTATAGCAGTTGCTACAATTTCAATACTATTTGCCGTAGCGGTAGCGACCAACCCTATTGCTTCAGCTTCACCTTTTGCTCTATTAACTTGATCGGTATAAGAAGCCTCTGAATTAAGTACTATTTGTGCTTTTTCGCCTTCTGCATGGTTAATTTTTGCTTGCCTATTACCTTCTGATTCTAAAATTTGAGCTCTTTTTTGACGCTCAGCTGCTACTTGTAGTTCCATAGCTTTTAATATGGTTTGCGGTGGTTGAATATCTTTAATTTCATAACGCATACATTGTATGCCCCAATTTATTGAAGCCTGATTAATCGCTGATACAATTGCTACATTTAAAGCATCACGTTCTTCGAAAGTTCTATCTAAAGGGAGTTTACCAATTTCTGAACGCATAGTAGTTTGAGCGAGTTGTGTTATAGCATAGTAAGGATTATTAACTCCATAAGACGCTGCCATTGGGTCAATTATTTTAACATATAAAACACCATCAATAGATAATGTTACATTGTCATTTGAAATGGCAGTTTGAGCAGTCACGTCTATTGCTTCTTCTTTTAAAGTATGTTTGTATGCGACTCTTTGAATAATAGGTATGAGGAAATTTAAACCTGGTTGTAGTACTTTATCGAATTTCCCGAGTTTTTCTACGACCCATGCTTGCTGTTGAGGTACAACTTTAACCATTTGTATTATCACTAAAATTGTTATAATACTGAAAATTAATAATGCATATTCCATGATTTTATACCTTTTTATTAGATTTAATTTTACTTATACACGCATCTTTACCTACTAGTGTATATATTTGTTCTACTTCGTTTTATGTTTCATTTGAAATAATGCTCTATCAGTGAATATTATTATACTCTACTTGATATATCATTTTTAATATAACAAAAAGATTTAAGTGAAATGGTATTATTTATAAAACAAATTATCTCAAATTACTTTGATTAAAGCAAGAATACTTATATTATTCACATTGAACATTTATTGTTATTTTATGTTCAACACTATTAAAATCTTCCTGTAATAAATACTATAATAAATTCAAAAACGTTATTATTTCTAGTATTTTAAGTAAAATATTTTGTAAATATTCTAAATGATTAGTAGTGTAGAAAATATTGAATCCTTATTTATATATACATTTTAAAATAATTCAATAATTTTTAACTAGATTTACATAGACTTAAGCTTTTATTTATGATATCCGAATTTATATTTAAACAGTCAAGGATTGAATGAAATACATAATCATGACTAATCTCGGTACTAGAATAACTTTTAATTGCATCTACCGATTCAGGGTATTTTGTTTTAAAAGTATCTGATACCCAAACTATAAATGGGACTGTTATTTGTTCTGAAAGTAGTGGACCGCCATGACCATAATAGCCATTTTCTCCAAGAGATTCGCCGTGATCTGACACATATAATAAAAATGCATTTTTATCTTTTAGTAATCCAATTATATTAGATAACAAAAAATCAGTGTATAAAATTGAGTTATCATAACTGTTCATTAAAGCCAGCTGATCACAATCGCTTGCATCACCTTTCACTTTAATATGGCAGATCGGGGTAAAATGTTCAAATTTTTTTGGATATCTTGCGTTATAATTCCAATGGCTTCCTGACGTATGCAATACTAAAAATTGTTTTCCTGATTTTGTAATAATTTCTTTTGTAAATGGCAATATTTTTTCATCATGATCATTTAAAGAAAATAAGGCAGATCCGCCTGGCACTATAGTAAAATTAACATCATTATAGATATTACTAAGGTCAAAATTTGCAAAATTTCTCATTAAAGTTTGAGTACCAATCCAAGTAGTATTAAAGCCAAGTCTTGTTAAAATTGATAAAAAAGTGTTCTCTAGCCTACTATTTTCAATTTGATTTGCAGGATAACGTGAAAGTAATGACGGTACAGAAAGATATGTAAGGTTATAAGAAGATTCCGCTTTGAAAGAAATTATGTTTTTAGTAGTATTTAAGTATGGAGTTGTATCTCTTTTATAACCGTTAATACCAAAATGGTCAAATCTTGCTGATTCTCCTATAACTAAAACTCCTATAATATCAGGGTCAGAGTTATCTATAAAGTGATATTGTTTGCTAATATCTGCATAATTTATATCACCAAAAATTGTAGCAAAATTAAGGTAGCTATTATGTAAATACTGAATTGGGAAATAATTTTTTAGTATTTTAAATGAAGGAGTAATAATGTTATATATAAAAATAAGTAAACATGCAGCCGATAATAGTGTTGTGAAAAATGATTTGGAATTTTTTGCGATAAACGATCTCAGTGTATAAAAACAAGTAAAAAGGCAAAAAATTATCCATATTATTAATTTAATGCTTATTAATTCATACACTTCGTTTAAATCCGTTGAAAAAAAACTCCCTATTACTTGTTTAGTAGGATTGATTTTGAAGAAATAAATATAATAACTAGCAATAGCAGATGTTATAAATAAAAACCCTGCGCCAAATTTTAAGACGAATCTATGTACGTTAAGACCGAAAAATGCTATAAAAGCAAATATATAAATATAACAAAAATCTTTTGATAACTCTAATATTCCTTTAAAAATTGTTGCTTTATAGTAATCAAATTTATAAATCAATATTGCGGTATTAAATAACAAGCAATAAAGAAAGGCTAGAATCGAAGATAATTTAATTAATTTTGTATCGAAATGTTTTAAAATATTTTTTAGCATATAAATATAATATAAAACAAATAAGTAAATTTAATAACTAACATGATCATAAAAAATCTTCAAGAATTTTATAGACTTTTAATACCAAATGAGCCGCTTATCGCTATCGATTACGGAAGTAAAAAAATAGGAGTAGCATTATCTGATCAAGCACTTGCTATTGCTATGCCATTAAATACTATTACTGAGCTAAACCAAAGGGTCATTATTACTTCCTTACTTAATATAATAGAGAAATATCAAGTTTGCGGTATTGTAATTGGTCTTCCTATTGATATGAGCGGAGGAGTAACAAAACAAACAAATATAGTAATGAAATTTGCTGACAAACTGAAACAGTCTGTTAGCTTGCCTATATATTTACAAGATGAAAGATTAACTACGAAATCTGCAAATAATTTTCTTAAATCATTCGGGATAAAAAGAAAGGACCGTAATAATAATGATGACGCAGTAGCTGCTAGTATGATCCTTGAAATCGTGCTTAATGCTATTAAGAGGTTTAATCTTTAATATTTGCTGATATTAATTTGTTAATAGCCTAAATTATATTTTTTTAGCACAAGAAATATATACATTGTTGTATCAATAGAGTTCGATTATGAATGTTAGGAATGGAACTGAGAATGTTTGCATGTCATAGACTACAACTTATAAGTCATTTTAGATTAATTAGAAATGCTATTTTTGATATTTTCCAAGCATCACTACTACATACTAAATTATATATTAGCACTATATATTCTATATCTCTATTCATTTTATTTGATACTTAAAATTAGTATCCCTTTTTCATACCAAATTGATTATCACACATTGCATTTATATTGTATTATCTTTAATTTAGTAATCAGTTGTTGTGAAGTCATATTACAAAAACAGTTTTTTAGATTATTTTCCCTTTAAGAAATAAAAGTAAAGTTTTCTGATTTTACTAGTGCCTCATGTAATTGTTTTAGTAAGCGATAATTTTCTTTTTGTTATTAATATTATAATAAAAGCATTATTCTTACTTTTTAGTTAGTCAAGTAGATTTATAAAATGTTTTTTTAAATGCAGTATCTGTGTTGTTTGTACATTATTATATTGTATATATGTCAATAAAATGCTCATTAGCACAACTATCAAATAATTGTTGCCAAAGTTTAAATAAATTTATTAATTAATCGAAAAGAATAAAAATAAAAGCACAATAATCATTGTATTATTTATACTTATAGTATAAAAGTAATACTAAAAATATAAGATAAAAAGTTAAATCTTTAACTTTAAATATGCGATCAGTAATAATTAAGTATAATGTTTTAGAACTTGACAGTATCAATTTTTATTTAAATATAGCAAAATCGAGCAATATACTGGAAAGTATAAAGTGATTTATTTAAAGGATTAAAACTTGTGCTAAAAGTAGCAAGGATAAATTAATTAGTAGATTGTGACATATTGCAAGCTATGAAAAAACCTTAGAAAAAACCTTATTGTAAAGATATATTATTTATGATAGAAAGGGTGCGATAAAAATAAATAATATAACCATGAAAATATTAATTTTAGGTGTTACAGGTATGCTGGGTAACAGCATGTTTAGGTTTTTAACTCAGGATAGTAAATTTGACGTTTGTGCAACAGCTCGCAATAATGCAGCAACTTTATACTTTTCTAAAGATTTAACAAATAAATTAATTACAAATGTAGATGTTGCAAACCACGATTCTTTAGTTGAGGTTTTAAATAAAATAAATCCTGATGTTGTTATAAATTGTATAGGACTTGTAAAACAATTAGCTGATGTAAATGACCCGTTAAAAGTATTGCCGATAAATAGTTTATTGCCTCATAGGTTAGCAAATTTATGCGGACTTATAGGTAGTAGATTAATCCATATTAGTACGGATTGTGTATTTTCAGGGAAAAGAGGTAATTATAATGAGAGTGATTTTCCTGATTGTGATGATCTGTATGGTCGTTCAAAATTTCTCGGTGAAGTAGATTATCCGCATGCTATCACTTTACGTACTTCTATTATAGGTCATGAGTTATCGAGTAATAGAAGTTTAATAAATTGGTTTTTAAGTACAGAAGGTTGTGTAAAAGGTTTTGCAAAAGCTATTTATTCAGGATTCCCGACTGTAGAGTTTGCAAGAATCATAAGAGATTTTGTATTACCGAATACAGAACTACATGGACTTTATCATGTTGCATCCAACCCTATTAATAAATTAGATTTGTTAAAATTAGTTGCAGAAATATATAATAAAGAAATTGAAATTATTCCTTCAGATGAGCTGATAGTAGAGCGCTCACTAGATTCTACTCGTTTTAACTCTATAACTGGATATAAGCCTCCTGAATGGCGCGAGCTTGTAAAGCGCATGTATGAGTTTGGGTAATAGTTAATTGTGAAATTAGGTATTTATATATAATGTTTGTAGATAAAACTTTAATGATTACAGGAGGTACTGGTTCATTTGGGAATGCGGTGCTTTCTCGTTTTCTTAAGTCCAATATTATTAATGATATTAAAGAAATTCGTATTTTCAGTAGAGATGAAAAAAAGCAAGAAGATATGCGTATTGCTTTAAATCACTCAAAACTTAAATTTTATATCGGTGATGTACGTAATTATCAAAGTATTGATGACGCGATGCATGGTGTAGATTATGTATTTCACGCTGCAGCTTTAAAACAAGTTCCAACTTGTGAATTTTATCCGATGGAAGCAATCAATACTAACGTCTTAGGTGCTGAAAATGTTTTAAGTGCTGCTATTAATAACAAAGTTACAAAAGTTATTGTACTTAGTACTGATAAGGCGGTATATCCAATTAATGCCATGGGCTTATCTAAAGCATTAATGGAAAAGTTAGCAATAGCAAAAGCACGTATGCGCTCTCCTGGTGAGACGATTCTTTGTGTCACTAGATATGGTAATGTTATGGCTTCTCGTGGTTCTGTTATTCCTCTTTTTATTCATCAAATAAAACAAGGTAAGGAATTGACTATTACAGAACCATCAATGACACGTTTTTTAATGTCGCTTGTAGATTCTGTAGATTTAGTTTTATATGCATTTGAACATGGTCGTCAAGGTGATATTTTTGTACAAAAATCTCCTGCAAGTACAATTGAAGTGCTTGCAAAAGCATTACAAGAAATATTTGGTAGTAAAAATGCAATACGTTTTATCGGTACCCGTCATGGAGAGAAGCATTATGAATCATTAGTATCATCAGAAGATATGGCGAAGGCCGATGATTTAGGTGGGTATTACCGTATTCCTATGGATGGACGTGATCTGAATTATGCAAAATATTTTGTTGAAGGTGAGAAGAAAGTAGCTCTTTTAAAGGATTACACTTCACATAATACAAAACGTTTAAATTTAAAAGAAGTAAAGGAGTTATTATTAACTCTTGATTACGTCCAAGAGGAATTAAAAAATGCTTAAGGTCATGACTATTCTTGGTACACGTCCTGAACTTATTAAAATGTGTTTAGTGATTTCAGAATTTGATAAATATACTAATCATATCTTGGTTCATACAGGTCAAAATTATGCATATGAGTTAAATCAGGTTTTTTTTGATGATATGGGGATTAGAAAACCTGATTATTTCTTAGAAATAGCATCAGATAATACTGCCAAGTCTATCGGGATTGTTATTGAAAAAGTAGATGAGGTACTTGAAAAAGAAAAACCCGAGGCCGTTTTATTTTATGGTGATACTAATTCTTGTTTATCAGCAATTGCCGCGAAACGTCGTAAAATCCCAATTTTCCATATGGAAGCTGGAAATCGTTGTTTTGATCAAAGAGTGCCGGAAGAAATAAATCGAAAAATCATTGATCATATTAGTGATGTTAACATTACGTTAACCGAACATGCAAGACGTTATTTAATTTCTGAAGGTTTGCCTCCTGAGCGTATTTTCAAATCAGGTTCGCATATGCCTGAAGTGCTCAATCATTTCATGCATAAAATATTAAAATCAGATATTTTAGAAAAATTATTATTAAAAGCAAATCAATATTTCTTAGTTAGCTCACATCGTGAAGAAAATGTAGACATCAAAGATAATCTCCAAGAATTATTAAGTAGTTTACAAATTCTTATTCAAGAGTATAATTTCCCTATAATCTTCTCAACACATCCAAGGACTAAAAAAAGGCTAAAAGATTTAGAATGTTTTCAGAGTCTGGAAGATAAAATAAGGTTTTTGCCACCTTTTAGTTTTACAGATTATGTCAAACTTCAGATAAATGCTTTTTGTATTTTGTCTGATAGCGGTACTCTTACCGAAGAAGCATCTATACTTAATTTACCTGCTTTAAATATTAGGGCAGCACATGAGCGACCTGAGGGAATGGATGCTGGAGCGCTCATTATGTCTGGTTTTAAAGCAGAACGAATACTGCAATCGGTAAAAGTCATTACAGCACAACACAAGAATAATAAATGCTTTCGAGATATTGTGTCGGATTATGCTGAAGCAAGTGTTGTATCAAAGAAAATATTACGTATAGTTTTAAGTTATGTTGATTACATTAACAGGACAGTATGGTTTAAATGATAGTAGCAGATAAAATAGTTGAAGAATGGTATTCGAAAGATATTTTACATATTAAAATAAAAGAATTTATTAGTCCTGTTTATAGTGTTATAGATATTGGATGTGGGATTCGTCCGCAACAATATATAATTCCTGATTTACTGATTTGTGTAGAACCATATAAAGAATATACTGAAATATTAAAAAAGAATTTATCAGGAACTAATTCAATAATAATTCCATTAGACGCAAAATCTGCTCTTAGTACATTGCCCGATAAATCTATTGACTCAATATTTTTAATAGATGTTATAGAGCATATACCTAAAGAAATTGGAAAAGAAATATTAATTAAATGTACACGTATAGCACGTAGGCAAATTATAATATTTACCCCTTTGGGTTTTATGCCACAAGAAGTACATGAGATTGATGGTTGGAATTTACATGGAGGAGTATGGCAAGAGCATAAATCTGGATGGTATCCAGAAGATTTTCCTGGATGGAATATTATAGGATGCAAAGAATTACACACTCATAATTCTAATGGTGAACTGCTTACTACTCCTTATGGAGGGTTTTATGCAATAAAAAATATAGTATATACAGAAAATTATTTTAATGATTTATATGGAGAAAAGGTTTTATTTAATTCTACTAATCATTTAGAAAATTTAAAAGCTACATTTCCTGACTTTAAAGAAAAAGTTATAAACAGTGAAATTGTAAGAAGTAGTTTAAAATGCGGTTTGTGGATGTGTCAACGCACAACAGAACTATTAATTGAGAAAGGTACGACTACTTCTTTAAAAGAAATTTTAGAAATAGTAGATAGTGAAAAAATAAATTTTGCTATTAATGCAGCGCAAGAATATGTATTAAAGATCAATAATTTTGCTTCACAATTTAAAGATATAAATAAATTATACGAGCAAATAAATAACTTACAAGAATTATTCAAATCTACTATAGACCAGCTAACCGATCAGTTAATTGTAAATACTGAAGAATTAGAAAGGCTTAAGGAATATATAAAAGTTAAGGAACAAGAACTAAAAATTAGTAATGAGAATTGCTCTATTTTTATAAAGATTTACGCTAAAATAAGACGAATGCTAAATAAATTCAGAGCAATATGAGATGTATAGCGTTTAATAAGGTCTATAAATGAAAATATTACAAATAAATGGTTATGAATCACCAGGTCGTAGATTTCATGGTTTATCTATAACACAGATTTTAAAAAAATATGGTATTGAATCAAAGCATTTAGTATGGGCTAAGGACACTCAAGATCCTGAGGTCTTAACGTTTGAAGGTATAATTCCTAGAAAAATAAACCAAATTCTACAATTAATAGAAAATCAGGCATCTCTACAGTCTATATTATATCGTAATGTTCCAAAAATAATCACAATGCCGGCTTTTCAAGAAGCGGATTTAATACATCTTCATATTATACATTCTGGTTACTTTAGTATTAGTGATTTATCAATGATTACAGATTTAAAGCCAACTATATGGACCTTACATGATCCTTGGGCAATGACAGGACGTTGTATCTATCCTATGGGTTGTTTGGGTTGGAGAAAAGATTGTGGTATTTGTCCAGATCTTAACACTCCGTTTGCAATGAAAAAAGATAATAGTAGATTTTTATTTAATTATAAACGTATGGCTTATGAGAAAGCTAATTTTGATATAATTATAGCATCAAAATGGATGAAAGATATGGTATATTCCTCGCCAATGTTTAATGATAAAGAAATTAAAATTTATCATTTACCTTTTGGTGTAGATTTAGAATTTTTCTCTTCCAATTTTACCGTAAGTGCAAGAAAACGCTTCAATATTAGTGAAGATAAAATAGTAATAAGTTTTCGTTCTGAAGATACTCATTTTAAAGGATACCAATATATTATGGAAGCATTAGAAAAATTAGAAACTACAAAATCTATATGTCTTTTAACGGTTGGTAGACATAATACACTAGAGCGGTTTAGAGGAAAATTTGATATAATTGAACTTGGTTGGACTAATGATGATATATTACTTCGTGATGTTTTATCTGCGTGTGATATTTTCTTGATGCCATCTGTCGCTGAAGCATTTGGTGTTATGGCAATAGAAGCAATGGCATGTAGTAAGCCAGTGATAGTTTTTGATGGTGATAATTCACTACCTGATGTAACTTTTGCCCCTGATGTTGGTATTGCTGTTCCAATGCGTGATAGTCATGCTTTATCAAATGCCATAAAACATTTAATTGATAATCCTAAAGAACGTTTAGATAGAGGGAATAAGGGTAGAGAAATAGCTGAATTACATTATAGTCAAGATCTACACATAAAGAATCTAGTCAGTATTTATAAAGAGACTCTAAATAAATGAAAATTTTACTGTTAACTGATATACCACCGTGTGAGAATTATACTGCAGGGTTAGTATTGAATCCATTAGTAGAATTTTTACCTTTAGATGAAATTGTGATATGTAGTGTTGCAAATCCTGCTTTAGAATTTAAAATACCAAAAACACTCAACAACATTCCTCATTTAAAATTATTTAAACCTATTGAAGCTGCAATGAGATATAAAGAAGGAAAAATAGGAGGCTTAATTGCTTATGGTTTTGAGTTATTTAACGCTGCAACAGTGAAATATTTTTTGCTCCCTAAAATAATAAAATTTGCTAAAGAGCATAAAGTTGATGCGATATGGTCAGTATTACAAGGACAGACTATAATTAGATTAACACGACCTTTAGCCAAAAAGTTATCAGTGTCTTTATTTACTCAAATATGGGATCCTTTTGAGTGGTGGCTTCGTGCTAATAAAATTGACAGATTGACTCAAAAAAGGCTTTTAAAAGAGTTTGATGCAGTAATAAAACATAGTACTTGTTGTGCTACTGCTTCATGGGCAATGTCTGAGAGTTATAAAACGCAATATGATACACCTACTATACCATTAATCGCTGGATTATCAAAAGAATTAGCACGTATGCCAGCTACGTCACCTCATAATAGATATGAATATATTATTAGTATAGCAGGGCAGTTTTATGCTCAATCAGAATGGTTAAGTCTTATTAATGCTCTTAATCAAGTTAACTGGATTATTGCAGGAAGAAAGATTAAAGTTCGAGTAATGGGTCAAGGTTTTCAAGTATTTACACAACTACATGCTAATTTTGAATATTTAGGATGGCGTTCTCAAGAAGAAACTATTAGATTGCTTGCTGAGTCTGACCTCCTATATATGCCATATTGGTTTTCTGAAGAATTTTACAAAGAATCAAGTACGAGTTTTCCTTCAAAATTAGTTACATATTTTGCTTCTGGTAGGCCGGTTTTTTGTCATGCACCTGAATATTCTTCTCCAAGCAAATATATAGCAGAAAATAATGCAGGATATTTGTGTAATTCTCTTTCTACTGATAAAATAATATATGATCTTGAAAGAGCAATAATTGATGCAGTTTCATATAAAACATTTGCAAAAAATGCTTCACAATGCTTTTTGCGAGATTTTATATTAGAGCGTATGCAAGAAACATTTTTTAAGTTTTTAAATAGAAATGCTAATGACAATAAATAATAACCGTATAGTTTGGGTAGATTTTACTAAGTCTTTAGCCATTTTTATGGTAGTAATAATTCATTCAATAGCTTTATCATTCTACAAATATTCCTCTGTACCTTTTTCAAACAATTTTATCATATCTAATTTTATAAATTCTTTTTGTAGAGTGGCTGTGCCGTTGTTTATATTGTTATCAGGCTCTTTAGCACTTCACAATACTATGCCAATAGAAAAATTATGGTATAAAGTACAAAGATTATTAATTCCATCAATCTTTTGGAGTATTTTATATAAATATTGGGTTTCCTATAATATAGGAGAACAATTTAATATTTTTGCTGTATTAAATAGTATGATTCATAAACCTGCAATGTATCACCTCGAATTTGTTTATTATATGCTAGGCATTTATTTATTATTCCCAATCCTTGCTTTAATTGTTAATGAAATGCTTAAAGATACAAAATTTGCTTATTATTTCTTAATATTATGGCTTAGTTTTAATACTGTTAATACTTATTATTACTTATCAATCGTAGATTGCATGGAGATTGGTAGTTTTTTTAGATATTCTGGTTATGCAATTTTAGGATCATATTTAATACGGAAAAATATTGGATCACAATTTCCTACATATTGTTGGTTAAGTTTATATTTAATAGGGAGTATATTTACTTTTATTGTAACTTGGAAATTAAATATCAATTCCTTTATACCTGATGAAACTGCATATGTATATTTAACCCCAAATGTTATAATTGCATCTGTAGGAATATTCCTAGTATTACAAACAATTAATGTTCCTGTCTATTATCAGAAACTATTGAAATGTATTTCTGATAATTGTTTTTGCATATATTTTATTCATGTTTTGTTACTAGATAGGTTGCAATACATAGCAATAGAATTGTCAAAATTTAATCATGTCAATTATCCAGTTATAGGTAGTTTAGCTTTAGCATTTATTACTTTCATAGTTAGTTTACTCGTGAGTATATTAATTAGATTAATTCCGAATTCTAGCAAGTTAGTTGGATGAAACAAAATACATATTCCCCCTTAGTTTCAATTATTATTCCAGTATATAACGGTGCTAATTATATGCGTGAAGCTATAGATAGTGCATTAGCACAAACCTACAAAAATATTGAGATTATTGTTGTTAATGATGGTTCTAAAGATAAAACGGAAACTATTGCATTATCCTATGGTGATAAAATATGTTATTTTTATAAAGAGAATGGTGGGTGCGGCTCAGCTTTAAATTACGGTATCAAAAACATGAAAGGAGAATATTTTTCATGGCTTAGCCATGATGATTTATATTACCCTAATAAAATTGAACATCAAATCAATATATTAAATAAATTAGATAATAAGGATGTTATTGTTTACTGTGGTTATGAGTTAATTGATCAGAAATCACATTCTTTATATTTTGTGAAACCAGATCAAAGATATTCAAAAGAAAAATTAGATATTTCACTATTTCCACTTTTACATAGCTTAATTCATGGATGTACATTATTAATTCCTAGTATTTTGTTTAAAAAAATTGGTTTATTTGATGAATCTTTAAAATATACGCATGATTACGATTTATGGTTTAAATTTTTGCGAGTATCTTCTGTTTATTTTGACCATGAAGTTCTAATAAAGTCTCGAGTACACGATGCACAAACTACTAATACTGCTTTAAATCAATTAGAGGAATATGAGGCTTTATGGTCAGGTTTTTTAAAAAAATTAACAAAGCAAGAAATGATTATGATAAAAGGTTCAACTCATCAGTTTTTGTCTGATATTGCTGTTTTTTTTAAGAAAAATGGCTACATAAAATCGTATCAATTAGCGCTTGCTATGACAGACAAGAAAATTATTGGAGGATTTTGTACTTTTATAATTAAAGAAATAATATATTCTTTAAGAAAGTATGGAATAAATACAACAATTACAAAAATATATACATGGATCAGGAAAAATCGAAAATAGTGCAAAGTTTTATATTTTATAGTCCTAGTATTAACTCAGGTGGTGGACTAGTTTTATTAAAAGAGATTTTAAACGTTCAAGATTTTGTTAATAATTGTAAGTATATTTATCTAGATGAAAAAGTAAGAAATAAATTAAATTTCTCTAATTTCTTTAAAAATATAATTTTTATTAAATCACGATTATTAGGAGAATGGCAATTAAGAAAAAATTGTGAAATTAGTGATACTGTGTTATGCTTTCATGGATTACCTCCATTATTCCCTATAAAAAGTAAGGTAATTGTATTTTTACAAAATAGACTTTTATTAGAACCGTTGAAAAATAATCGCTACTCAATTTTAATTTTAATAAAAAAGATTTGGTTACGTTTAGGTTTGAAATTTAATAATATAAGATATATAGTACAAACTGATTCTATGCTCAGAATTGCTAAGGAGTTTTTAGATAAAGATATTGATATTACAGTACTACCTTTTGCACCTAAAACTATTCGGAAAAATTTAAATCATACTAAAAAATATGATTTTTTTTATCCTGCAAGTGGTGAGGCTCATAAAAATCATTTTAATTTACTTAAAGCATGGAAAATTTTAGCTGGTATAGGTATAAAACCTTCTCTTGCGTTAACTATAAATACTGAATTATATCCTGAGCTTTTAGAGCAAATACAAACATATCAATTAGATATAGTGAATTTAGGCGAAATATCGTCTAACGAAGTATTAGATTTATATACACAAGTTTCAGTAGTAATTTATCCATCAAAATCAGAATCACTTGGTTTACCTTTAATTGAGGCTACAGTATATAAAATACCTATTATTGCATCAGAACTTGATTATGTTAGAGATGTTGCAAACCCTATAGAGACATTTGATCCAAATTCTCCTATCTCAATTGTAAGAGCAGTCAGAAGATTTCTAAATAATAATGAGAGTTTAATAGTTATAAATTCAGCATCAGAGTTTTTAGAAGCGATCTGTAAATAAATCGTATTATTTTATTCATCAAATATTTTGACTTTTGAGCCATCATTAATTTTAGTCATACCTTCGATAACTACTAAATCACCTTCTTTAATATCATTAGCGGTAATTTCAATCCGTCCTTCTGTACGTGTGCCGATTTGTACATATACTTGTTTCACTGTGTTACCATCTACTATTTTATAAATAAAATGACCTTGATTATTTCGTTGAATACAACTTTCAGGAATTGTTAGATTTTGATGAGGGTTAATTATCAGCTGAACATCTACAAAGCTATTATGTAAAATTTTTGTCCCAATAGGTAAAATAATTTTAGCTGTGAAAGTACCATACTCTGATAAGTAATGTGATACTGTATCGATTGTGCTTTTAATTTTTCCTGCTATTAAAACTTCAGTATTGCAATGAACTTTTTCACTTAACGATTCTGGTAATTCAATAAAAATACTTTGTGTATTTTCTGTCCCGGTAATGCTAAAAAGATAGTCTCCTATTTTTACTTCATCACCGACCATATACTTAATTATGCCTATTTTACCAGAATATGGTGCAGTAATTATCATGTCATTATATATTTTGAGAGATTTAGCATAATTAAATTTTGCATCTTCAAGTGCACTTTTTGACATTTTATATGCCTCATTGCTGATAAATTTTTTAGCAAATAAAGCTTCTTTTCTATTATAATCTTCTTGTTTTGTATTTAATAAAGCTGCTGCTCTAGATTTAGTAGTTTCTGCTATGTTTTGATCTATAACAAGTAATATATCTCCCTTTTTTACTATTTTTCCTTGCTGTGCAGAGACTTTTTCCACTACTCCGGCAGTATTAGCATAATAATCGCGGCTATTATCATTTTTACATTGTCCTACAACATTAAATATATCATAAAGTTTTGTAGTTTGTATTTTAGTAACTTTTACTTCTATAATTTTTTCTTCTTCCTTTTTATTCGCAATAGTAGAAAGTGACATAAATAAGATAATAGGAATAATAAGTTTTACATGCATATGTATTATAAATAGGTATAATTTAGTAGCTTTAAGATAGAATCTAGTAAAACAATTAAAAGAGTATTTTGTTTTAACATTTTGAGTTGGATATTGTGGACTAGATACTAGAGGATAAAGTATGCTTTTTCAGCTCCTCATCTGTTAACCATTTATATTCTTTTTCTAGAATTTCAAATCTAATTTTTTCTAATTGTGAATCAAGTTTAGGTTCAGGAATGATAGCAGAACCAGTAAACTCAAATCCTTGATAGTGAATTTTAAGTTTATTACAAATTTCTTGTAAAGATAATAAATTTTCTTCTATATCATCGATAAATATTATTGATTGTGGATAATAATTTGTTTTATTTAATATGTACTCAAGCACAATTCCTTTATCGCATTCTGCAGTGTAAATTATACCATCTTTTAATGTAGGTTTACCGTAACCAGCATTATAATCTTCTATTATTATCTCATCTGCTAAAGGTGAAAATTCTTGAAAATTTATTTTTAATTTAGTCAGTTCACGAATTCTCCATTCAATCATGTCTTCAATTATTCCAAATTTACCTGTAGGAAGTTTAGTAAGTCCCATTGCTGGAATATTTTCTGCTTTAAGTAAAGCAAATATTTTTGTAATATCTGAATTAACTAATCTGGCTTTTTTTGCTTTAAGAATAATACTAAGTAATAATTCGCATTCTTTTCTAGTAAGTCTTGTTTCAATATTCTCCATTAATTCTTTTCTATAATCATGTGTTAACCTAGATTCATGACTATCCATTACAATTACTTCATCAATGTCAAAAAGCACTAAGCTAGTATTATCAGCTTGTTCTATTGCTTTTATAACTTCTTTAAAATCATAAACTTTATTTATTTTGCAATACATATTTATTTCTTATTTAATATTACTTATCATTTCTTCTAAGGAATTTGCTATTACTTTTAAATCTTCTTTTCGCGACAAATTATGGTTACCATCTTTAATTAGCTTCATTACTATTTGTTTACTAGTGATTTTTTCTAATAGTTTTACTGAAACATTATAAGGTACATTTTTATCTAACATGCCATGAATGATATGTACAGGTATATTTATCTCAATTTGTTGTTTTCTTAATAATAAATGTTTTTTTGCGTCTTCTATCAGTTTATAGCTAATAGGATATTTATGTTGGCAATTTTCACTACTGACCTCTATTATTCCTTCTTTTTTCATTTTATTTTGATCATTTAATGATATATTTTGCCAAATATTTTCAGTAAAATCTAGAGCAGGAGCTACACATATAAGGCATTTTATTTTATCAGGAAATCTTAAAGCCGCAAGAAGCGCTAGCCATCCTCCCATGCTAGAACCTATTAATATTGCCTCGGTCTCAATTAATTTGTCTAAAATGAGTGCAACGCCTTCTAACCAATCACTAATTGTTTGATCCTCAAATTGTCCATATGCATTGCCATGACCGAAATTATCAAAAACAATAAAATTGTAATTGTTTTTTTTACAATAATCTATTAAATAGATAGCCTTAGTTGATTGCATACTAGACATCAAGCCGTGTAAAAAAATTACAGATGGGATATTTGTATTAATTATTCTATAATTATCATAGACAATAAATTTGTCTTGTGTTTTATTATAAAGCTTGTGCATTTTGAATAATTATTTTAATAGATTGAAATTAAATGCCTGCATTAAAGTCACATAAACGATACAATAAATATACTATTTTGCAAGTAGTTCCTGCTCTTGTTTCGGGCGGAGTTGAACGAGGGACTATAGAAGTTGCAAAATATCTTAAAATTCTTGGTCATACTCCTATAATAATTTCATCAGGAGGTACTCTAGTGAAAGAGTTAGATAAGGAAGATATATTACATATTGAAATGAATAGTAGCAGTAAAAATCCTTGTATTATTGTTAATAATGCAAAATTGATAGCAGAGATAATCAAAAAATATAATATTGATATAGTCCATACAAGATCAAGGGCTCCTGCATGGAGCTCGTATCTAGCAACAAAATGGACAAATGCTAAATTTCTTACTACTTTTCATGGGGTTTATAATATTCCAAATAGTTTTAAAAAATATTATAATAGTGTAATGCTCAAAGGTGAGAAAGTGATCGCTGTATCTAATTTTGTAAAACGGTATTTGCTTCAAAACTATAAAATTGATGAAGATAAAATAGTAGTAATTGAACGTGGAGTAAATTGCGATTATTTTGATCCAGCAAATTTAACGCCAGAAAAACTTAAAAAATGTAGTGATAAATATGATGCACCAAGTAATGTGCCTATAATATTAATGCCTTCTAGAATGACTAGCTGGAAAGGACATCTTGTGTTAGTAGAAGCATTAAGTAAGTTAAAACATAGAGAGTTTTATTGTTTAATGGTCGGTGATATATCTAGGCATCCCAATTTTACTAATAGAGTAAAAGAGCTTATAGCTACTCTAAAACTTCAAAATAAAATTCAAATTTTCGGTAATGATTCTGATATAATAAGCCTATATGGGATTTCTGATATTATTGTTTCTGCCTCAATCGAGCCTGAAGCTTTTGGACGTACTATTATAGAAGGGCAGGCTATGAAGAAGCTTGTTATTGCTACTAATCTTGGTGGAGCAGTAGAAACAATAAATAATAATATCACTGGTTTTCATGTAGAACCAAATAATGCTGAAGCGTTAGCACAGAAAATTGATTATTGTTTCTCGATTTTAGGTACTGATTCTGCTAAGAAAATACAAGAAGCCGCGCGGCATACTGTAATTGATAATTTTTCTCTTGATTTGATGCTCAGAAAAAATCTTGAAGTCTATAAAGCAATTTTAAAAAACTCTTATTAGAATATCGTAAACATGGCAAAAATATCTCTTGCGCCTCATAAGTTTATTTCAATGTACAAATTTTTAAGATTTACTGAAAACTTATTGATTGTAGTCATTTATTCCATTATCATATCATAATTTTTTTTATTACTTAAGAGTGTAATCAATATCTACTGAAGCTCATTTCATAGATAATATGTTAATTTTTTACTTTCAGCGATTGATAAAGACCTGAGATTATTACTTCACAAGAGAGTGTATTAGTGTGTAATCAATAAATGTTATTTTTTGATTGTGATAATTGTGGTTGATATGTTTAGAAATGTTACAAAATACTATTGTATGGATCAGTAATACTCAACTCTTGAAGCAAATAGTTTACATTTAAGATATTAGTCCATCAGCTTAATTTACAATACTTCTTGCTTATTAATTAGAAGATAATTAGAACTTATAAGTTTAGTAATAGATCTATTAATGTTTATACAAAATCTGTCATATTTTATGCAATTTTTACTTGTGATATAACTCTTTAATTAAGCTAGTTGTCAATTAGTGATTTGTGTAGAATAATATTCATGGTCTAAGACAAAAATTAATTAGTAGGGTTTTCTCAAATATAATCCCTTTATTTATGATTTTATAAATAGTAGTAAAAGTGATTTTATACATTTATCTTTAATATCATATCTATATATTGTAATCGTAAAACAGTATTTTCTTTAACATAGTTTTAAGTGGTTTAGCATCTTGATTTTCTACAAATTGTGCAGAATCAATAGTAAAGATATTTGATAGAGGTATTGTCATTAATTTTCCTCTTTCTTTTCAGAAATATCTAATTGATTTTTCTGAAAAACCATTGTGTTGCATATTGAATAGGATTTTAAGTCATTTTAAAATTGTGAGTAAGTATATTACTATTAATTATAGTGTTTGTAGAAGACATTGTATCTCTTAATAATTATGACAAGTTTTGACACGAAACGATTTGTAGTATGGTAGCTTCAACGTTACATGGTTAAGAATTAAGATAATGTTTCTAAAAATACTCGTCAATTATTACGATTTTATCAACAAGTATACTAAAAGAATACGTTTATTAACAATCGATATGCTAATTATGAATGATACGAATGAATTGTTCTGCATATCGGATAATACTCTTTATGTTAGAGCGCATATGATCTATAAATACTATTATATACCCTATAATTACACTATTCATTAGATCACAGAGTGAGAATTATTAGACGCAAATATAAATTGTTAGGAGTTGTATATGATGCTTTAATCTAGAAAAAAATAACAAAATCAAATTTACCGTTTTGAGATTAGACGTCTAATCTACCTTTATCTTTATTTTGTATGAGATATACCTTTTAAAATTATTAACGAGAATATAACTCAATTACTAAGTGTACTTCTGCTTCAAAAGGATATGGAACGTCAGAAAGAGCTGGAACTCTTAAATATTTACCTGTTAATGAAGATACATCAAATGATAAATACTTTGGTGTTGTTTGACCTTGCTTTGCAATAGATTCTTGAATAAGTGGTATTTGTTGTATTGATTCTTTAATTTCTATAATATCACCTTCCTTTAGTCTTATGCTTGCTATATCGGCTTTTTTGCCGTTTAATTTAATATGTCCGTGGGATACTAACTGCCTCGCAGCAAAAATCGTAGGTGCGATATTCATTCTATAAACAACAGTATCAAGCCTGCTTTCAAGTAACCCAATAAAGTTTTCACCAGTATTACCTTGCATTCTTTGAGCAAGTGCAAAAGTATTTCTAAATTGTTTTTCAGTAACACGACCGTAGTAGCATTTCAATCTTTGTTTAGCTTTTAAATGTAAACCATAATCTGAGGTTTTAATCATTGTATTCTGCCCATGTTGCCCAGGACGATAATTTCGTGTATTGAAAGCATCTTTACTATCACCCCATAGACTTACCCCAAGTCTTCTACTAGCTTTATATTTAGAACGAACAATTTTTGTCACTGTTAATATCCTTAACTTTTTAATTACAAAAAAATATATACATTTCTTGTATCAAAGTCAATCATTGATTTTAACCTAATATTTTTGAATTAAAATATTTAATTAAAAAATATTGTATATTAGTTCTTTAGTAACGCTCATCAATTTTAATAAAATAATTCAGACAGTACTATAAAGACTATATTTTACTTATGAAACCGCATGTAATGTTTCTTGTGATTTTTACTGGTTTTGTAGGTATATGGCTTGCTCCTGATTCAATAAATCCTCTTATTGCTATTACTATGTATAGCTCTCTTGGAGTAGGTAGTGTAGGGGCAATGAATATGTGATATGATATTGACATATTAATGAAACGTACTCAAATCAGACTGATAGTAAGGGGTATTATAGCACCTGATGATGCTTTATTTTTTGATTTGATTATCGCAGTATTTAATACACTGGTATCTTTTTTACTACTAAATTCACTATTTATATTATATTTGATTTATACTATTTGGTTAAAGTATCGTTCGATATAAAATATCGCTATTGCTGGAGTATCTTGGGCCATTGCTGTAATATGTTATGCAGCGGTAAGCAATACTAATATCTCTAGAGTCGATTATATTATTTTTATTTGAACTCCTCCACATTCATTGGCTATTGCTTTATTTTATAATGATGATTATAAACACTGTAAAATATCGATGATGCATTAAAAGGTACTAAGAAACAAATTATAACTTAGAGCATTATTTTATTTATTGTTTCTCTAATGTGCATGAATATATTTAATAATTGCCTGTATAATTGGGCTAGTATTCCTATATTAATACCTTCTCTTGATTCTATGATACACCTGATAATAAATAACCAAAGCGATTTTTTGAAATATTCAATATTTTATTTGTGTTTTATTATTCGTACTTTTATGTACAACGAGCACTATATATTTGCTGAGAAATATAATATTCGATTACTTTTATGGAAGTTAAAATTGAACACGTAATAATTTATTTCTATACAAGTGATTTTATTTATAGTTTTCATAAACTCATTCAAAATATTCAACATTAGTATAGTAAAAACAATATGGTTAAATATTTATTTTATGCAGTTTAGCTTATAATAATATAGTCATGAATAAAGCATAGATTATAACTAAAGATACAATTATTTGCGTTGTAACAAGATCTCGATTTTTAAGAGTTTTATGTTACGAAGACAAAGACAATTTATCAAAATTTGTTAAAACTAGAAGAATTTATAAATACCATTACAACTTATAATAAAAATTTATAATCTAATTTCATATATGAAAGTGTGCTTAAGTTCTATTTGTAATGGAAAAACAACAAAATAATATGCAAGCAAACTATGTACTAAATCAAAGTAAAATGTAGTACTATTTCATTTAGTAATGATGCTTATACTGACACAGTAATAAAAAATTACTGAAGCATACTTGTTGAACTATAATATCTGGTATTAGATCCTGATAGTGATATTTCTCTTTTTAGGATTAGAGCATTTATTTCAAATAATTTTTTAATCCTTTGTGTAATAGTTTGTTTACAGGATCTACTTGCTTGCTTTTCTGGATATTGCTACTTTCGTTTTTTACATCTGTATCTTTTGTTTTACTCAGGCCTAAAGCATCTTTAATAATATTTTCAGGTTTCTGCTGGCTATTTTTTAGATCTTTCATGACACTATTAAAGACGTTTTTAACTAAATAATTTTGAATAGCATGAGTATCTAGTTTATAATGCATATTGTTTATAGATCCATATAGTTTCACAGTTATAGGAGGCAACTCAGTAATATTAATATTTGTATTAATATTCATAGTATATTGAGGTAAGTTAATCTGTCCGTGTGCACTTGCCGTAATTGGTGCAGCATCTAAAGTACATTTATTTAAATTTAGGTTACCTTGCTTTATATCCCCGTTGACAATTAAATTTTTAAAAGATGTCGATCCGCCGCTCAAGGAACTGTTAATAAGTCTTAATACTCCTTCTATATTTTTAGCATTATCAATAGCATCTGCGATTTGGTTTAAATCAAACCCACTTATTTCCCCGTTATCACTATTTACATTAAACTGTCCATTTAGATTGTTAACATATGTATAAACGCTATTACCGTGAGAAGTGAGATCAGTTTTAAAGCTTAATAGCCCATCTATTATTTTTATTTTACCAGATTGTGCTGTTAATCTTTTGAGATATGCATTTTTTAAATTGATTTTGATTGCAACATCTTGTTCTTTTCCTGAATTTACATAACCTGTGCTATTTAACTCACCACCATAAATGTTTCCATTAACTGAATTAATATTTAGCTTACCGCCGATTATACTTAATTTTGCTTTTAAATTATTTATTATTAATGAGTTATTTGTTACTTTATCAAAATTTGCTGATAATTGACCTTCAATTTCATTTAAAAATCCTAAATTAATACGATTATTTGACCAAGGAAAATTATTTTGATCAGTATCTATATTGTGATGAGAATGATTATTAGTTTTATTTAAAGTATTAATAGTGCTGTTACTTGCAAGGATTTTATCAAAATTAACTAATGGACTGTATAATTTAAGATTAAAATTAGGTTTTTGAGTTGCTAAATTAATATCGCCTTTAATAGATATGTTGGTATTAAAAGCAGATATTTTATTATTAATATTGAACGTATCTTTAATTTTTTGTACTCTACCGTTTAACTCCAATATTCCAATTTTATTTAAATTATTTATCCCAATAAGAGACATCAATGATTCAAAATTATTAATTTTTAGATTATGTAATATAATGATATTTCCAATCAAATTCTTAAGCTCAATCTCTCCAGTAATATGGCTATTTGTAGCTGATAAATTAATATTTTGCAATTTTATTGCTTGAGGCTTTCTAATTACATTAGCAGTGAATATAAGTTTTTTGCTAATAATAGGTGATAATTTATCTGTTTTTAGCTTTAAAGCATCAAATATAGGTTTTAAACTATCAGCATGTAACAGAATATTCGTTTTATCTAAATTAGATTGAATCTTTGTTATAATGTTGCCTGGATTTACAATGATATTTGATTCTAGATTATTATTCTCAATACCATAATTGGCATTTGCTAGTAATTCTATATTTGGATAATTAAGTCTAGCATCCTTGATATTTATGTTTTTATTATATGCACTAATTGACATAGTTAATGTGTAATCATTATTTAAGTCAGAAGGCATACCTAAAGTTTTAGTATTACCTTTAACATTTACGTTACCTATAAAAGAATTATTTTTACTATCAAATTTTCCATCGATTTTAATTTTTGCACCTACAAGATTAATATTAGTACTTAATGGAATTATTTGGCCAATTTCTTGAACATGTCCATCTATATGAATTTGCTGTTGCAAAGCGTTTAAAGCTATATTAAAATCTATAGGACCTTTAATGCTTTTAATGTTAGTTTCTAAGTTAATTTTATTAAATATTTGCTCATTATTTTTTTCTATATATATTACTTTACCGTCTATCATTTTAAAATGATTAATTAGAATAGGAAGTTCTAATTCAGTTTGAGTATCATTAGATTGCACAGTTTCATTGTTATTTATCGTATTGTTATTATTAGATGTATAAAGTTGCCAATTTTTTTGTCCATTATCCAAAACTTCTAGATGTATAATAGGTTTTTGCAATTCTATCAAAGCTACTTCAATCGCTCCTCTAAAAAGAGGAAAAATTCTCAATGATGCTTTAACAGCTTCAACTGAGACTAGATGAGGTACTTTTGTACCGTTTATTGATGATAATTTAATGTCTGATAGTGATATTGCAGGAGTTGGTAGTAAAGATAATTTTATATCGCCGTTAATGGTTAAATTTCTATTTGTAGCCTCTTTAACTTTATCTATTATTACTCCTTTATAATTATTTAAAGGAATAAAAAAAGGAATTATTATTAATAATAACATTATAGTTATAAATATAATAAGCGAGTATTTTAAAGCTTTAGGCATAGAAATCACTTTCTTTTAATAGGTTATTTTGATTATATTTTATAAGAGGTTATCTGTAAACAGATTTACACTAATATATGTAGTATTTTGTATTCCATTTTTATTGCCAATTAAAAGATTTTTCCAAATATGCACAATATTCAAGAACACATCTTATTTTTAAATTCAAATTTTTACAGCAATCTCTCCTGCAATTTAATTTTCAAATTCATATATTTAAATACATATATAGTTTATAATTGTAGCGCTATATATCAATTGTATCTAAAGCAGTATAAATGATTGGGAATGTATTTATGTGATTCTTAGAGAGTTTTTTAGAGGCATTTACCGTCTAATATCAAAATTTATTTATATTTTATAATCTTAAGATAAAAAGTTACAGTAAGCATTATCTGACTTTCAGATTATTAAGCTATTGTGTAATATAATATTAATCTACACAGATAGAAGTAATTTCTTATTTTAGTATTTTATAATGTTATACAACAATAAGAATATTTCTCGCAATTTATTTGTATTATTTACAAAAATTCAAATTTTTTTCAAAAATAATAAGTACTTACACTTTTGTTTGATAATTTAAAATCACATAATCTTTAGTTATAGTAGGAAAAAATTCTTTATTAAAAGGTAATAATTTAGTTGTTTTATCTAAAAATTCTATTTCAATTATATCACCGGCACCAAAGTTAAGAATATTTTTAATTTTACCTATTTCTTTATTATATTGATCTAATATTCGTAAATGATTTAAATCAGCTATATAAAATTCATCTTCTTCTAATTCAGGTAAACTTGTTCTTAAACAAAATATTTTGTAACCTTTTAAATTTTCAGCCTCATTACGAGTAGTTATGTCATTAAATGTACAAATTAATTCTCCTTTGGCATTTTGACTAATTAGCTTAATACGTATATCAGCTCCTGACTCATTTACTAGGTTTCTTTCAAGTATTTTTGTAGCAGGTTCGGTAAAAGATCTTAAAATTACATGACCTTGAATTCCATGACATGATTTGATTATACCAATTAAAATTAAATTTTCTAAAGAATTCATTAATTTACCTTTAAATTTTGATTATTATATATAATAATATATTTATTTAAAACTTTTTACAGACATGATCAAAAAAATAGTTGTCGGAATTATAATTTGTTTTGCATTATTATTTATAATTTTTAGTGTATTATCATTTATGAACTATAATTTGGTAACTAATAATTTTATTAATCATTTCGGCATTGCAAGGGAAGATATTAGAAAAATAAAGATCCATAAATTCCCTTTACCATATTTATGTATTGATACGATAAAGGAAGATGGAAAGTTAGATCTAGAGCAGATTAAAATCCATTTTTCATTGTGGTCACTTATAAAATTTAATCCTAAAATTAATAAAATAGACATATTAGATGCTAAGTTTTATGCAAATGCTAATGTATTCAATATTTATAATCATGAAGAATTAATCAAGAATTTCTTTAAATATAAATTACAAAATATCAATCTACATATTACGAATTTAAGTATTTTTAATAAACAAGACTATTCTATCTTAAATTTTAATAATTGTGTTTTAAAAAAAGCAAATGCTTTATCCTCTCATTACATATTTAACACTACTAGTAACAATATAGGTAGAATTTCAGGTTCCATTAATAAACGTGATGATATAGTAGATTTTAGACTTAATGTTGATAATAATGATTATGGCTCTAAGTTATCACAGCTTTATAAAGATTTTAAGTTTACTAGAGGTACAGGTGAATATCAGATTAAAAATTTAGCATCTGTAATGTATAATATATTACCAGATTTAAAGCATCTTTTAAATAAATTTAATCAAACTGAGCCAGTGAACATTAAATTTAATATTGCAAATAATGAAGATGAAATAGAACTAAAAGACATAGTTATAGAATCATCTTTGATTATAGGTAATGGCTTTGTTAACATTGCTAAAAATACTAATATTACTACTAATGTGCAACTAAATTTCCCTAAAATAGATCTAAGGTCATTAATTTTACCAAACGCAGTGGTAAAATTTAATACTTTTGGTTCAAATATTAGATTTATTTTTGCGGATAAATTACTTAAAGCAAATGTTGCAATTAACGAAATAATTTTAAGTAATAATGAAGCGCTAGAAAAAATAGTCTTTGCTGCTAATTTATCAAATGGTACGTTAAACATAAATGAACTTTCAGGTAATATTAAGTCTGGTGGAGAGTTTAGGCTTACAGGTAATGTAACACAGAATGCTGTTAGAAGTATGTTCGATGGAAAGTTATATTTAAAACATAATGATATGAATTCATTACTGAATATTTTAGGATTTAACAATCTTACCATTCAAGAATCTGTACCTTTTATCTTGTCATCAGATTTAAAACTTACTTTAATAGATTTATTTTTTAAAAATTTATTACTTAAAACGGATAATTTAAATTTATCAGGAAATTTTTCTAGTAAATTTATTGCTCAAACACCTCGTGTAGATGCTACGCTTAATATATCTTCACTTGACTTAAGCGGTAAGTCCTATCCAATAATTTCGCCTATTATTAGATTTACACAGAATTTAACTAAAGATATGCAATCTTTAGATTATCCGAGTAAGTTTATTCCTATTAGAACAATAGGCTATTTAGCTAATTTAGATATTTTGATAGATAGCGTTAAGTATAATGATCATGTATTTGACAAAATGAATTTGCTTGCTAAAATCTTACCTGCTACTATCAAGATTAGTAATTTAGATTTTAAAACTGCTAATAGCTGTTTATCGACTAGATGGCATTTAGACACTTCAAGTGTATTGCCATCTTTGACTGTAGAAATTAAGGATGGTTATTTAACTACTGATTCATTTTCATTGAGCTCAATGCTTAATTTAAGAAATAAATTAGTAAATGAATATAGTTTAAATAATGCTATATTGCAATTTTATGGTACATTATCAACATTATCGCAAAATAATTTTATATTCAGAAATGTTAAATTTTATTTAGCAAATCATAATAATCTATTACAATTTAATAATATTGAAGCAGAATTATTAGGTGGTAAGTTTCAAGGTAGTGGTAATATTTTATTGGAACCTTATTCTATCAATTTCGTATATGCTTTAAATACAGTAGATTTAAACAAAATTTCGGCTCTTATGTATAACATATTTACTTGGAGTGGTGGGAAAGGAAGTATAAGTGGTAGTTTATGGACTAACGGTAATAGCCTTAAAAGTCAGCTATATAACCTTACTACAAAATCGCAATTTGTGATCAACAATATAGATGTTAATAATTTTGGAATTGATTCTTTTATAGAAAAAATTAATACATCTGATTATAATGTACGAAATTTAGATAACGATATAAATAGTTCTATAACCACAGGGCGAACCAATATTAAAGATATAAGCGGCGATATTGAATTACAAAAAGGTATTATTCTTTTAAAGAACATAAAATTTGCAACACAATATAGTAGTGGTGCAGCTTCTTTTGCAGTTAACATATATAATTTTGATATAGATTCTTCTAGTGTTTTATCATTTTATATTCCAGAAAAGCTTGTTAAATTAAATAACTTACATACAAATTCTGATAAAGCTAGTTTAGCGCAGCTTAATATAAGAATGAACGGGAGTATTTTTGAGCCTAAGAAAACTTTTGATAGTAGTGAGCTAAAAAAAATACTTATACCGCAAACACATTACAACAAACTTACTATAGATAACCATTAAAAAAATAAAAATACATGAGTAATACTAAAACTTTAGAAGATAATATTAGCTTTGAAGAAGCTTTAAGAGAGCTTGAGGAAATTGTTAAAAAAATAGATAATGGACAAGAGAGTCTAGAGACAGCAGTTAATAGTTTTGAAAGGGGTATTTTACTTAAGAATTATTGTGAAAAAAAATTAAAAGAAGCTCGATTAAAAATTGAGAAAATTACTAAACTTGCTGATTCTACAGTGATCTTAGAAGAGACAGAAGTGTAGTTTGTAATTTCATTATGTAAATTAATTGTATGAGGTTACTTCGGCAATTACTACGTCATGTTTTCACAATAACGGAAAAACTGTCTTACGTCGTAAGAATAATTACTCTGATTATACTTAATTCCGTAATCATATAGTTAACTTTATCTATAATAATTCTTATCAATGTTTTATTGATCTGATCATCATGATTTTCTGCATCAACTTTTATTGATATAAGCTTTCATCGTGCTTTTGAGTTTCTGTTACTTTAAATGTTTTCTATTATATTGGTACTTTTATACGTTTTTGAACACTAAATCAATATGAGACCTTATTTGTACATTAATTGAATGGTTAAATTGAATTGAAATTAATTAATAATATTTATTATTAGATGCAATGCATCAACAAAAAATAAAGACATAGTAAATTATGTCATGATACATATTTGATTTACTAATTTATATAAGTCTTGTAAGAAAATTGTTTATCAACACTAATATTTGAGAATGCATTATGAAAAAATATTTACCATACTAATTGGCTCGTTACTAACTGCTTGTATTAATAAAAATATTTCTATGAAGGATGATGTTACGATAAGTTGTAGTGCGTTAAAACAATATAAGTGAGTACATTAGATGAATAAAAAATATTTTTGAGTTAGTGTTGCATAGTGTATCTAAAAATGAGTTATTAAGAGAATATAATAAAGATTATAATATTAAATATGTTAGTAAAGTGATACATCTATCACTACTGCTAAAAAAGCAAGTGTATGATAATTATATACTATTCAGATAACGAAGAAATTGCATATTAATGAAGCATCTCATATATTATGCATAATTCATATGCAAAGTTAGATAGATAAAGTTGTAGCTAACAGATGATTTATTAGTATCAAGTGTATCTCAATCTCCTAAACTAAAAGTGTTAAATGTCTATAAAGTCGTCTTATTAGTTTAATATTCTTATCACAATTCAATTGATTTCATAAAATATTGATGTTTAATAAAGCATTTTTGTTATCAGTAACAATATAACGCCATAATTTATCAGTACCTTTGGTAATACCGATACGTTTAGTAGTAGAGTATGGGAGATTTAAACCAATATCGCTGACAAAAAAATCTTTGTTATTTATCAGGTCACATTTATTATGCGTGGTATTAATGCCTAAATATTTACATAATTTACCTGGACCATTGAGATATAGATTCGATTCTTCAAGATTTGGTATGTCAAATTTCGTGCTTCGTCTGTCTTCACTTATTATTATACTCTGTGTCTTCTCATCAGTTATTTGACTTTTAACTTTTGCAGTATAGATGGTATATAAATCATTATGTGAAATAACATATACACCTCTTATTAATGTTGCAGCAGGGAAGCCTTCATCTTCAGTAACGAAATTTAAACAATGATACATTCCATAAATTAAATAGACATAGCTAAAACCTGCAGGACCAAACATTACATCAGTTCTTTTAGTTCGTCCTCGTGCTGCATGACATGCAGGATCATCATTCCCTATGTAGCTTTCAGTTTCAGTAATGATAGCTGTTGTGCCTTGAAAATATAGCACTTTACCAATTAACTCAGTACTTACTAAATTAGTATCTCGTGCAAAAAATTCACGAGGTAATGGGATTAATTTATTCATGTTTTTGAAAAAATCTTTAGTTTTTTATGAGATTTGATATAACTAAAGTTAGTCATGTCATATTTCGCTATATTTTTATCAAAAGAATTCTATGTGTAATATATTAAGTAGATTTAGTTTTTCTATATTAGCTCAAATATACTGCAAATTCTTGGATAGGCAATATTATTTATAATTTCTATATTCCATAATAAACGTTAAGAAATTCTGATACTTAATTAATAAATATTGCTTTCTGATATTGAAGATTAAAACATAATTCATATTTTTTTAGTAGGTTGTTTAGAATTTTTAATAGATGTTGGAACATTATCATATCCACCAATACAAAATGGTTGGCATTTGATTATTCTTCTAAAGGTAAGCCATAAGCCTTTTATGATGCCATGTGTTATTATAGCTTCTTGAGCATATTCTGAGCAAGTAGGGGAAAATATGCAATTATTACCAAGTAGCGGAGAAATAAAATATTTATAGAAGGTTATTGTCAATAAAAGTATTTTAGTCATTTTGCAATTTATTCTTATAAATCATTTAAGTATTGCTCTATTAGTTTTTCCATTTTTGCTTCATTTAGATCTTCATAATAATCATCATTAATTTGTACAACAGGTGCGTTAACACATGCTCCCAAACATTCTATTTCGCTTAAAGTAAATTTTTGATCTTTAGTAGTTTCTTTGTGTTTTATGGCTAATTTCTTTTCACAAATTTTCATGATATCATCACTACCACGTAGCCAGCATGGAGTAGTAGTACATACTTGAATATGATATTTACCTACAGGGCTTAAATTAAACATACTATAAAATGTTGCAACTTCATAAGCACGCATATAAGGCATTTCTAGCATATTTGCTACATATTCGATAGCAGATATGTGAAGCCAACCGCCATTTTGACGTTGCGCTAGATCAAGTAGTGGTAGTATTGCACTTCTTTTACCATTCGGAGGATATTTTTTTATAATAGTCTCTGCTAAATTTAAATTTTTTTTATCAAATGCAAATGTAAAATTTGTAGTTTTGGTATTCATATATTTTTAGTACAATATAGTTTTGCTCTTACTCATTTATTAAAAAGTTTTCTTCTTCATCTTGTAGTAAATCAATTGAATTATACATTGTGATCTTACCTATCTATTTCGCCAAATACTATATCAAGCGTTGCAATTATAGTAATAACATCTGAAATTAAATGGCCTTTAGACATAAAATTTAGTCCTTGTAAATGAGCGAAGCCTGGTGCTTTAATACGACATCTATAAGGTTTATTACCTCCTTGCGAGTATAAATATACACCAAACTCGCCTTTAGGAGCTTCTACTGCTTTATATGTCTCACCGATTGGAACATCATATCCTTCTGTATAAAGTTTAAAGTGATGAATCATTGCTTCCATAGATTCTTTCATTTTTTCTCTTGTTGGTGGTGTTAATTTAGGATTATCAGTTTTGACTTGACCTTTTGGCATTTTTGCTATACATTGTTTGATTATCTTAATAGATTCATACATTTCAAGTATGCGCACTAAATATCTATCATAACAATCACCGTTTTTGCCGACTGGTACTTCAAAGTCCATTTCATCGTAGACGTCATAAGGGTTTGACTTGCGTAAATCCCAAGCTATACCTGAACCTCGAAGCATTGGTCCTGAAAACCCCCAGTCCATTGCATCTTTTTGAGACACAACACCTATATCTACTAAACGTTGTTTCCATAATCTATTTTCATTTAGGAGATTTTCAATATCGTTAAGTTTTGAAGGAAACTGCTCTATAAACTTATTTATATCCTCAAGTAATTTTTCGGGTAAATCTTCTGCAACACCGCCTGGTCTAAAGTAATTTGCATGCATACGCGATCCAGAAACACGCTCATAAAATTCCATAATTTTTTCTCGCTCTTCAAAAAGCCATAATAAAGGAGTAGTAGCACCAATATCTAAAGCTTGGCTTCCTATATTTAATGTATGATTAAGGATCCTTGTTAGTTCTGAGAATAACACCCTTATAAATTGAGCTCTACGTGGTACGCTGCATTCTAGTAATGATTCTACTGCTAAAGCGAATGCATGTTCTTGGCACATTGGTGAAACATAATCAAGTCGATCAAAATATGGTATAGCTTGTAAATATGTTTTATGTTCAATAAGTTTTTCCGTACCACGATGAAGTAATCCAATATGAGGATCGGCATTGTTAACGACCTCACCATCCATTTCAAGGATTAACCTTAAAACACCGTGAGTCGCTGGATGTTGTGGACCAAGATTTAGAGTTATAGTTTTGTTAGTCATAGTATTTTTATTGTTGATTTCTCGATTTCTATACTTATATTTCATCACATATTTTAGTTAAAAATATAAATATTATTGATATTTTTCTCTAAATGCTATATGTAGGCCGTGCTATGACACTCAGTAGATTGCGTAAGTTATAATATACTTACTAATAATGACTGTTTGGTATGACTGTTTGGTCTTTATGCAAGTAAGTGCCATACTAAATAATTGTATTACTTCTCAGCTTTCTCATCACCTGGCAAAATGTAACTTGGGCTGTGCCAGTGAGAACTAAAATCAAACTCACGATATTCTATATCTAAATTAACTGGTTCATAAGCTATTTTTTTTAGCTTCTTATCATATTTTACTTGCGTGTAGCCTGTTAATGGAAAATCCTTCCGCAAAGGATGCCCCTCAAAATCATAATCGGTGAGTATTCGTCTTTTATCGTTATTGCCATTGAAATTTACACCATACATATCATAAACTTCAAGCTCATACCAACAAGCAGCGCTCAATATCTTCATTGCTGAAGGGATGCTCTCTTTTTCAGATATATTTGTTTTAATTATAAGGTTTTTATTTAGTTTTAGGCTTAATAAGTTATATACGATTTCAAATCTTTTTTCTCGTTTTGGAAAATCGACGCCAAATAAATCAGTTAAGACGGTAAAACGTAATTCTTCCGATTCTTTTAAAGCTTTTAAAAACGGCAATAAAAAATGTGGCTCAATTTTATAAGCTAAATGATCTTTAACTGTGACCTTCGTTATTAAAATTCTAGATTTAGCTGCAAGTTTGTCAATTAATTCATCTAGAGTCATACTTAAAACCTGTAGTGCGTTTAATTTTTTTCTGTAGTTGCATAAGTCCATAAATCAATGCTTCAGCGGTAGGAGGACAACCTGGTACATATACATCAACTGGTACGATTCTATCACAGCCACGTACTACCGAATATGAAAAGTGGTAATAGCCGCCGCCATTGGCACAGCTACCCATTGAAAGCACCCATTTAGGTTCAGTCATCTGATCATATACTTTACGAAGCGCTGGTGCCATTTTATTAGTAAGTGTTCCTGCAACTATCATCAGGTCAGACTGTCTTGGACTTGGTCTAAATAACATACCGAAGCGATCCATATCATATCTACTTGCTGCAGCTTGCATCATCTCAACAGCACAACAAGCAAGTCCAAAAGTCATAGGCCATAACGAATTAGCTCTTGCCCAGCTTATCACTTCGTCAATTTTACTGAGTAAAAATCCTCTATTAGTAAGACAACTATTTAATAATTCATCTTCTTGATAAAAGTCATTTTTCATATTACTACCAGTCTAAAGCTCCTTTTGTCCATTCATATATGAACCCAATAATAAGCACAAATAAGAAAAACATCATCGAAAAAAAACCTATTTTACCTATTGTATTAAGGCTAATAGCCCAAGGCACTAAAAAGGTAATTTCAAGATCAAATATAATAAATAAAATTGCAACTAAGTAGAAACGTATATCAAATTTTGATCTTGCATCGCTAAAAGGCGCAAATCCGCATTCATATGGTTCTAACTTATCTTTATTATACTTCTTTGTTGATAATAAGTTTGGTAACATCATTATTAAACCTGAAACCAATACTGCAATACCAAAAAATATAGCAATTGGTAAATATTCATGTAAAAGTTCTGAATTTTGTAGCATATGTTTTTATTATGTAATGTTACCACGTAGCTTCTTGTTTAAGAGGAACCACCATTAGATAACGAGTTCAAATCGCATTATGATATTTGAGAATTGGCCTTATATCTATATCTATACCAATTAACATTAATTATCAATGATAATATCAGGTTTAACTAGTAACTTCATTAAAACTAGTATCCAAATACCGCTTAATATCCACCATGTTTGCCAAATATTATATGAAATCATACCGATAATATAATAATTTATAAAACATGAATATGAAGCTGCTCTAAAATTAGAAATCTTTATATTATCGATTTCTTTTAAGTATTTATACACTAAGCATAAAAATAATGCTAATCCTAATATACCAAGTTCAAGAGTAATTTGTAATATATTATTATGAGGATGAAGCGGTAAAGGATGCAATTTTTCACCTCTATAATCAATCATTTCATTATCACTGGTTTTGATATATTTAGAAGAAGCAAAACCATAGCCTAAGATCGGCTTTATGATGATTTTGTTTGCAACGAAATGCCAAATAAATAAACGATGAGCAGCAGAAGGTTTTGTAGCTAAATATTTTTCAGATAAATTGTGTGGGTCTATTTGTTTAGCTATAATAGGAAATAGTAACGATCCGGTAATTAAACTTATTGTAATTAATTTAAAAAATATCTTTTTTATCAGTCTTGCTAAAATAAATATTATTCCGCCTATACTGAAGCCTACAAAACTTGCTAAACTGTCGGAAATACTTAATAAATAGAGCACTACTATATATAGTATAAAGGCGTTTATATTTTTACCGTTAGAGAACAAAATGATAATTACTACCCAAGTAGTAATGGAAAGTAAAGCACAACCACGATCTAACATATATAAGCCGAAATGAGTTTTGAACATTCTTGTTAAAAACCCATGAGAAGAATATTCGATGAAGAATAGTAATATTGCGGTGATAATGCCTAGTATTAACGAATTTTTAAGATATAGTATATTTTGAAAAGTAACAACATTATTAACAAATCTAAGAAATAAAAGTGCAAACACTTTAGTGAAAGTCACTAGACTATTAATAGGATGAATTGTAAATAAACAAGAGATAAAGCACCAAGCAATGAATAATAGTTCTGTTTTTATTCTATTTTTGACGCAAAATATATCATCAAAGCCAAAGCGTGGATACAATTTAATAAGAAATTTTTTACTGAATTCTTGCTTTCGTATGAATGATATAAGTTCTGTTATTACAATAATAAGCAAAAAAAATAATACAGTAGCTGCAATCGATAAGCCTGTAAGCATACCAAGGCTTGGAATTAAAAATATTAAACTTAAAATCAAATATTGCATCTAAAAACAATCTTTAGCAAAAATTTCATAGATTGAATGTTCAAAAGTTGAAAGTGAAATACTTGAAGAAACCATCCATCCTTGAAAGAGTAGGCTTGGGTCTTCATCAATCTTATATTCCGTTATAGTCATCAACAAATAATTATCTTGATTATATGGATCAAGGTTTTTTATACATTTATGTAATTTGATTTTTATATTACCAAAATATTTTTCTTCCCCCGTTTTCAAGTCTATTTCCTCAGAAGTAGCAGTAATTTTATTTAGAGCAATAATTTTACCGTTGGTATAATTCTTAAATTCAGCATTATAAATATTATCTTTTTGATTTAAAATAGGATGATTTTTATCAAGAGGAATAAATACGTCATTTTCAATATCTTCAACTGATTCTAAATTTTCTGCTAATACAAATATATTTAAATTAATGTATATAGTAATAATAAAAATAATTTGTAATAGTTTCATAGATCAAAATATATTTTCAGTATTATATACTATAGGCCATTAATGACAATAATAATTTACAGTATTATGCCATACCGTAGCTTAACAACTATGTCCAGTCTTTAATTTTTTTAAATACGTAGTAAACTGAATTAATTAACGGTATTACATTAGTAACAGTCTTCACAATAAAGAATTTTAAATTCTATTTTACTTAGTTTATACTTAAGAATTTGATAAGAAAAATAGGAAACGAATATAAACCGAGATATAATAACCAACAATTAAACGTATTTTAAAGTAATTATTGAATTTTCAATTAAAAATGTTATATATTGGATTTAGTTAGTCAATTTATGAATTTTAGGATAAATTGTTAAATATCATCTTGCAAGAATTATATGCATAGTAAAAAGTAGTTGTTTTTTGTAATGTATTTTTGTAGTATCTGTGTGATACCAACGTTATGTAGAATTTATGCTTTCACTCGAATGCAGTAGGGTTGTGGTATTGATTAGGCTGGGTAGCAAAGTGGTAATGCCGTGGACTGCAAATCCTCTATTCGTCGGTTCGATTCCGACCCTGGCCTCCATTCCTACATTATATAATATTTTATACAACTTATGGAGTTTATTGAGCAATTCCTAGAAATGCTCTTAGCAGAGCGAGCATTATCAAAAAATTCTATACTTAGCTATAAGCGTGATCTATTGGATTTTCACAATTATCTTACTAAACAAAAAATATCAGAATTAAATATTACAACGCGAAATATTAGGAAGTGGATTGAGTATCTAGCCAGTAATAATTTACATGCTCGGTCTATAAATCGAAAAATTTCAACTATAAAAAGCTATTATACATTTTTAATTAGTGAAAATCATACTGCATTTAATCCAGTTCTTAACGTAGATTTACCTAAATATCAAAATAAACTGCCTGTAATATTGTCTATAGATCAAATTAAATTAATACTAGAATATTGCTCCAAAGATCATACGCCAGAAGGTATTCGGCTGAATGCGATGATTCATTTACTTTATGCTAGTGGTCTTAGAGTTTCAGAACTTGTAAGTCTTAAGCTTGCTGACATTCTAACTAATAACACGTCTAAAGGAATAGTAAGAAAAATATTTTCGGTACTTGGTAAAGGTAATAAGGAAAGAGTTATAGTAATCAATGATCAAGCAGTTCTTAGTATTACTAAATACCTTAAAATTAGAGATATTTTTGTTAATAAAGCTAAATCAAAAAATCTAATTTATTTATTTCCTTCATCAGCGGTAGCTGGTTATATGACTAGACAAAACTTTGCTATTTTGTTAAAATCTGTTGCACTTGATATTGGGCTTAACCCTAAAAATGTTTCGCCGCATATATTACGCCATAGCTTTGCAAGCCATCTTCTTGAAGGTGGAGCAGACTTAAGAGTTATTCAAGAGCTACTTGGTCATGCCGATATATCTACAACTCAAATATATACTCATCTTCACACTAATCATTTAAAACAAGCATTATTGCATCATCCTCTTAATAAAAATTAATTTATTTTTTCATAAAAATACTTGTTAATATTTTTGAACTAAATATAATTGTGCCATTTTAATTTAAGTGAGTAAATTGTATGAAGTTAAAAGAAATGATATTCTCTTGTATTGGTCAACCTAGTACAACTAAAAAATATCTTAGATCTGAGCAAGAGTTGGCAGGCTATTTCAATATTTATACTAAGTTAAGTCACAAAAACTTAGAAAGAGACGTTAATTTAACTGTAATGCAAAATGTCGAGCATGAAGATAAAATCTTTATAACTAGAATAATTAACAATATTTTACAAAAAAAAATTACATTAGATGATTTAAATCATTTAAAAGAATTAAAAAAAGGAAATAAAGAAATTTTTCTTGAATATTTACAATTGTTGGTATGTAATGATTCACTACATGAACTTAACCAAAAAATAATGCAACATGCAGCAGATTTAGTGAACTCTCAAGATTTAATTTTTTTTCTGCGTGTAGATAATGAAGATATTTTACGTAAATTATTTTATTCAGAGGCAAAAAGAAATAGTTTTTCTGTAGAAATTAATGAGGAATGGACGTTAAAAATTAACTTCCCTAGCAAGATACTTGAACTTTACAAGTTATTAATAAATAATTTTTATTTGCAAAATTTTGCAAAAGAGGAATTGCAGAAAAAATTATACACAGAATTGTTTCCTGATTTCAAAATTCCTTTTGAACAATTAATTGAAGAAGTAAGTTTTTTTGAAAATTTTATTGAATGTTTAAAAGAATTTTACATTAAAAATAGTTTAGCACAAAGCATTATGTTTTTACTTGTTAGTAAATATATTGAAGAACATGATGTAGCAAAAGCATTATTTAAGTCAGAGAGTTTTAAAAAAGTAAGTGAATTAGAAAAATTTAAACCATACTATGATATTAATAAGTGTGATGAAGTAGATAATTATGTATTTAATTGTATATTGAATGATGTAAAAGGTGCTTATATTAGCAATCTAGCATCTTCAATATTAGAACTAGTAAATCATAGTCAACCAGATTGTGAAATAGTATCAATAGAAATTTTGGGTAATAGTGGAGTTCTAGTATGACTTTCGAGATGCGTGTTAAAGTTTTGATACTAAACATAGTAAAAATATCTAGAAATTAATTTAATCTACCATTATTATTTTTATTATAATAAATATTATAATTGAGGTTAATACTAAATATGGCTACAAAAAATAAAAAAGAAATAGTGAATAATGAAACAAAAAATTTAGCAAATTTAATTATCAAAGAAATAGGTAAAGAAAATTTTGATTTTGGTATTTTAAAAAAAATGCAGCAGGCTTTTAGCACTGCAAGTAAACAGAAACAAAGAGAAGCTTTTATAAATATTTTAGATACAAAGCTTAATAAAGAGCAATTACATCAGCTCAATCAAACAATAATGCAAAATGCAGATGAGTTAATGCCAGATAACGATCCTAATTTCGTTTGTAGAACCACTAATAATAAAGTTTTTCAAGAAATATTATTATTGGAAGCAAAACGCTCAGGTATGCAAGCACGATTTTCAGATACAGGATCATTACAATCTCTTGATATAAAAGATATAACACCAGAAATATTAGATCACTATCGTGTTTTACAAGAAAAATTTTATTCTAAAAGAAATTCTAAAGATTCGATAGATAGTAGAATAGCACAAAGTATTAATTTTTTATTATATGCTCCACTTTTTCGTGAATCAGATATATATAAAAAATTAGGTTTAAAATCTGCTGAGATTGAGCGAGAAATACAAGATCCTAATGGTAAGTATGTTAAACAATTATTAGATGCAAAAATAGGATCCTATACACATTTGTATATGGAAGTGAAAGAAAATAATGTACATGCAGGAAAAGAAATTGAGATAGCTTCAATAATTGAGAAAGTAATGCTAAAATTTGAGCAAGACAAAAAAATTAGTCTTGAAGGTAAGAGGCGAGATGAAATAACAAAGTATTTATCTAAATCATTAGAAGGTGCTTCTGATTATGTATTAACATTCAAAAAAAATGATTTAGTAGATGTAATATATCAAGGATTAGATAAAGGACAAACTTTGTGGTCCAAGCTTGTTAATCATATAGGTATAAAATCATATTCCATTTCTAAAGAAAATATTAAGGTGGTAGCACAAATAATCAATAATAAAATTAAAAGCTATCATACTCCTTTAAAGATAGAAGTACACGATAAGTTAAAACAAATCTCAAAAGAGTTAAATAGATTAAATAACCCAGTATTACCGTCAGAAGCTCAAAAAGTTCAGGTAAAATCGAAAAAACCACCTATTGCTCCAAAACCTGGACATCTCAAAAAAAGAGATCATAGATTGTGTTAATTTTGTTTTATGGTTTAGTGTTTGTATTTTTGTCATGCAATTATAAAGTACGTTGATAAAGTAATTTAGTAAATAATTTTTATTTTATACAATTTCAATTGTTTTGATTAACTAAGTTGTTAAACAGCAAAATGTGTATTTATTAGTACACAAATAAGTTTTTTAAAGACATTGCATCATTGCACTCTCTACAATAATTTACTACTCCCTATAATATTATAACCGCAATCTACATAATGAATTTCGCCTGTAACACCTTTAGATAATTCACTAAATAAATATACAGCTGCTCCTCCTACATCTTCTTGAGTAATATTACGTTTTAATGGTGCAGTTGAAGCGTGAAATTTAAGCATAGTACTAAAATCGCTTATTGCACTAGATGCTAAAGTTTTGATAGGGCCTGCCGAAATAGCATTGACTCTAATATTATTTTCTCCCATATCGTTTGCTAGATATTTGACACTAGCCTCAAGTGCTGCTTTTGCTACTCCCATAATGTTATAATTAGGTATAACTTTTTCAGCGCCGTAGTACGTTAATGTTAAAATGCTACCACCGTCATGCATTAAGGTTTCTGCAGACCTTGAGAGTTCTAAAAGCGAGTAACATGATATATGTAAAGAATTATAAAAATTTTCTAAGCTAGTATCGACATAACGCCCTTTTAATTCATTTTTATTTGCGAAAGCCATACCATGGAGTAAAAAATCAAAACTATTCCATTTTTCTTTTATATCATTAAATAAATTACTAATTGATTTTTGATCCGTTACATCAAGTTCACTAATAAAATTACAACCTATTTCCTCAGCAAGCGGTTTAACTCGTTTTTCGAGTGCTTCTGATTGATAAGTAAACCATAATTCTGCTCCGTGTTTTTTGGCAAGCTGTGCAATCGCCCATGATATTGACATGTTATTTGCAATACCTGTAATTAAACCTTTTTTTCCTTGTAGTAACCTTGTAGTCATTTATTTACTCATTAATATTAAAACTTGCTGAAATGATAGCATGATGTATTATTTTGTAAACAAATAATCGATAAAAATGTATAAAACTAAAATCATATGTTTCTTGCTAGGGATATTAAGCGGTTTAGTTTTTGCTCCGACTTTTTTTATACCAGCATTGTTCACATTCTCGTACCTATGTTATATAGTGCAAAAATCTCAAAATTGGCAAGCAGCTGCAAAATTTGGTTATTTATTTGGTTTTGGACACTTTTTAAGTGGAATGTATTGGATCAGTATCGGCGTTAGTGTTTATATCGCAGATTTTTGGTGGGCGATTCCTTTTGCTTTATTTGGTCTACCTATAATTTTAGCATTCTTTATATCTACAAATTGTACTCTTAGTTTTTTTGCTAAAAATAATAAATATTACCAATTGATATTCTGTTTATTGTGGGTATTATTTGAATGGATACGTTCGTGGATTTGTACTGGTCTTCCTTGGAATTTAATAGGTTATGCTTTTTCGTTTTCAGAGATTTTAATACAACCTTTAAGTATAACAGGGATATATGGGCTTAGTTTTATAGTTATATATATTGCTACATCTGCTTATCCTGTATTTAGCAAAAATTTTACTAAGTTAAAAATATTACTAGCGAGTTCAATGCTAATATTAACTGTAATGGTAATTTATGGAGCAATGAGAGTAAGTACTAACCCTACACATTTTACTGATATAAAAGTGCGATTAGTTCAGCCTTCAATTCCTCAAACTGCAAAATGGGATGAAGAAGAATTTTGGCATAATTTAATGCTACATATTAATTTATCAGAAAAATTAGAGCCTACAGATTTAATTATTTGGTCTGAAGCAGCATTAGTAGTACCGGATGATATACCGCAAGTTAAATTAGAATTATTAAACATGCTAAATTCTACAAATGCTATCCTGATAACAGGAGGTATCTCGGATAATAAAAAACACGGTGATAAGTTTGAACTATATTCCGCTATGTATGCTCTTGATAAAAATAATCATAAATTATTTGAATATCATAAATCACATTTAGTACCTTTCGGTGAGTATATGCCGCTTAAAAAGATATTGCCATTTAAAAAATTAACTCACGGTTTAATTGATTATAAAGAAGGAAATGGAGGTCTTGTTTATATTAAAAAATATCATCTTAAAATTAAACCATTAATTTGTTATGAATCTATTTTTCCTAATTTTGTACAGACGAATAATGAAATAGCAGATGTAATAATTAATATTACAAATGATTCATGGTATGGTAAATCAAGCGGTCCATATCAGCATTTTCATATTAGTAGAAGTAGAGCCGTAGAGAACGGTTTACCTATGATTAGAGTCGCGAATAATGGTATTTCCGCCATAGTAGATCCTGTTGGTAGGATAGTAAAAAAACTAAATCTAAATGAAATAAATTATATACAAGGTCTAATTCCTCAAAAATTAACCACTCCTACGATATTCTCGCAATTTGGTAATTTTGCCATGTTATTGCCAATTGTTTTTATACTTTTAATTCATTATTTATTATCTTTGATTTTTGATGACTAAAGGGGTTGAGTATTAAAATTATTTGATTAAAGTAATATTCAACATTTAAAGTTCATTAAAAACTTAAAATAATTTAAGTTTATTATTCAATAAATAATTTAATGAAACATTATTCTCAGATTGCGTTACGCTTTACTGTAGATATTAGCCTAAAATGCATTAGGACAAGATTTAGTATATTAGCATTCTTCAAGTGTCATAGATATGCAGCAGGTTTTAATAATATTCCTATAAGGAGATTAATATTTGTTTAAAAGTTTCTATGCTTTTTAAATATTGTTTTAATAAGAAAAAGCAAAGTTACAAATAATCCTAATAATAAAATTGAAGATCTATGTCAAGAAATAGAAAGTAATTTCTGAAATGTTGAAGAAGTGTACATTATGAAAATGATATATCTTTATGATTATAAAGAATTATTACAGACTAAGGAATGAGAGCTTGTATTTTTGCACTATAATAGTTATTTAAAAGTATTATTTCATTAACATTAACACTTATTAAAGTCAGACTAAAGACTGTAAAATCTACTGTGTAATAATTACTTTTTTGTAAGCAAAAATAGTAAGGGCTACTAGTGAGTAGTATTAATTACATCACATCTTTGATAAGGATGAAAAGAATATTATTAATAGATCAAGTCTTTTATGACGATAGAGTATTGAGACATGAGAAGTATGTATTAATAAATTTGGTCTGTTTACTAATAATGCAAAAAATAATTTGACTGAAGAGTCATTAGTGATATTAATAGGATTGCTTAAGGATGTAGCAGTAAGATGTATACACATTAAGATTTAAAACATGATTTAGTAGGTCGTGGTGAAGTAACTATAACCTGACAAGGAAATTTTTATATGGCTTCTGGATTCAAGAAAAGAATTAGCTGTAATAGGTTTTGAAAAAACAAGAGAGTGAGTACGTAAATTAAAATGATAAATATATAGTACTGTTAATATTTTATGTTAAATTAAGATGGCTATGGAGTGGATTTGCTAAATGTGTCAACTAACTCAGAAAGTAGTTTATGGTATTTATGATATCTATTTATTTAACAGCTGAAGAGCATCCTATAAGTTGTACTAAAAGCATATCATGATGTGCTTCGTAATTACCGATATACAGCAATACTGGAATAAACAGATAATGTATAGTTTAAGGTATGAATTTTTATTTCATTTTGCAAATTTTGCTGTATTAAGTACTATCATTATGTGGTATGTATATTTATAGATCTAAACAATTGTTATTGTAAGAAGCAATGCAGTAATCAATCACAAGATTTTAAAAATCTTGAAATCAGAATTTTGAACTGTGTATTACTACGTCACAACTTATAATGCATTTGTAAAATATATAAATAAATGAGACTCCTTCAATGATGTAGTATTATTGTATAACAATGAAACGTATTGTACATTCCATGTACGCAAAACATTGAATTTATATAGCAAAATATCTTAATACGAATAAAGTGTTGCAAGATTTTGTATACACAAGTCCTCCTATTTAGGATAATTATTATTATTTATTGACATTATCTTAAAATAGTGCTTTTCTTAAAATAAGAAGTTATCTGAAAATATTTTGCAAATTTAAGAACTATTGAGTTACATTTGTAGGATTTTTAAAAATCATACAACAAAAATTTCAATAGCTTTGAAATTTATTTACAGATAGCCTCTTAGATATTTCTTTCTTGGCTATTTAGCTTTAGGTCAAAGAAAGATGTTGTGCTTACTTTATATTACTTCAGTTAAAAATATTTATGATATCTTTAAAGGTTAATAGTTTAATAACAAATTTGTGTTGGCGTAGATAATTTTTGCGTTGATTTGTTTGCTTTGCTATATGCATAATTTTTTATTAAATTATTTATAACAGGATATTAAAATGTTTATTTCTAATGTTTTGCAAATTCAAAAATTCTTTTCTTTTCTTTTTGTTTTATTGATCACAACTTTAGTTTATGCAAATCAAAAAAAGGTTGCAGTAATTGTACCGCTTGAGCATGATTCAATGCACAAAATAGTATCAGGCATTAAAGAGTCGTTAAAAGATATAGATGTAGAGATTTTAGTTAAAAATGCTCATGCTGATTCTAATATATTGCTTGCAATTATTAAGCAAATAAAAGATCAGGATATTGATTTAATAATTCCAATCGGTACTACAGTTAGCCAAACTGCTATTTCTCATATAATCAATAAACCGATTGTTTGTGCAGCTGCTATAATTAATGGTAAAAACTTACCTTTAGTTACAGGTGTTAATGATGAAATTAAAATAACTGATACTATTAGTAAATTAGCTTTTTTAGAGAATATCACTTTAATTTATAGTAGTAGCGAGAAGGTCATACCTGAAGTAGAAATGTTAAAATTATATGCTAAAAATAACAATATTTCTCTGTACACAGCAATGATACAAAATTTAAATGATATGCCAATTGCTGTCAAAAATGCACCTAAAAATACGCAGAGTTTTATAATTTTGAAAGATCATCTAATAGTCAGTGGTATTAATATTTTAAAACAAGAAGCATTTGTACGCCGTATCCCGATAATTGCCTCTGATGAAGGCTCGGTAATTAATGGTGCAACTATTGCTGTAGGAGTACAAGAGAAACAAATAGGCATAGAAGCAGGTTTAATGGCAAAAAAGATCTTACAAGGAATAGCACCGCAAGATATTCCATTTAGTGATATGAAAGATTTTACTCTATTTATTAATATTAAATCATTTGTAAAACAAGATATTCTTACTAAAGAAAATTTATCTGTACTGCCCTTCACACATAAAGAATTTACAGAGTAGTCACATGAATATTTTAGTTACTGCTCTTGAACAATCCTTAATAATGCTACCGCTTATTTTAGGAATGTATATAAGTTATCGTATTCTCAAAATTACTGATCTTACAGTAGATGGTACTTATGTCTTAGGAGCTGCTGTATTTGCACGTACTATCCACTTTGGGTTATTTTACGCATTAATATTTGCCGTAATAGCAGGTGGAATTAATGGAAGTATAGTGAGTTTTATGCAGAAGAATAAACGTATTAATGGACTTATAGCAGGAATACTTGCAAATTTCATGCTTTATTCTGTTAACTTACAAATTATGCAGCGTCCTAATATATCGATTCTTGGTATGCCGACTCTGCTATCTATATTACATCTAGAAAATTGGTTAGTACCTTTAATAATAATAAATTGTTTTATTATATTTATTGTTTTAATTTTATTAAAAGGTAATCTTGGTTTATTTCTACGTGCTTTTGGTTTTAATAAAGATTTATTGATTGATTTAGGGAAACCTGCTGAGCTGTACCGTATGCTTGGGCTGAGTATAAGTAATGGTCTTGCTGCTTTAACCGGTACTTTGTCTGCACAAGTAAATGGTTTTGCGGATATTAATATGGGTTATGGTGTTGCACTAGTAGGTATAGGTGCGATTATTATAGGGCGGCAGATTTTTTTAAGTAATATTAATAATTTTAACGCTTTTAAGGAGATGTTTTCCTGTTTTATAGGTATATTATTTTACTTTATTTCTCTTAGTATTTTACTACGGATTGGTGTCGATCCCATAAACCTTAAGCTTATATTAGGGATAGTATTATTTATTTCTCTAAGTTCTGTAAAAAGAGAAGATTTATGAAACCTTATTTATATGCAGAAAAAATACAGTTCAAAGTTAGTGAAAGAAGTGATCCTATAATTTTCGAGACTACTTTAAATATTGCACAAGAAGAGTTTGTGGTAATATTAGGTCATAACGGTAGTGGTAAATCTACTTTAGCTAAAATACTTGCCGGTTATTTAACACCGACAAGCGGACAAGTATTCTTAGATCAAGTTAAAGTTGATAAAATATCTCAAAAACACAAAGCACTTATGCTTGTTACAATAACACAAAAGCTTGAAGATAGGCTATTTACTGAGTTAACTCTTGAGGAAAATATTATGCTTTGGGAAAGTAGATACCATAGTAATGAACGGTTAACAAGTAGTGATGTATTAGAGCTTACAGGTTCGCCTAAACGCTTTTTACCTTTACTTTCGCAGCAACTAGGTAAATTCTCAGGTGGAGAAAAGCAGGTTATATTGCTTGCACTTAGTATAGCTCATCCACCTAAAATATTATTTCTAGATGAGCATACGGCTAATTTAGATCCGAAAGCTTCTTTGGAAGTGATAAAAAAAACAGCAGAGATTATAGAGCATCATAAGATAACTGCCGTTATGATTACGCATAATTTGGAAGCGGCAGCACATTATGGCAAAAGGCTTATAGTACTTGATAGTGGTAAGGTAGTGCTAGACTACCTAAAACCACAAAATTTTTCTTTAAGAGAACTTAGAGCTATATTATCATCTAAGATCGCAGGGTGGTAACTTAGTGGTGTCAAATTCACAGTAAATTGTACTCTTCTATTTGAATTTGGGATACATAAATGTAGTATTCATGTATCAACTTACATTGGATTTTATTTAAGAAGAGAAGAATTCTTTTTCTAAGTTAGAAGATACTGTCATACCGTATAGTATAATTATACATTTTGCATTTATGTTTTAATTATAATTTTCTTAATTCACTATGAATTTTGTGATAGTACACTAGTAAAGTATATCAAATGATTGATGCTCAATCTGCTTTAACTTAGTATTAGTATCAGTATTAGAATTACTGCTGTTATTATTTGCTTCTACAGTTACAATATGATTGTTAAGTGAATAAAAGAAATGACTTATGCAAGATTATACTTAGTATCTAAGTATCTTATTTTCTATTTTTTGATTGCAATATATAGATTGAAAAATTGATTTTTTGATGTATTAAAATTGCATCTATTTCATTTGGTAATAATCTTGCTAAATTAATTTTTTAATTAATATCTGAATTTACGGATTCTACTTAGAAATTTACTATTATCTTCTGTATTTATGTGTTGACTATTTATAAAATTGGTACACGTACATAATACTCAGCATCTATTGTAGTTTTGAGTTGTTTTTCTTCATTTTCCATTTTTTATATTATGTGCTTCATAATTCAGTGTATCATTATCTTAAGTTAAGAGTTCTTTGACGTTATTTGTATATAAACAATCTAATATGTTTTATCCTTTAGACAGGATAAACATATACATAGAAAGTATAATCTTTATATTCCATATTATGTATCGATGTAAAATTATCATACAGTTTCACGTAGGTATTAGTATTATTTGTTTGTTATTTCAACATCAAATCTCTTTTTAAAAAAATATTGTATTTATTTTGTTGAGCTAAGTATTATTAATATTTAATTTTGTGTTTGTGTTATAGTAGTTAACTTTTAAATGTTAATGGATTAAGTATATTTAGTTATATCATCTTTGTATATATATTGCCTATTTAGATACTAAATTAGTATCGTAGGAACACTATAAGTTTCATCTAATCAATCTTAGTATTTTATTATTATTAGTTGTTTGCGATAAATATTAACACAGTAACAACATATTCTTATAATCTAAGCAAATGCACTTTGTGTATAAAAAACTATTTATTCGATCTTGGATAAAACAAAATTAGGCCTAAAAAGATTAGAAGAGCAATATTTAAAAGTAGATTATACTCAGTCATAGAAATACCTAATATTTTGATTGCGGGTTTTGTACATGAAGTAATTGGCTGTGAGTAGAACATCTGTTTTATGTGTTGTATAGACAAACCTTGTGGAATACGGATCATGGAAGAGCAAAGAGCGCTTGGTTGTACTATTCCTCTTTCTACAAAGCTATGATAGGTTGATAATATGCACGAGCTAAGGATAGTTATGAGTATACATATGAGCGTATATTTGTTTAATTGTCTGATAATTAAAGCAGTTAAGCTAATTTTAATTAGCATTAAATATGGAAATCTTTCATAAACGCATAAAGGGCATGGTGTATAATAGAATATATATTCAGCAATATAAGCTGTAGAAAGTGCTATTATAGACATTATAATCAGTACTAAATTTAGAACTTTATATCTGTCTTTTTTAATGTAGTTTATAATGTTAAGTATCATATGTTTTTATTTTTATTGTGAGCGTAATGTATATCTTATTGGTATGGTTTCTCGAACCGTCATTACAAGAAGTAATTAAGTCATCGGCGTTCTTGCAATTTAAAAAATAAAACATAAATTATGATTTATAGAATTTTTTACTGGATTGCTTAATCTAATTATTATGTAATGCTTCTGACAATGACGGAGTTTAATTTGATATTTTACAAATAAATAAATTTAGTATATTGTCACTGATTATTAATTAAAGTGCAAGAAAAATAAATGTCAGTAATTTGGAAAGATGCTATTAGGTCAAATGCGTGGCCTTTTATTGAAGCTAAGAAGATATTAGATAGCTTAAATGGTAAAGTTCCTGAAAAAGGTTATGTATTATTTGAAACGGGGTATGGTCCTTCAGGTTTACCTCATATAGGTACTTTTGCTGAGAATGCTCGTGTTGTGATGGTACAGAAAGCATTTGAACAATTATCTGATATTCCGACTAAACTCATTTGCTTTTCTGATGATATGGATGGACTTCGTAAAGTCCCTAGCAATATACCAAATCCTGAAATGGTAGCGCAATATATGGATATGCCTCTTACATCTATACCTGATCCATTCGGTGAATGTAAAAGTTATGGGCATTATATGAATGCAAAGCTTTGTACATTTCTTGATAAATTCGGTTTTCAGTATGAATTTTATAGCAGTACTAACTGTTATAAAGCTGGTCTGTTTGATGACATGTTGATAAGAGTTTTAGAGAAATATGACGAGATAATGGCTCTAATGCTACCTACTTTTAGAGAGGAGCGGAAAACTACCTATGCACCTTTTATGCCTATCTGCCCAAAAACAGGTAAAGTGTTGCAAGTTCCTATAGAAAAGTGGGATGCTAGAGCAGGTACAGTATCTTATAAAGACGAGGACGGTAATGATGTAGAAGTACCGGTAACTGGAGGGCATTGTAAATTACAGTGGAAGCCAGATTTTGGTATGCGTTGGGCTGCACTTAACGTTGATTATGAAATGTACGGTAAAGACCATTTAGCAAATAGTAGACTTTATTCTAAGATTTGCCAAATCTTAGGAGGTAAGCCACCTGTGCAATTCTGTTATGAGTTATTCTTAGATGAAAACGGCGAAAAAATCTCTAAATCAAGAGGTAATAGTATTAGTGTTGATGACTGGCTTAAATATGCTTCTGTTGAAAGTATAGCATTATTTATGTATAAAAATCCAGCTAGAGCTAAGCGTTTGTTTTTTGATGTAATTCCTAAAAATGTTGATGAATATATTACTTTGAATCAAAAATATCATTTGGAAGAGGATATGGTAACACGTTTTGCAAATCCCGTTTATCATATTCATCACGGGAATGTTCCAAAAATTGAGACTTTTGGTCTTACATATTCGTTGCTTTTAAATCTTACTGCTGTATGTAATCCTTCAGATAAATCAGTACTTTGGGGTTTTATTACTAAATATGAACCTAAAGCGACTCCAAATACTAGTACTTATCTTGACCATTTAGCAGAATTTGCTATAAGATATTATCATGACTTCGTTCAAATACATAAGTCATATTTAGTTGTTTCTGAAAAGCATAAGATTATTTTGTATGATATATTAGATATGTTATCTAATATAACTGATCAAACAGAAGAGGAAAACATTCAGAAAGCAATGTATGATATTGGAATGAAAGCAGGATATAAAAATCTGCGTTATTACTTCAAAGATCTATATCAAATATTACTTGGGCAAAATGAAGGGCCAAGATTTGGGACTTTTATCAAGCTTTATGGAGTGGAAGCAACAAAGAAGTTAGTTGAAGAAAAATTATATCCCGTAGCTTGACAACAATATTTAGCAAAAAATAAGACTGAATGAATTATGGATTCACAGTAAAAGCTATTAACAAACACATGAATGAAATTTTTTGTAGTACGTTACCTATTTTTTTAATTACACTACTTGGTAGTATTATCAAAAATAAATGGTTAACTTCAGAAGAAGTATGGCGTGGTATTGAAAAATTATCATATTTTATCCTATTCCCTGCAATGCTTTTTAATTACGTGTCTACTGCTGATTTAAGCGTTACATCTATAATTAAGCTAGTAGTTGCTCTTATTATATCTACTATTCTTGTATCACTCGGTCTTATAATTTATCAAAAAAAATGTAATATTGATAAAGTTCAATTTACTTCTATTTTTCAAGGATCAATTCGTTATAATAGTTACATTTTTTTTGGAGTGAGTAGCCCTTTGCTTGGCCCGAGTGGACTTTCTATTGTTGCCGTTATTTCCTCTTATATGATTATTTTTACTAACATTTTATCGGCAATGATTTTCGCTTATTATATCCCTAATAAATCAGTTACTAATACTATTAGAACTAGCTTTATTTTAATGATGAAATTAATTGTACGTAATCCATTAATTATTGCAAGTTTAGTAGGGTTCATTTTTAATTATTCAAATCTTGAATTATATTTAGGGCTTAAGAAAACCTTAGATAGTCTTTCTAATGCTGCTTTAGCTATTGGTATGTTAAATGTTGGAGCAGGGCTTAATTTTACTATTAGACAAGAGCTTTTACATAATGTAGTTCTTACAAGCTTTATTAAATTAGTTGCATTTCCTTTAGTTAGCGTAATAGTATTATGGTTAATGTCAATTGAAGGGATAAATAGATCGGTTGGAATATTATATAGTTGTCTTCCATGTGCTAGTACTGCTTATGTTTTATCTCGTCAGCTTGATGGTGATCCTGATTCTATGGCATCAATTATAACATTTACTACTTTTTTTTCGGTAATTACTATATCAATTATTATGTATTTGATGGGGTAGGGGGTTTCAAGGTTATACTATGGCTTGATTGCTGTACCTAATGACAAAGATTGAAGATAATATTGTCAGTCATATATAACACAACAAAAAACAAAACAGGAATTGAAAATGAATGAAATGAATAAAATAAATTATGCTGAAGCGCTTGAATATCATGAAAAAGATAAACCTGGTAAAATTGCTATTACTGCAACAAAGTCTTTAGTTACTCAGCAAGATTTATCACTTGCTTATTCTCCTGGTGTAGCTGCTCCATGCCTTGAAATTTCCAAAAATTTAGATGCTGTATATAAATATACATCTCGTAGTAATTTAGTCGCAGTAATCTCTAACGGTACTGCAGTACTTGGTCTTGGCAATTTAGGCGCAGCTGCTTCAAAACCTGTTATGGAAGGTAAAGCTGTATTATTTAAAAAATTTGCTGATATTGATGCAATTGACTTGGAAATAAATACCGAAGATCCTATAGAATTTATTAATGCAGTAAAATATCTTAGTTATAGTTTCGGTGGTATTAATCTTGAAGATATTAAAGCTCCGGAATGTTTTCTTATAGAAGAAAAATTAAAATCTTTAATGGATATACCAGTATTCCATGACGATCAGCATGGCACTGCGATTATTACCGCTGCTGGGCTAATAAATGCTGCATATCTTACTAACCGTACGCTTGAGGATTTAAAAATTGTAATTAACGGCGCAGGTGCAGCAGCTATTGCTTGTATTGATTTATTAATTGCTCTTGGAGTAGATAAATCAAAGATTATTTTATGTGATACTAAAGGTGTTATTTATAAAGGTCGCACAAGTGGTATGAATAAATGGAAAGAGCGTTATGCAAGTGATACTAAGATTAGGACTTTAACGGAAAGTTTAAATAATGCAGATGTTTTTATAGGGTTATCGGTAAAAGGTGCAGTAACTAAAGATATGATAAGTCAAATGGCACATAAACCAATTATTTTTGCTATGGCTAACCCTGATCCAGAAATTACTCCGGAAGATATAAAATTTGTGCGAGATGATGCGATTATAGCAACAGGGCGATCTGATTATAATAATCAAATTAACAATGTGATGGGTTTTCCTTATATTTTTAGAGGAGCTTTGGATGTGAGAGCGAGTACCATTAATACTGAAATGAAAATAGCTGCAGCAAGAGCTATTGCAGATTTAGCGCGTAGACCTGTACCGGAAGAGGTGTATAAAGCTTATTCAGGTCGTAAACTGGTTTTTGGTAATGAATATATTATTCCAGTACCATTTGATCCTCGTTTAATTACTGTAGTAGCCGCAGCGGTTGCTGTTGCTGCAATAGAAACTGGCGTTGCTAGGGTTAAAGATTTTAGTATAGGTAAATATAAGCAACAATTAGGTAGTCGATTAAATCCTACTGCTAACTATATGAATTTCTTAGCTGAAAAAATTCATAATGTACCGCTTAAACGGATTGTTTTTGCTGAAGGAGAAGAAGAAGAAGTAATTTCTGCTGCTCTGATGATGCGAGACGAAAAATATGGAAATCCAATTATAATTGGTCGTGTTGAACGGATTGAGGTTATATTAAAAAAGATAGGTAAAGATATTAGCTTAGATGGAATTCAAATAATGAACGCTGCTTTAAGTGATAGGCTAGAGCAATATACTGATTATTTATATAAAAGACTTCAGAGAAAAGGTTATTTATATCGTGATTGTGCCAAACTTGTTAAAACTGATAAGAATATTTTTGCCGCTTGTATGGTAGCATGTGGTGATGGTGATGCTCTTTTAACAGGTGTTACAAAAAGTTATATAGATAGTTTAGAAGATATTATGAAAGTAATTTCCCCAAAACAAAATCGTAGAATTCTTGGCTATTCCATTATGATTGCTAAAGATCATAATATTATTATTGCCGATAATTGTATTACAGAGTATCCAAACAGTTTAGAACTTGCACAAATAGCAACACAAACTGCAGAGATTGCTAAAAATATGGGTATCACTCCTCGTGTCGCTCTTATTTCTTTTGCAACGTTCGGTAATTCTTCTCAGGAAAAAACAACTCGTATTCGTGAAGCAGTAAATATACTTGATAATTTTAGTAAAGATAAAAAACAGTTAAACGATATGAAAGTAGATTTTGAATATGATGGAGAGATGTCTATTAAGGTAGCTTTAGACCATGATTTACGTAAATTATATAACTTTTGCAGGTTATCAGGATCTGCAAATGTATTAATTATGCCAGGTTTAAATTCAGCTGCGATTGCTACTGAATTATTGCAAAAATTTTCATCAAATAGCTTTATAGGTCCTATAACAAACGGTTTTGAAAAACCTGTTCAAATACTGCAAACTACAGCGACAGCTAATGAAATACTAAAAATAGCTACTTTTGCTTGTGTTGAAGCTATAAAAGAAGTGTAAGCGATTATTTATAAATCAATTCTAACCGATAATGTTTTTCCAATCTAAATTTGGAGTTTTTAAAAAAATTAATAATAATTATTTTTGTAAAAATCTTATCAATTAGTCATTTATAATGATATTATTTGTCAAAATCATATTTTTCAAATAAAATCTTATAAGACACAGTAAAAGCTAGAAAATATTTAAATAGCGATTTTTGCTTGTGTTAAGTTTATAAAAGATCTTTAATTACTAGATATTTAATTAATTTGTGGAGGTAAAATGGATTCATTACTAAAAAACGAAGTAATTAAACTGTTTAATGATAAGCAAAAAAGTGGAATCACAAGAATTAAAAAATGGTGTGCTGATAATAATAAAGATTTTATAGAAGAAACTGCTAAATTTTTTTATGAAGAAAAAAGTAATTTGAATTTAGAATTTGTAGGCGATTATCTTGGTACAGATGGGGTTGATAATCAAAAAGTATTAGAAAGTTTTACTAAGAAATTTGATTTTAAAGACAAAGATTATTTAGAAAGTTTACGTAGGTTTTTACAATCATTTAAATTACCGGGCGAAGCTCAAAAAATCGATAGGTTAGTTGAAAGTTTTGGAACACATTATTATGAACAAAATTTAAACATTGACATAAACAGTAAAGATGCTGCATATATATTAGCTTACCAAGCAATTATGCTTAATACCGATTTACATAATCCGAGTATTGCAAAATCGAAAAAAATGACCTTTGAGCAATTAAAGAATAATTTAAAAGGTACTAATGAAAATAAAAATTTTAATGATAATTTTTTAAAAAAGATATATGACGAAATAGAGGCGAAACCTTTTAAATTAAATTTTGTTGATAGTAGTCCTGGTTATCAGATAAATAATATAAGTTCGCAAAATGATAAAGTTTTTAAACAATTAAATCAATTTTTAGAAGAAAAGAGAAATATTCAAAACATCTTTCCTAAATTACAAAATAATAATTTAACGATAGAATTTAAAAATGCTAAAACATTTCTTAATAAGTTTACCGGTTACAAAGGAAATGTAATCATTCAGGATGAGCAATGCGGTAAAGCAGAAATACAAGTATATAAACCAAGTATATTTTCAAGATGGTTTTTAGGTGAAAAGTCTAAAATCATAATTCAGCCTTTACGTGAAGACGGGAAACAACCTTCAGAACAATCATTGGAATTAGCTGCTCAAATTACTGCAAGCTTTGAAACTGAAGTAACATCTATTAAGGCAACTTATGATTATTTAAAGGAAGATTTAAAGAGCAAGTATGATAATATTAGAAATGCTAAACAAGAATTAGAAAGAATTAGCACTATTGCAGAAGGACATAAAAATATTAAAACAGAAGTTGTATATCAAATAAATCAACCAGTAAAAAATTCTGTAGCTGTTAGTACTATATCAGTTGTGTCGCCAATGTCTAAGGATGATATTCATATTAATCCCCCACCATTACCACTTCCTAAATCAATTCCAAATGTTGTAAAAAAAGCGGCGAAGGATATTAGTAAACAAATACCTCAAGAAAGAGATAATCATAAAGAAGAACTTTCAAAAGTTCTGGAGGTACAAAGAAAAAAAATAGACAAGCAAAATTCAGGGAGAGTAGTATAATTAAACATAGCTTACAATACTAATAATTATTAGTATTGTAAATTTGATTTAATGATTAAGGTACTAAGTAAAATCAGTAAAGAGAATTTTTACAAAAAAAACTTAAGAATGGTTAAGTTATATTACAACGAAACCGAATAATATTCATTATTAAAATGTTTGCTTCTAATTATAAAATTAGATGAGATCTTATTTTTAGATTTTACTTAAGTTCTTTAATCTATTTTTTAGATTAATCAATGTTAATGCTGTATTAAGTATCAGTATTATCGGAAGAAATATGTAATTGATCACGATGTTTTACGTGAATATTTATTTTGTCATTTTCATATATTTAACTAACATCAATTTAAATCATTGAATATATACCAAATATAAAATTTGGGCAACTATACAATATATTAAATTAATTTGCTTTTACTCAGATTAAAGAGTTAGTATCATATGATGTTGTAACAAAAAGAAAATATTATATGCCTAATTCAGCTTTTTTAGTTGCATTTTTTACAACTATTATCCGCTATTATGATTATGCTTTATTCGGTTTATCAGCTAATATACTTGCGCAAAATTTCTTACCTAGTATAGATCAGGATAAACAATTACTCGTTTTTTTTGCAATTTTTAGTGCAGCTGTTATAGTACGACCTTTAGGATCTTTAATTTTTGGATTTATCGGAGATAAATATGGGCGTATTAAATCTATTAAAATATCAATGTTCATAAGTAGTATTTCTACTGGATTAATTGCTATTACTCCTTCCTTTGAGATAATAGGTATTTTTGCTACCGTAATCCTCACATTATGTCGAATGTTTTTTTTAGCAAGTCTTGCTGGAGAAGTTGATGGAATAAAGGTTTATGTAGCTGAAAAAACAGGAGATCATCGGAAAAATTTAAATCTAGGAATCGTTTCATGTTGTAGCCAAATAGGTGCATTACTTGCGTCCATAGCTTATTATTATGCTACTCATTCTAATATTTGGTATTTATGGCGTTTAAATTTCTTTATTGGGACAATATTTGGTTTATGTGCTATTTTTATGAGAAATTTTTTTAAAGAAAGTAGTGAATTTTTATATTATAAAAATAAACCTGCCTCAAAAAGTACGATACAACAAATTATAAAAGATAATAAACTATTTTTTATAATAGCATTATTAATCAACGGTGCTATTGGAGGAGTGTATCATTTTTTGATAATTTTCTTAGGAGTTTTTTTAACAAAAATAGCTTGTATAAATCATACTGAAATAAGGTTTATGAATATAGCTTTGACTACTACCTATGGAATATCAGCTGTTTTTTCAGGTCTGCTTGCCGATAAAATAAATCCTTTAAGACAGATTATATTTGCTTTATTTGCGAGTATTATTGTTGCTCTAGGAATGCAAATAATATTATATCAAAAAATATTTAATATGTTTTATCCTATTATATTAATAGGATTTGCAGCATTTTATTCAGTACCGCTACAGATTATTGTACAATCTTTATTTAAGACTAATGTGAAAATGAGACTTTATAGTCTATCTCATTCTTGCGGAGGTATTATTCTATCATCAACTACTCCTTTTTTTAGTATGTTGTTATGGCAAAATTTTAAGTCACTATCTCTCACCTTAAGCTTTTTTATATTTTTGCTTATATTATTGATTAGTACAGTATTGGTTTTACATAAGATTTTATCCTAATCGAAAACTTTATTGTACGGATAAAGAAATTCATACAGTGTAATCATATGATTTAAATCAATACAATATTGGTATAGAATTTAGATCTTTGACAAAAGCAACAAATAAACACAAGTTTTGTATATGCTTTACCATATTCACGCCTACACATGCATGACATAAATGCTACATGAAACAAGAATCAATCGTATTAGATATACTTGCCATCTTTACTGTAAAATGTAGGTTTTTTATGCCATGGTTGCTTTAAGATTCACAGTTTTGTGATCTTCTTATTTCAAGATTTTCTTCACTTCTTTCGATAAGTTTTCAAATTTGTTTATTAAATTTTTTTGTTCTCTTCACTTTAATTTCTATACCTCGATTTCTGATTTATAATTTTGCTTAGGATTGTTATATTAAATTAGCTTCTAGACTAGAATTTATTTCAAATTTGGCTATTCTAGCTTTTATACTGATCATACTTCTATAGATTTCCGGTTTATCTTGAATTAATGATTTAGTATGTTGCGTAGATTTATTTACTGATACTTCATAAATAAAAGATTCTAAATTAGATAAATTATTTTGAATTTTTTTATATTGGCATTTAAAGATTATCTTCTTAAATGTGATATTCATTTTTATGCAAGATTCTTGAATCGCTTTATTAACTGTATTAGTGAAATTGATCTAATAATTGCATAGATTATCTTATATGTAACAGTGGATACTAGAATTCTCTCTTTTCTTAATTTCTATTAATATAATATCATGGTATGGTAGAGGTTACACTTGTTTTTCTTCAAAACATTTATTCTATAACAATATATAGAATTAGTTGTCAAGGAAAGAGTAATTGGAATTAGTATCGCTCCATGTATGTAATTAGTTATTAATGCAATGTGATTTGTTATTAATCTTTAGCTTAATCGTCATTAAACAAGTTTTGTATTTAGGTAAGTATACTGTAAATAATAACCTATTGCTTTTGTAAGTATAATTCATTTTGCTTTATGAAATTTGATCAATTTTGAAATTTAGTGAATAATTTTTAAGCTAAATATATCAATCTTATTATCGGCATCTAATATTACATTTTGTGCTATATTATCTGCATGAGCTATTCATAATATCTTGAGTACGAAATCTAATGCGCTGTGAGTATATTGTATTATAGCAGTAATTTTTATTGATTGATATACTTAGTATCTTTTTAGAAGCGTCTATTAGCTCTTTCTACTTTTGTTTTCCTTTATTAAAAACTTCCTAAGTCAATTTAGTCAATTCTCTGTATTATCAAGGTATAAAAATTTATTTTTATAATTTCTTATGCTTTTTGATTATCTTTTATTATACCTAATATTTTTATTTAATGAATTAATCAAAGAATACAAATTTTTATTTCATCTAAATTTTTTAGGTTCTGCTATATATGTCCCTTAATTCTTAAAATTAATCCAATTTATGTAGTGTAAGAAAAATTTTGCTATGTAATTAGTTTCCCTTTCACTCCTTAATTCTTTATTCCTAGCTACCAATAATCTAGATTATTGATGAGCCCTAATTTATAAATCTCACATTGCTTTTTATATCTTATTAAATCTTCATTATTAGTCTGATTGAATTGCTCTTGCTTTGCTTTTCTTAATTTTATTTATCTTTTAAGGATAAGTTCTATTTTTTGTTGAACACATGTATAGCTTGTTTAATTTATTGAGATGTTGCTTATATTTAAGCTCTTTAATTTAAGAGTATCATTTATTGTATTGCATCAATGAGTTTTTTTACTCCTACGACTGATTTATCAAATAGTATTTTTTCCTCTTCTGTTAATTGTAGTTCTATTACTTTTATCACACCTTCTTTACCTATAATAATAGGGACTCCGATATATAAATCATGTACATCATATTCACCTTGTAAATAAGCAGCACAAGTTAGAATTTGACGTTTATCTTTTAAATATGATTCAAGCATTGCGATTGCTGATGCTGCAGGAGCATAATAAGCAGAACCTGTTTTAAGTAATGCAACAATCTCACCGCCTCCATTTCTTGTACGATCAATTATTTTTTCAATATTTTTATTACTTGATAAACCCATTTTTATTAAATCAGGTATCGGCACTCCTGATATTGTAGAATATCGTACGAGCGGTACCATAGCATCACCGTGACCACCGAGAACTATACTATTAACATTTCTAACTGATACTTTAAACTCTTCAGCAAGAAACAGATTAAATCTTGATGAGTCGAGTACCCCTGCCATACCAATTACTTTATTATGAGGTAATCCGCTTTCTTTAAGCATTACATATACCATAATATCTAGTGGGTTAGTAATCACTATTACAAAAGCATTCCGAGCATATTTTTTTATATTTTGTGCTACATCTTGCATAATTTTAGTATTAACGCTAATTAAATCATCTCTGCTCATGCCTGGTTTTCTTGGCAAACCGGCAGTAATAATTACTGCATCAGAGCCTTCAATATCTTTATAGTTGTTTGTACCTTTTATTTTAATATCAGCCCCTGCTATTGTAGCAGCTTGCATGATATCTAATGCTTTGCCTTGTGGTACACCTTCAGCTACGTCAAATAATACAATATCACCGAGTTTTTTAAGACTAATTAAGTGAGCGAGTGTACCACCTATATTACCGCTACCTATTAATGAGATTTTTGGATTTTTTGTCATTGTACCCTCTACAATATATATTTAATACGCATAGTACTATATTACAAATAACTTTAAGAAAAAAGAATTTTTAATTATATTGTTAATTCATATAAATTTACAAATCACTTTGACTTTATTCAAATAGATTATAGAGCTGATTTATCATATTTGAGTCATTTGAACAAAATATTGATTTGAATATATAATTAGAGATTACAGGACATTTTGAAAAAGTAAAAATGAAACATTATTCTTATACTATTAATGCTAATTCTGATTTAGTGATAGTTTGCATTATTAATTGTTAACACAGAAGTTGAATCAAATATTATTATGAAATGACACAAGATAAGATATAGTTATATGATTATTTTGATAAGGCTTGTAATTTGCTTGATCAAAAGCCAATATAATAGGCACTAATAGTAGCTTCAAAGGCTATTTGATGTGATTTTGCTTCGACAAAATAGACATTATTGTGTTTCAATAAAGATTATCATTCAAAAAAACATACATAGGTGATATGGAATGTAATCTAGAAGAAAATCTGTAAATTAAAATTTTTTACTTAATTGCTTAGTAAATTGATATATAATTTTCTAGCAATGATGGATAAGACGCATTATGCAACAAAAAATAATAATTTTGCGTCTACTCTAGTAATTTCTCAAATCAACAATATTATTAAGATTATTAATTTTGTATCATTTTATTATTATATTGTGATAACACTTTCACTCCATATATCCATAATATACATACGATAATAAAAGTAAACATCAATAAGCCGGCTATATCGTTATGTACAGCATTTGGAAAAATACTAAAGGATATGAATTGAATAACAGCACCTATGGATTTACCAATTTTAGCACCAATAACATCAACTGCTGCTTTACCTTTAGTCTTAATTTCATTATCTAGTGGAATATATACCATTTCTTTAGTAGCGTCGAAAAGTGAATACTTTACAGATTTAGAAAATACATGCCACAGTCCACCAATAAAAACTATAATAACAAGTGGTGAACTATAGCCAAGAGTATTGACTATATTCCCTAAGTGATTTTCAAAAATTGTGAATGAAAAAAATATAACACCTGCTACAAACATCATAATTGGTGTTATAATAGCACCCCAAAACCAGCCATATATTCTAATTAAACTACTTCCTAAAAATGCACTAACTAAAGTTAGTACTCCAGTCCAAAACAATACTTCACCGTGATAGGATATAAAATCCTTTGTAGCAGGATAGAGTTGTTTTACTTTTGACATCCATAATCCTTCTATTAGGTTAATACTCATAGAGTAAGACATTACCAGAAGACAAATAAAACCAAGATATCTAGATGTCAATATTATTTTTGCACTTTCGATCAAGCTTAATTTTAATATATCCGTTCTTTGGTTTTTAAATTTTATATTTTTATCAGCTTCTACAACTGATTTATCAATGAGTTTATGGAGAGCTAGACAAATTAATCCTGATAATAAAATAACTGTGATGAATGATTTTAAAAGGATTTCATTTGTATCATTTAAATGAGCAAATAAAGGTAATAAGAAATGTTCGCTTTTAGCAAAATAAATAATTACAGTACCTGAGAAGAGCAAATTAGTTTGTCCAAATAAAGTAAAGAATGAGTAAAATCTTGGCGCTTCTTCGACTTTGGTAATTTTGTTTGCAAGCTGCCAATATAAAAGAGTAAAAACTATAACAGGCCATAACTCTCCCATGATATAAAATAATACTAAACTCCACTGTCCCCAAATTATTAAAAACCACTTTAAGTGCGGCAAAACAGTGATATATTGATTAATTAATTCAGGATCAGGATGAAAAAATTCTTTATATGGGAATAAAATAAAACCAAAAATTGTAAAGAAAAATAAAAAAGTACCAGTAATTATCCTAAAAACTTGTTCTGTGGTCATAATATTACAGAGTTTAGAATAGAGAATAACAAATAAAACCCCCATCGGCATTTCGCCCCAAAGTTTTATAAAACTCAATACTTCTGAGCTAATTAATGTAACAACAAAACTATCTTTAAGACTACGCACTAAATTTTGATTAAGTAAAATAAAAAACATTAGTAACGCCATCGGAATGAATTTTGTTAATTCATACGATCTAATTGGCCATACTATATGCCGAAACTTACTATTTCTTGCTTTATGCCAAATTGTGCAGTTAGAATCTACTATATTCATTAATTTATTATGATCTTATTTTTTTAGTACCGAGTAGTCGTTAAAAAGCATTAGATGTCACTCAATAAAAATCTAGAGAAAGTAAAATGAGTTGCGCTTTTATACTAAAATTTAATATTATTCAGAGCTTTTTATGAGATTTTTACTTTCGTAGGCATGACTACATATAAGCTTTTTAAGTATTAAAAATAATATTTTTAAAAACAGTGTCAAGATTTTTTAAAAAAGTTTCATATTATTGTTATTAATTACATTTATTATACTCAATTGCGGCTTTAATAAACTGAATAAATAATGGATGAGCCTCAAATGGTTTAGATTTAAATTCTGGATGAAATTGCACTCCTATGAACCAACGAAGTTCTGGTAGTTCAATTATTTCTACAATTTGTTTGTTTTTAGAAAAACCACTAAATACTACACCGTGTTGTTCAAAAATATTTTGAAATTCATTATTAAATTTATATCTATGACGATGTCTCTCATTTATTTCGAGGCTTTGATACGCAGTAGCTGCAATAGTATTTGCAACCAAGTTACAAGGATAAGCACCGAGTCTCATAGTTTTTTTTATATCAGATATATTTCCAAAATTTGTTTCTATCGGTAATCTGTGTGTAGATTCTTTATTTGAATCCTCATGTATATTTGAATATACAGTGGAGGTGTCGCATTCAAATTCCTCACTATAAGTGCATTTGGAAATATGTGTATTTTTAATTGTTATTGTTACATCTTCAGAGTTTTTATTTATTTTTTCAATAATTTTTGTCCCTTTGATTTTAAATTCTTCTGTTACTGCATCTTTAATACCGATTAAATTTTGAGCTATTTCGATCGTTGCAAGTTGCATACCAAAACATATTCCAAAAAAAGGTATGTTATTAGTACGTGCATATTTTATTGCTATCATTTTCCCTTTCGTTGCTCGTACTCCAAACCCTCCTGGTACTAAAATTCCGTTTATATTTAATAATTTTTTATTAATATTTTCTTCAGTAAGATTTTCAGCATTTATCCATAATAAATCAATTTTGTATTTGTAATAAATACCTGCATGATTAAGTGCCTCGATTACTGATTTATAAGCATCATGTGATTTGTGATATTTAATTATTATAGCGATTTTAACTTTAGAATTAGAATCTTTTATCTTACCAATTATATCGTACCATTTATCTAATTTAGAAGGTACGAGATTAATATTAAAAAAATTTAATACTTTATTTTCAAGACCTGAATTGTGATATGCAATTGGTACTAAATATATATTTTTTTGATCTATTGCTGGAATCACATATTCAGGCTTTATGTTACAAAATAATGCTATTTTATCTATTGCGCTTTTTGAAATGTTACGTTCTGCGCGACATACTAATATATTAGGTGATATACCTATAGCACGTAACTCTTTAACTGAGTGTTGTGTAGGTTTTGTTTTTAATTCACGTACGGTTTTTACATAAGGTAATAACGTTAAATGAATAAATAAACAATTTGCACTTTTTAATTTGTTACCTATTTGCCTTATAGCCTCAAAAAATGGTAAACCTTCAATATCTCCTACTGTACCACCTATTTCACAAATAATAAAATCAAAACCATTGGTATTTGACATAATAAAATCTTTTATTATATTTGTAACATGTGGTATGACTTGAACTGTAATGCCTGTGTAATTTCCTAAACGCTCATCTTTAAGTAACTTTGAGTATATAGCTCCTGTTGTGATGTTATCAAATTTGCATGCTGTTACTCCTGTAAAACGTTCATAATGTCCAAGATCTAGATCAGTTTCTGCTCCGTCATCCGTTACATATACTTCCCCGTGTTCGTGAGGATTCATAGTGCCTGGATCAACATTGAGATAAGGGTCTAGTTTTCGTACACTAACTCTAAAACCTTTGGCCTGTAATAACATAGCAAGAGATGCTGCCGTTATACCTTTACCAAGTGATGAAACAACACCACCAGTAACAAAAATGAAACGTGCCATTATTGATTATAAACCTAGTTTATTAATTTTCCCTGCAAAATTTTATTGCTTTTTTTAAATCTTCTTCTGTATCTACAGAAATAGGAACATCTTCAACTAAGCATGTACCTATAGTCATTCCGTTTTCTAGAATACGTAATTGTTCTAAACGTTCTGTTTTTTCTAAAAAAGTTTGTTTAAGGGATACAAATTTTTCTAAAGCATTTTTGCGAAACCCATATATGCCAAGATGATATAACAATTCTTCTGCACCGTGTGGAATAAGACTACGCGAAAAATACAATGCTTTTCCCATATAGTCAACAGCTACTGTAACATTACTACTAGCTTCTATTGACTCTCTATCTACTCTTACTACAGGTGTAACAATATCATACTCGCTGTTTTTTAAATATTCTATAATTTTTAAAATAGATCTATGTTCAATGAAAGGTATATCTCCCTGTACATTAATTATATAATGAATATTATTATTATTTGGAATTAATTTGAACGCTTCATAAGTACGATCAGTACCGGTAGGGATATCACTATCAGTTAAGATTACTTTTCCACCTATTTTTTTTATGATGTTTGCTATCTCTTCTGAGTCAGTTGCAACATATGTATGCTGAATGTTTGCTTTATTTACTTGTTTGAATACACGTTCGATTAAAGTTATAGAACCTATAAGTTGCAGTGGTTTTTGTATAAGCCTAGTTGAATTTAGCCTTGATGGAATGATTATAGCCACATTTTGATTCTTCATACACTTCCTATTTTGAAAATTAAAAAATAATTGTTGACAGATTAGCCTTTTTCGGCGATAAAGTAAAACATATTTTTGAATATATTCAATATTCGATCTATTTAAAGAATAGCTATGTTGTCTTACAAAGTTTGTAGTTTTTTGTATTAATCTACATTCCTCAATTGATAAACTCTTTGCTCTTTTTAAAATTGATCTTCATATTGCTACATATTTAAGAGCTCGTAGCTCAGTTGGTAGAGCATTTGACTTTTAATCAAAGGGTCCCGGGTTCAAATCCCGGCGAGCTCACCACGCTTCCATTATTGTGGGTTTGTAGCTCAGATGGTTAGAGCACACGCCTGATAAGCGTGAGGTCGGAAGTTCAAGTCTTCTCAAACCCACCATTTAATTGAGTATCATCTTTTTTATTTTTAATGAGTTTTAGTCTAGAGTAAAATATAGCCAAAAAAACATATTTACAACTTCTATCTATATCTATAGACAGCTTGTAATGCATTTCGTTTAAATTTAAGTTTCAATCATCAGATTTGTGTATTCTAAAGCTTCATGTATAGCACTTTCTCGAATATTAATCAAAATTCAATGCCAAACTACAGAAGCAGCATGAAATTTATTATCGTAACTAATACTCTAATACCTAATTTTATTATTAAAAATTAAAATGTTGATACTGATATTGATACTGTTAACTATAAATATTAATTGATCTGTTGAACTGTTAAAATAATTTAAAGGCTTATTCAATTATTTTTCTACAAATGAATTTTGTTTAAAAAACGAATAACATTTTATAAAAAATATTTGCTTTAAATTTTTTTAATTAACAATTAAAATTATTTTGTTAACAGTAATAGCTTATGTCCATTTTTAAAGGAAAAAAATATTTGTTAAATACTGTGAGCTATTATATGTTATATTTAATTTTTGTGTAATCATCCATTCTACAAATAAATCACACAATAATAATTTAGACAATTCTTAGCTTAAGCTTGCTATTAATAACCTTAGGGGTTGCTGGTTTATATTCATTTTATTGGTATTACGTACTCCTAAATTATTTAGCTTTTCCCTATACTTGCGTATTTTTAAATCTGCTTTAATTTTTTACGTTAATTTATTTATATTGATTTGGTTATTGTCTATTATGGTTAGTGTTTGGCTCAATGAAACATCATTGTGATTGGTTAAGCAACGTTGCATCTTTGTGCATTGTGCACTTCTTCATGAAATTGCTATGTTCGATTGCAATTATATGTTGTACATTTACCACAAATTAGTTTTTTAGATACATTTTTGATCGCTATTCCATAATTAGAAGTTATAATATGGTGATGAATGATTATATACCAATACTTGCAAATATTGTATTTATTTTAGGGTTAAACTTATTTGGTGTTACATTGCTATTATATGCAATAAATATTTTATATTTATTAGATTTGATGAACTTAAAATAATTTAGTAAATGTTACTGTATTCTTGACTATTATAATGTTTATTTTAAGTTGCATTTGTTTTGGATGGTATAAGAGCTTGCGAAACATAATTCAAATTATTCCTATTGAAATAGAATTTTATTATGAATGACTTTTTTCGAGCAGATGTCATTTATTACAATTACTTTGCTCATATATCTTATGATATTATCGATGTTACATTCAAAGAATTTATATAGATTATATGAAATATCTATGATGGATTGCTCCTATTTTTTAGTAGGTATGATAGTGGAGTTGATGTTAATGTTGTGTCGTGACAAATTAGTATTATTAACCTATAGATTGACTACTGAATCTAGTAAAATAAAGATTGGATAACATTGTCAAATCACATGCTAACAATAGCATACTCTATAACACCATATTACTTTGTTCTATTACTTTATTTTTACTCGGTGGTCTTATTGCAATAAATATTAATGATATAAATTTAGTGATACTTGCTCATTATCATTGATCTATAGTAGAGATTAGCATTGCTTGTATTGTGTATAGTTATCAATCTATCATACTATTGATGGATCATGATATCCACAAAGAAAAAAACAATGTTTGATTAAGTGGTCAATACATTTTATGTTTGCAATCTACTTACTAACATTTTGCAGATTTTATATATGCTAAGGTTAGCATGCTCGGGTATTTACGATGTTATGCTAGAAGATCCAAATAGCGTAATACCGATGTCATTTAAACTATGTAATGGGAATGATGAATGTTGGATGACTTATTGCTATAGTAGGTGGCTTGATATTTGTTTATATTTGTGGTAAAACAATGTTTTTTAAAAGGTATGAAACTAGAACATGAATAAACCAACTAGAGAAGAAGCAAAAGAAGCTGTCAGGACATTACTAAGATTCATTGGTGAAGATCCAACTAGAGAAGGGTTACTTAAAACGCCTGATAGAGTAATAAATAGCTATATGGAAATATTTTCCGGGTATGGAAAGGATGTACAGGAAATATTAAATACAAAATTTTATGATACTTATAATTTTCAGGATTTGATTTCACTAGAAGGTATAAAATTTACATCATTTTGTGAACATCATATTTTACCTTTCAATGGTACAGTACATATAGCTTATATTCCTGATAACTGTATTATTGGTGTAAGTAAATTAGCACGAATAGTCAATATTTTTTCTAGAAGGTTACAAATTCAAGAAAAAATGACTGTACAGATAGCAGAAAGTATACAGGAGAGTTTAAAACCTCTTGGTGTTGCTATTAAGATTTCTGCTTTTCATAGTTGTATGTCTATGCGTGGAGTGATGCACGATAACAGCGTTATGAATACTATGTATTATACAGGTATATTTGCTGAGCAGCAAAAATATCGTCATGAGTTCCTCAATTTTATCGCTAAAAGGTAGAATCTTGATAAACAATCTGTCTCTAATATGTGCGCAACACAATTTTGCAATCTCATAAAATAATAAAAATTTATTAGATTGCTTCATCAAAATTTATGGTTTTTCCTTATAATGATAGGAAAATTATTAAACTAAAATAATTTTATGTTATTATCAAAATATTTTTTACCTATTTTAAAAGAGGAACCAAGTGAAGCTCAAGTAATTTCTCATAAATTAATGCTTAGAAGTGGAATGATTATGAAGCAAGCATCAGGGCTTTATACATGGCTTCCTCTCGGCTTAAAAGTACTTAAAAATATCGAAAATATAGTACGCTCAAATATGAACAAAGTAGGAGCTTTGGAAGTACTAATGCCTTGCATTCAGCCTGCACATTTATGGATAGAATCTGGGCGTTTTGAGTATTATGGTAAAGAAATGTTAAAGTTTCAAGATCGCCATGATAATACTTTATTATTCGGGCCGACTAACGAAGATATGATTACAGATATTTTCCGTCGTAATATTAAATCATATAAGGATTTGCCAAAAAATCTTTATCATATCCAATGGAAATTTCGTGATGAGATTAGACCACGTTTTGGTGTTATGAGAGGAAGAGAATTTTTAATGAAAGATGCTTATTCTTTTGATATAAATCAAGAAAATGCTGTTAATACATATAACAAAATGTATAAAGCTTATATTAATACTTTTCGAGATTTAGGTGTTTTTGCTATCCCAGTTATTGCCGATAATGGCCCTATAGGCGGCAATTTAAGTCATGAATTTCATATTATTGCAGAAACAGGTGAAAGTACTATTTATTATGATAAAAGATTTAAGATATTAAAAGATAATCCTGATATTGATGTAGAAGAAATCAAAAGTTGGTACGCAGCAGCTGAAGAAAAACATGATGTAAATAAATTATCTTCCTTTCCAGAAGGAATAACTAGTAGTAAAGGAATAGAAGTAGGGCATATTTTTTATATTGGATCAAAATATTCGGTTAATATGAATGCTCTTATTAATGATGAATATGGTAAATTAATTCCTGTAGAAATGAGTTCTTATGGTATAGGTATTTCAAGGTTAGCTGCAGCTATTATAGAAGCAAATTGTGATAAAAAAGGTATCATATGGCCTTTTAGTGTCGCTCCTTTTAAAGTTTCTTTAATTAATTTAAATATTCATGATAATAAATGTGTAGAGCTTGCGGCTAAAACCGATAAAGAGCTATCAAACAAAAATATAGAAGTACTATATGATGATACTGAGGCACGTCCAGGAAGTAAATTTGCAACGCATGATCTTATCGGTTCACCTTATCAAGTTATAATTGGTCCTAAAAAAGCTGCAAATAATATTGTTGAATTAAAAGACCGTAAAACTGGAGTACTTGAGGATATTGAGATAGAAAATCTTATTAATTACATTAGAATATAGACAGTATATGATACTACTTATCCTAAGTAGTACACCAAAATCTTTTGTGATTACTACAAGATATTTCTTATGAGCTTAGAATTTTAGCTGGTGTGTAAGATCTTTATACTGTTATCTTAAAAATTCAAGAGAACAAAATTAAAACTATATACGTTTCTTTGGCAATTTAATGAAATAGTTTAAGCGTAGTACAAATCGCCGATATAATAAGGTAAATGTGTTCGTGCTTTTCAAAATTGAGCACTAAAAATTATAAAAGTACTATAATTTAACAATTCTTTTTACCTAGTAATAACATCCGTAATTTATTGCAATAATGACTACTAATGTAAAATTTTTGAATGCATTGACATTGAAAATTTGATTGGAAATAATATAATTGAATGTTATAGTATATGTAGTAAATGTAATAAAATGTGTGAGTTGATGTTATGTATTGTCGAGTTTTGTTTAATCAAATTATATATATTAAATAAAGTAAGTCTTGATCTAATATAGAATTTATTAATACATTTAAAAATTGTTTTCTGGGACAAATTGTATTAATGTACAAAAAATATTTCTACGGCAATTTATTTAGAGCTTACACTAATAATTCAATGTGATAATCAAACTTACTATAATTTTTGTTACCATGTGGATAAACCTATTTGGTAACAACATAGGTTTTGATATGAAAAATTTTATAAAATATTTATTTTTTTCTGTTTTATATATTGTAGTAACAATAATAATTGCTTATATGGTTTTAGCACAAACTATTCCTAATGATGGGCAGTGTCATATGATGGATAGACCACTTATTATTCACTATATCTTAGCATCAATTATTACCGCGTTACCTACACTAATTTTAATATGTAGTAGCAGTAAGAATAAAAAGAAATAAATTATATGATTGGTAAATTAAGTGGTAAGATTGATTCACAATGTGATGATTATGTAATAATCGACGTAAACGGGGTAGGTTATCTTGTGTATGCTTCAGGTACGACCTTAGCGAAACTTGTTGAAGGCAGGTTTTATAAACTATTCATCGAAACCCATGTTAGAGAGGAACATATCCATCTTTACGGTTTTTTAACTCTAGAAGAGAAAAATTTTTTTAATTTGCTGCAATCTGTTAATGGTATTGGTACAAAAATGGCTTTGTCTATTTTATCAAATCTTACTCCTACGGATATTAAAATCGCTATAAATAATGATGATAAAAATATATTTAAAGCAATATCTGGAGTTGGTGATAAGCTTACTGAACGTATAATGTTAGAACTGAAAGGTAAAATAGCAAAAATATTCAGCAGCTCTGCTATTATTAAAGATAGTTCTAATATTTCATCTGTTGAAATTAATGAAGTAATAAAAGCATTAGTAAATTTAGGATTCACTCGATTTGAAGCTCAAAACACTGTTCAAGGTATAATCACACAAAACACTAAAATCTCGATTGATGAACTAATCAAAACAGCATTAAAAAATCGTAATTCTAGTTTTTAATTAAAAAATATAGCATAAAACTATTTTTTAGCTATTATTAGTGATTATATTCGATTTAAAATAATGACTAATATATTATCACCTGAGAAAAGTGAAAATGATCAAGAATTGCCAATAAGGCCATCATATTTGCAAGAGTTTGTTGGTCAACAGCAAATTAAAGAAAATCTTTTAGTATTTATTAAGGCTGCAAAATCTCGGAATGAGCATCTTGACCATACTTTATTTTATGGTCCACCAGGGCTTGGCAAGACTACACTTGCTAAGATTATATCTAATGAAATCGGTGGTAATTTTAAATCTACTGCCGGTCCTGCTATAATTAAAGCGGCTGATCTTGCTGCTATTCTTACCAATCTTGAAAAAAATGATGTATTATTTATTGATGAAATCCACCGCCTAAACACCTTAGTTGAAGAAATATTATATTCTGCTATGGAAGATTTTGAGCTTGATATAATTATTGGTGAAGGATCTGCTGCAAGGTCAGTGAAAATAACGTTACCGAAATTTACTTTAATCGGTGCTACTACCCGCTTCGGGATGCTTAGTAATTCTTTGCGTGATAGGTTCGGTATTCCAATGCGTTTAAATTTTTATAATACTGAAGAATTAAAACAAGTTTTAAATAGAGCAAGTAAACTACTTGACATTGATTTAACAGATTCTGGTTCTGAAGAAATAGCTAAAAGAAGTAGAGGAACACCGAGAATTGCTTTAAGGTTATTGCGTCGTATAAGAGATTTTGCAGTAGTTGATGGTAAATTAAGAATAGATAAAGAAATTTGTGATTTTGGGTTAAAGCGTTTAACAGTTGATAGCATAGGACTTGATAGTAATGATTATCGTTATCTAAAATTCATAGCTGATAATTATCATGGTGGTCCTGTAGGAATTGAAACGATAGCAGCAGCACTTTCTGAACAGCGTGATGAACTTGAAGAAACTATAGAGCCTTATCTTATAAAGATAGGTTTAGTAAAAAGAACTCCTAGAGGTAGGGTAATAACAATTGCAGCTTTTGAGCATTTGAAAATGCCAATACCGAATAAATCACAGCATCAATTTAATATTTTAAACGAGAATGAATGATAATAATTTAAATAATCACTACACAGTCGTATATATTATAAAAAGGCTTATAAAAGATCATGTTAAACCTTACGCAAATAAAATATATTTTTCAATGTTTTGTATGGTTATTACAGCACTTTGTACAGCAGTGATCGTACATGCTGTTAGACCTATTATTGATAAAATTTTTTTAACGCATGATAATACAATGCTTGTAATTATGCCTATAATACTTACTCTAACTTTTTTTATTAAAGGCATTTCAGAGTATTATCAAAATTATCTAATAAAATTTGTTGGACAGAGGGTACTAAACGATTTGAAGATAAAAATGTATGAGCATTTATTATCTGCTGATATTGCTTTTATTCACCAACAATCTTCAGGACGTTTAATATCTCGTTTTACTAATGATATTTCTTTGATGCGTGGTGCTGTTTCTAATTTACTGGTCGGATGTGCTAAACATTTTCTAACTGTAGTATGTTTAATAATAACTATGTTTCACTTAGAACCAATATTATCTTGTGTAGTTTTTCTTGTTTTTCCTTTAGCAGTTTATCCTGTACAAAGAATGGGTAAAAAAATAAGAAAAATCTTTTCACAATCACAAGAGGAACTTGGACATTATACTTCTAGGCTTGATGAGACATTTCAGTCAATTAAGATTATTAAATCTTTTGTAGGTGAAAAAATAGAAAGTAATAGAGCATCGTTGATTATGAATAATATTTTAGAGTTTTATAAAAAAACATCTAAGTTAGATGCAATGGTTTCGCCAATTATGGAGGGTTTAAGCGGCATTGCAGTAGGAGGGATGGTTTGGTACGGAGGTAATCTAGTTCTTGATGGTAAAACAACACCAGGTGCATTATTTGCTTTCTTAGCTGCTTTTGCTGCAGCTTATAGACCATTTAAAAGTTTAGTATCATTAAATATTAATTTACAAGAAGGCATAGCAGCAGCTAAGAGGGTATTTAGTATTCTAGATACTGAACCTATTATTAAAGATCATGAAAATGCTAAACAAATAGATTTATATAATCCACAAATTACTTTTGAGAAATTGTCTTTAAATTTTGCAAGTAAAATAGCTCTAAAATATATAGATTTAAAGCTAGATTCGCATAAAATAATTGCATTTGTTGGGCGTTCCGGTAGCGGTAAGACTTCTCTGAGTAATTTATTAGTACGTTTTTATGATCCGAGTCATGGAAGAATTCTAATTAATAATCATGATATTAAAGATATTAAGCTTACTGCGCTTAGACGTCAGATTGCTTTAGTTACTCAAGATACTCATTTATTTGATGCAAGCGTTGCCGATAATATAGCATACGGTCATGCAAATGCTACAAGAGAAGAAATAATTAGAGCAGCGCAGTATGCAGATGCTCATGAGTTTATTATGCATCTTCCTAATGGTTATGATACACAAATAGGAGTGTATGGAAAGACTCTTTCAGGTGGTCAGCGTCAGCGTTTATCTATTGCAAGAGCTTTATTAAAAGACGCGCCTATTTTAATTTGGGATGAAGCAACGAGTAACTTAGACCAAGCTTCTGAACAAAAAATTCTCAAATTTTTAAAGAAATTACGCCAAGGGAAAACCACTTTAATTATTACGCATCGTTTAAGCAGTATTCTAGATCTTGATAATATTATTGTAATGAAAAACGGTGAGATCTGTGAGCAGGGTACTCATACTCAATTAATCCAAAATAAACATGAATATTATATGTTATATAATAATGAGTTAAAGGAGAATGTTTGAATTATAAAATCCACATCTTTGATTTTACCATTGTTATTGTAGCACTTATTATTATTCTAATAACTTGATTATTGGACTTAGTAAAAAAGAAAAAACTTGATAAAGTGTTTAAGTCATTGTTATTACACTGAATGTCTTTTCAATATATGCTACAAAATTTGTGATTTATACATGGAAGGAATCAACATAAGACATAAAATGATACTAATAATCAAGATTTTTTTAAGATGATAGGTTAATTTAACAATACTTTCGTTAAAGTAGGTTGTAACATTGAAAAAGTTAGTTTATAGGCAAAATCCCATTATTCTTCTAACTACTTTATTAACTTATTATACTGTTTATCAAGTGCATTTGATATTGTATTTGATAAGTTTTGTATCGATAAGTTTAATTGTACAATAGTATAACTGCTATATTTAGTTATCGAATTGGTTATAAGTATATGTATTGTGTACCTTGAAAATAACTGCAAATAATTGGAGATCAATTTTGGAGATTCACTTTTTTTATTATAGTTATTGCGATATTTATAACTGTAAATGCAAACGTAAGAGGTAATAATGAATTTTTGAATTTTTATAGTAATTAATCCTTACAATGATTTTGCACCGGGATATATGTTGCTTTACAATTTTTATTGCTTTAATACTTTAATATTTTTACCATTAGGTGGTGCTATTTTTTTAAAAGTGGTTTCCTAACCATTGTATAGAATTTAGCGTTTTGTCTTTCAAAAATGGAAATAGCAATAATAGTTAGATTTTATATATAGTATTGTAACTTTATAGATTTATGCTGTTTGTGGTGTATAAAGTATTAATTTAAAGGTTTGATCTATTAATGATTACCTCAAGCTGAACACATTTGTTGTCAAATTTCCTGCTTTTAACGCTTTATTAATTATATAGAGTATTTTATTGCTACCACTATTTGTGCAACTAATTAAGTAATTTGTGTAATAAAAATATTATAAAACAATATATAGCTTTAATTAGTAGTACAAGTATGTAACAATACTGTCACTATTCCTACCAAGAAATTTGTAAATAATGATTTGTTGATACTATTTTCCATCTTTAATATAATTTTAATATTGTCTGTTTTGTTTATATTCATATATCTTAATAAAAAGATTAATAGTACATTTTCTCATTGCGATAATGTTTGCATGAATGATTACTAAAGAATTTTGGCAAAGAAAAAGAAAACTTTAAATTTTGTACTTACAACATTAAGTAACAGAATTTTATTATTTTTAGAGATGATAATATTGTTTTGCTCTTCGCAACAATACTTATTGCACAATTATTAAGAACGCACTTGGTTTAATTTGAAGAATATTTTATTTCTAATGTTTAGAAGATTTTTACTACCTTATATCTTTATTGTAATATTTTGTTTTGCTCCTATAAGCGAAGCAAAAAAAATTGTCAAAAAGACCAATAAATATCCTGTACAAACTAGTTTAGTAATTGACGCAAAAAATGGTAAAGTTCTGCAAGCACATAATGCCCAAGTTCGAATTTATCCTGCTTCTTTAACTAAGTTAATGACTCTATATTTAATGTTTGAAGCAATCGAATCAGGTAAGTTATCTTTAGATAAAAAATTACTTGTATCAGCAAAAGCTTCAAAAATGCCACATTGTAAACTTGGTTTAAGAGCAGGTGACAATATCACTGTTAGAGATGCAATTAATGGATTAATCATAAAATCTGCTAATGATGTTGCAGTAACGGTCGCTGAGGGTATGAAAGGTTCAGAAAAATCGTTTGCTCATTTAATGAATGTGAAAGCTAAAACATTAGGTATGAAGCACACATTTTTTAAAAATGCTTCAGGTTTGCATGATCCACTTCAACAAACTACTGCAAGAGATATAGCTAAACTCGCTATTGCACTTAAAAGAGATTACCCAAAATATTATCCATTCTTTTCTAAAACTAGTTTTGTATTTCGTGGGAATGTCATAAATGGACATAATAGTGTTACTAAACATTATCAAGGTGCTGAAGGTATGAAAACAGGATTTCATACTCCTGCAGGTTATAATTTAGTAACTACTGCTTCTCGGAAGAATAAATCATTGATCGCAGTTATTACTGGCGCTAAAAGTGCAGCATCTCGTGATCAAAAAATGATCAGATTATTAGATCACCATTTTGGTGTTAAAACTATAAATTATAAACCTTCAATTAAACTTGCCTCTAATAATAAAGCTAATACAAAAGCGAAATCAAAAATAATAAAGAGGAAGAATATACGTAGTTGATATTATATTTATGCACTACATGTATCGGTTGTGAAACCCTGTTGCGTTTTAACACATATAATAACGTATGAGATTATTCACTAATAGTGATTAATATTCACTTCACACACAATCTTTAAGGATTGACTGCGAGCTTATATTTTAGATTCACAAGTTTTATATGACAATTAATGCTACATTGATTATTTTTTGTAACTTTAGTAAATAAAGATTCTTTATAGTTGTTAGCAAAGATTTTATTTTCGGTTTTTTTAAGATTAATTTTTTTTAAAAATTTCTCAGTTTCATTAGGTAAATATTCTATTCTTACTTTAGTTATACCTTGATTTTTAAATGCTAAAATTTCAGCCGCTTTTTGCGAAACATCTATTATACGATTTTTCTTAAAAGGACCTCTATCATTAACCATTAAAATTACTGATTTATTATTTGCTTTATTGGTAACTTTAACTAAGCAAGGCAGTGGAAGCGTTTTATGTGCTGCAGTAAGTAGGTTTCTATTAAATCTATCACCATTAGCAGTTTTTTTGCCATGAAAGCCGTCTTTACGTCCACCGTACCATGATGCATAACCTGTTTCGGTAAAATATTTAGGGGTATAAGGTTTATAAATTTTGCCTTTTATTTTATAATTTTTCCCTACTTTATAATGTCCTATATAAGTTAGATTATGAGGATCATCTTTTGATAATTCTTTATAAGAATATTTGTTATCATAAGCTAATCTTTTGGAAGTATTGCAACCACTTAGATTTATACAAAAAATTAACACAAGTAATATACTGATTAAACCTGAAAAATTGTCAACAATATCTTTGCATCTTCTAAGATGCTGAACGTTTATTATACGCTCAGCTCTTGTGATTATAGACCTATTACTTTTTTCAAACTTGAATGTTGTATAACAATTTTTTATTTTACAGTAGTATAGACTTAATTTATATGTTAATCTTGTACTCCAATCCTCATGTAGTGAGATGATATGCAGTACTGTGCTGTGTACTGTGCATCTTCTAAATACTTTTTGGTTCTGATGCAATGATTCTAATTTGAATTTATAATTCCTCATTATTATCATTATTTGTTTTAAAATTATTCATTATATTAGCGTAACACACAACTTTTTCAACACCTTTTATTTTTGATGCAATAGAAGCAAGTTTTTCTAGCTCTTCTTCTGATCTGGCAACTCCAAATAAATAAACAATATTATCTATAGTTAGAATAGTATAATTAGCAAATTTAATGTCTTTTCTAACTAAGTTTTTAGCTTTAATTTGTGTAGTGATCATAGTATCTTTAGTATATTGTACTAGGTCAAAATGATTATTGTTTTTATTTACTTTTAACTCATTAATAACTTCTTGTACCCCTGTTTGATCCCAAGCAATTTTTACTGCTTTTAACGCATCTGTTTCTTTTTGAATGTTGCCTGTTAATAATACTCTTCCTTGCGATACTTCAACATTTATTTTAGCACCTAAATCTTTAAAATTATTTTTTACTAAATCAGCTTTAATACCTGTAGCAATTTTTACATCATTTAATGTTTTAGACATTGGTTGATCTTTTGATGCTACAATGCCAGTAGCAGTAACTGCGGTAAAAATTGCAGGTAAACAAGCAGATATACTCAAAAGAAGACTTATAAAAATTAGAACTCGTAATATCATAACAACTACAATTTTTAAGATTATCTTTGTTTAAAGATTGTATCTTGTGGTATAGATTTTATTGAAATCTTAGCTAATTTGAATATGCAATTTAGAAACAATACTAAAATTTAATATCAACTTTTACTTTATACTGTAGATTAGTAATGGTATGACAGCAAACATCTTGAAAATCTACACGAAAATTGATATATCATATCTTACTATCTGGTAACTTATTCTTTAATAAAAGAGGTAATTGCAGTAAAATAAATATAAAAGTGATAGGTATTACACCGAATACTTTAAATTTCACCCATGTTTCATCTGAGAAATTACGCCAAACTACTTCATTTACTACCGCCATAAAAAAGAAAAAAGCAGCTGTTCTATAGCTTAAAATTATCCAACTTTCTTCTTTAAGACGTACTATGCTCTCTAAAGCATATTTGATAAAAGGATTTTTCCTTATACCACTCATGAGAAATATTATTCCAAAAATAACATATAATATAGTAGGTTTGATTTTTATATACATTGAATCGCCACTAATTAAAGTAATGATTCCCGAAACGAATAAAACAGTCGAAGAAATAATAGAAAGCTTAGAGACTTTTTTATCTATAATATAACAAAGGGTAATACAAATAATAGATGTAATAAGCATATAAAGGGTAGCGCTTTGTATACCGCCTCCATAAAAAAAACCTGCAAAAAATGCTATTACTGGACCAATTTCTGATAAAAGTTTTAACATATTTAGTTAATTATTCTCTTTAATAAAATTAATTTGATTCATTTGTTTGTACTGATATTAAGTTATTTTTGTAATATCTTAATTTTATTTGTATAAAAATATTTATTAGTAATATAGTAGTAAAATAAGAAAGTACCTGTAGACCATTAGGCCTTGCAATATAACCAGTAACAATATGTAGGATTTTACCTATCATACTTCTATCGGCTACTAACCACGAACTATCCCAAAGTTGATCGGATAAAAACATCACTAGACCTGAAGAGGTTAAAATACCTGCAGCACTTGCTGCAAATCCACCCGCTATTAACATTAATAATATGGTAGAGATTTTAAAAATATATTTTTGATTAGCAATCTTAATTAAACCGCAATATATTACTAAACCAAGTAAGAACCCACTTGTAGCACCTATTATCACGCCTTGCAAGTAAATACTGCTTGGTATTGTTTCAACTGACGAAATGCTATACACTAAAATAATAATTTCTGCACCTTCTCGTAATATGGTAGTAGCAACTAAAAACACTAACATGAAATAACTTCTATTACCTTCATGAATTTTTAGTGACAAGTCGTTTATATGTCGCTTTACTTTTATACCATAACCTTGCATCCATATTATTGTCCAGCTAATCAGAATTGTTATTAGTATCATAATTCCAGAATCAAATAGCTCATCACCTATTCCTCCAAAAGATAAAGATAACTTGCGTGTAAAAAATGCAAAAATTGAAGCAAAAACTACTCCAAGCATTATTCCAGCAATAATATAAAGACGAGATTTTTCTATTTGTTTTGTTACGGCGAGTATTACACTAAGTAATAAGGATATTTCTAAACATTCACGAAACACTACTAAAGCAATTTTAAACATATTTATTATCTAATCATTAACAATTATAAAACCCTGAGCTGTATCTTGATGAAAATCTCCAAAAATTTCATATTTCCCAGGCTTAAGCGGGGCAAGTATAATATTTATTGATTCATGTGGCATCACTATTTTTTCACGATGTAAATCGTGACTTTCAAATTCTTCTACAGTATCATCTGCATTATGAACAATTAATCTTATCTTAGTTGATTTTGGGACTTCAACTATATCTGGAACAAATTTATGATCTTTTATAGTTATTTTTACTTCTAATATATTATCGTTTGTTTTATTATTAGAACCATTACTTTTATAGATATAAACCATTATTGCTAAAAATATTAAGCATATTAGTATAATAATATTTTTATTTTTTTTAATAATGTCCATACTAAACCCCTAGCTTAATTAAAGTTTAAAGTAAGAATACTAGCTTTATTCGAAAATTTGTCACATGTTTTAATTAATTTAAGTATACTCTGTTGAGTACATTACCTTTATAATAACCATTATTTTTTCTTTTTGAAATTAAACCTCGTCTATGCAATTATTATCTCTGCTTAATCTGGCTTCAAATTTAGATAATTACAAAACTTATCTTACAATTTTTAATGCTATAAGATATACAATTATTATCATAATGACAAGGATAGATAATAAAATATAATTTTTTTGTTTTTTATTATCTGATATTTTCATTTATTCCATATTTATTTAATTTGTTTAAAATCATTAAGTTCAAGTAAAAGATATTCGTGTATCGGTAATGATTCATGAGGAATAACTTTATTTAGATTAGAACCTAATGCTTTAAAAGTTTTGCTTTCAGCAATAACACTACGTGTTCCAACCTGGACTTTACCCTGTAAGGCATAAGAAAAAATTAAAGGATATGTAATATCACCAATTTTCATATCTATTGGTTGTCCTGTGGATTTAGAATCAAATAGTATTTTACCATTTGATAAACGAGTAATTTTAGCATTAAAGCTTACTTTTTCACCACATAATAAAGGAACGCGATAAGCTATCTCATCGTCATAAATTTTAACTTTATTACTTTTAACAAAATTTTGTGGTAATATCGATTTTAAAATTACAGTCACTTTATAATTATAAGCATCATCAAAGATAGTATTATTACTATTATTAACAGTATATTTTGCTGGTATAATAGCTTCTCGTGATTCTCCTACCATCATACCGATTATTACATTATCTAAGCCAAGCATTACAGGAGCAGAGCCTAAAGTAAAAGTCTTAGTATCTTCAGATATTAAATTATTGTTCATATCTGATATTTGATAAAATACAGTGACTACATGTCCACACGAAGCAGGACCAATATTACCGCTACCAAATGTATTAATTTTAAACAGTGTTTTAACTAAATCTTTATGTACTTCAATAGTATAATCATTAGGATTTATAGGCCCATTTAGAGGTTGTAAAATATTTTCAAAAAATACTTTACCTTCTTCAGTTTTAAGAGCATTGATTACTATTTTTGAAACTGTACGTTCAAATAGATTACCGTTTAATGAAATAGTTGGTTCATTATTTATACTAGCTTGATGTGCATTTGTGGATGAATTATTTGAAGTTATTTGTTCTATAGTGGTAGAATTATTATTGTCTTCTGGATATATTTTTAACTTTACTATATTATAAAGTATTAGGATTACAATTATTAAAGATAAAAATTTTTGCATAAAGAATAATATCTAATTATTAACAAAGTTTACTATAACAATCAATTAATTAATAATCAAATGAGAATAAAAATAATTTGATTAATAAAAATAATTGATTTAAATTTAGATGCAGAATTCTATAAAGATAGTTGTAAAAAGTGAAAAAATTCATATTTTGTTTTTTATATTTATATACATTAAACATATTTGCTGTTTCTAAAATTGCCCATAATAAGCTAAATTCTTGTTCAATTACTAGAAATATATTTAATAATTATGAACCAAAAGTTTTTGAGACTACTAATAATTTATTACGAAAAACAGGTAGATTGTCAAAATTTTATGGGGAAATGATATTAATTAGAGGTAAAATATTAGATCAAAATTGTGTACCGGTGACAGATGCGAAGGTTTATTTATGGCAAGCAGGAAGTGGAGGTAAATATCCTTACGAACCTTTAAAAACTAGAGTTGATAAAAGAAGATTTACAAATAAAAGCGATTCAAGTTTTACCGGATCCGGTATTGTCACTACTAATAATAAAGGAGAATATTATTTTATTAGTATGTTGCCTTATAAATCTTCTCATTATTTGAGAACTGCAAACATAAGAATAGAGCATCCAAATCTTACTACTCTTGAAACGCGCTTAGAATTATCTGATCAAAATATGTGTGATAATGACTGTGGTGAAATTAGTCCGATATTGACAGAAACGAAGAAAAATATACAATCTTATTGTTTTGACTTAGTATTGCAAGGTACGACCCTTAAGAGATATTGATATACTTTCGTAATTGATCACGGTATCTAAGGATAAATTACTGTAATATGCGTCTCATTGTTATTTAAGGTGATGACAATACTGTTTCTTGCTGTGGTGCTTCTAAGGGCCTTTTTATACCACAACTAAATATAAATATTAATATGAACAAATAATAAAATGCCTTCATTACTATATATTATATATGACCTTAAGAAATTATAATAAATATCTTATATATATTATAGTATTTTTATTATCTATAATAATTTTTCCTAAAATTCAAGCTAAGCTCTATGAGAAGCCAAAGAATAAATTAGAATTTTTAAAAGGCTCAAGTGTGCCTGATAATATATTTTTTTTTGATGAAGAAAAAAATCAATATTCTCTTGATCAGTTTGAAGGAAAGACTATATTGTTAGTATTTTGGGCTACTTGGAGTGCTACTTGTGTTAAAGAAATGCCTGACTTTGATATATTGCAAAAAGATTTTAGGAAATTACCTTTTTCAGTAATTCCAATTTCAGAAGATTATCAAGACATAAAAATTGTTAAAGAATATTTTAAAAGCTATCACATAAGATATTTGCCTATTTATTATGATTATAGAAATGCATTATTTAAAGCATTAGGGATTATTAGTTTACCAACTAGTATATTAATAGACTCAAACGGTAAAATAGTAACTATCTTTGTCGGTACTACAAATTGGTATGATGAAAAAGTAAGGGATACTATTTTATCTGCTATTCCTGGAAATTATCCTGAACCTAAAAATAGTTATAATGAGCAATCTTTGAATAAACCGGCTAAACATTTGCCGCAAATAAAAAATTATATAATTAAAAATGAGCAGAATAATGAATGAAGTCAATAAATCAACTATTGCTAATGCAGAATTTGATCAAATAATAACAAAACGTCAGATAAGTAAATTAGATCAATTATTTGCTTCGGTTTTTGGTGATTCTAAAGAAGTGGTTGCAGTTTTACGACTTAGCGGTGTTATTGGCAAAGTAAGTACTGTGCAATCTGGGCTTACGTTAGAATCGTTAAATGAATTAATAGAAAAAGCTTTTAAAATAAAGAAGTTAAAAGCATTATGTTTAATTATTAATTCTCCAGGCGGTTCTCCTGTACAATCTGAACTTATTGCAAAACGTATCCGTGACCTTGCTAAAAAAAATAAAATAAAAGTTTATAGTTTTATTGAAGATATGGCGGCCTCAGGAGGATATTGGCTTGCTTGTAGTGGAGACAAAATATATGCTTTACCAAGTTCTGTTATCGGTAGTATCGGAGTAATATCAAGCGGATTTGGGTTTCATGAAGCAATTAATAAACTTGGTATTGAACGAAGAGTTTATACAGAAGGAAAAAATAAAGCAGTGCTAGATCCTTTTAAACCTATTAATAAAGATGATCTTAAAATTATTAAAGATTTGCAAAAGCAGGTATATGAACATTTTATAGAATATGTAAAAGAACGTAGAGCGGGTAAGCTAACGCAACAAGATGAGATTTTATTTAATGGTGAATTTTGGGCAGGCCAAACAGCTCTTGATTATGGTTTAATTGATGGCATAGGTGATATGTATAGTGTCATGAAAGAAAAATTTGGTGATAATATTAAGTTTCAATATCTGTGTGCTAAGCAGCCTTGGCTTAAAAAGAAACTTGGTATGGGAAGCAAGGTATTAATAGAAGATCTTGTTAATACTGTAATTGATACGATAGAAAATAAAAGTATTACAGATAAATTTAATATGAAATAATATGACGATAATAGAAGTAAAAATTAAGAAATTAGAAAATTTTTCAGGTAATTTGCCAGCATATGCTACAGAGCATAGTGCTGGAGTGGATTTGATAGCTGCAAATGAGCAAACTATACTGATAAAAGTAGGTAGTATACAGCTAATTCCTACAGGTATTGCTATAGCTCTGCCAGACTCATTTGAAGCGCAAATAAGACCTCGTTCAGGGCTTGCAATCAAACACGGCATTACGGTTGCTAATTCACCAGGTACCATTGATGCGGATTATCGAGGTGAAATAAAGGTTCTGCTTATTAATCTAGGTAAAAAAGATTTTTTGATAGAAAGAGGCATGCGAATTGCTCAAATGATAATCGCAAAATATGAACGTGTATTATGGGCAGAAACTAGTATCTTAACGGAAACTATGCGTGGTAGAGGTGGCTTTGGTTCTACGGGTCTGTAAAATTCCAACACATCATTGTAGTCCTAATTGTAAGCGACTACAAGTAGCGTTGCAATTGCGTTTTATATAAAATTCCTGAGATCACAGCTTCGATTTATTGCCTTACAGTGATGTTGCTGTATCCACGCAGCAAATCATCAAACCTATGAAAATAAAATTATTGACTTCTATATTCTTGTTATTAGCGTTAAAAGTAAATGCTAATTCTGATTCTATAGATAATATACAACAAATTTTTACCTATATTGATCAAAAAAAATGGTCGCAAGCTAAAGATCTAGCTCTAGCAATAAATAGTACAGTTTTAACAAAAATTGTATTGTCACAAGCATTTTTAGATAATAAATGTTCAGATAATAGTTTTCAAAAGATAATAAAATTTTTACGAGAGAATCCGGATTGGCCGCAAAATAAGCTGCTTGCAAAAAGAGCAGAGGAATATCTAAATAATAATACAAATAAAAAAGTAATTTTTGATTGGTTTAGTATGCATCCGCCTCTTACCGGTAAAGGTTATAAATTTTATGCAGTCGCAGCAATTAGTTTAGTGAAAGATCATAAGATATTATCGCCTATTATTAAGAAAGCTTGGGTATATGGTGATTTTACGCCTGAAGAAGAAAAGATATATTACAATGAGTGTAGTAAATATTTAACGGTAAATGATCATTTAGAGCGGATAGAAGAGCATTTATGGAAAAGTGATATTAGAACTGCTCAGCGATCACTAAAATATGTAGATCAGGGCTATCGTAATTCTTTTAAAGCACAAATTGCTATTATATCTACAACGTCAAATGCTGAAAAGCTTTTTAAAAATGTTCCTGAAAAATATTATACTTCTGGTTTATTATATCGTTATCTAGATTTAAAAAAAATGCAAAAACCAACAAAGGAAATGATCGCTTTATTTAAGAAAGCTAAAAATAATCGTAAACATTTTGCAAAATGGTGTCGTATTCAGTCTTATTATGCTCGTGCATTCATAGATTATAAGGATTATGCAAATAGCTATAGAATGGCAACAATGCGTTTCCCTGTTTGTAATAAAACCATAAGAGAACAGGAGTGGTTAGCTGGATGGCTTTCTTTAAGTTTTTTAAACAAACCTGATCAAGCATTAATGCATTTTAATAAGTTTATTAAAGTTGTTAAGACTCCTATTAGTCTAGCACGAGGATTTTATTGGCTCGGCCGTACTTATGAAGCAAAAGGCGATAAGCAAATGGCTAAGAAATTTTATCAGCAGGCATCCAGATATTCTTTTACCTTTTATGGACAGGTAGCAAATATTGAATTAAATAGGACCAAGTTAGTTTTACCTTCTATTCCCGTAATAACTTCTGAAGCAAGGAAAATTATCGAAAATAAAGAGATTATTAAAGCAATAAGGTTGTTTGTTAAATATAATCAAAATCACCTAGCTATGATTTATTCTAAAGAAGCAATTAAAAATACTAAAAATCAGGCTGAAATTCAAATAATTGCGAATATTATTAAGGGATGTAATAATACCCATTATATGGTTGATGTGGCAAAAATTGCTGCTCAAAATCATGCTTTTATTCTGGATTGTGCTTTTCCAACTCCGTATAATCTTACTGGTTTGCCAATTGCATCCTCGTTAACTTATGGCATAATTAGGCAAGAATCAGTTTTTGATCATAAGGCAATTAGTTGTTCAAATGCCATGGGGTTAATGCAACTTATTAAAGGTACTGCTTGTGATATTGCAAAATCTATCAATATGAAATGTGATGTAGAGCAGCTTATTAAAAATCCAGCATATAATATTAAACTTGGTTCACATTATTTCAAAAAATTATTAGATGATCATAAAGGTTCTTATGTTTTATCAATTGCTTCTTATAATGCCGGAAGTAATAACGTAATGAAATGGATAGAGAAGTTTGGTGATCCAAGGGATATAAAAGATACAAGAAAAATTATTGACTGGATAGAACTAATTCCGTATAAAGAAACACGAAATTACGTTCAAAGAGTACTTGAAAATGTTCAAATTTATAGGGTAATCTTAAATAATAATAGTAACTTGTATTTTAAGCGTGATTTACATGCTTGTGCTATAGTAAAAAGCTAATTTTTATTAGCATTTAATTGTGATATATGATAACATATAAGGAAAGGTTAATATAAAAAAATTATGCAACAAATAGAGAAGTATATTAAAAAAAAACGTAATGCTATAGATGCTCAAGTAAAAAAATATAAACAAGCTCTTACTGAAATTGGTATTAAATATGATTGTGAGTTCGCACATGTTGCGGTGCCTAATCATGCTACTGGTAGATTTGAATATTTTAAATGGGATTGGATGACAAGCACTACAAGTAGTCATTCAGAAATAGTACAAATATTTCAAGAAATAGTAATGACTTTACAAGCAGCTAAAAATAACCCAATTCAGTATGAAAATTTAGCATCTAGATTGGATTCTAATACTCAAGATATACTTGCTTTTAATATTCAGCAACATAATATTATTGTACCTACTATACATATTAGTCAAAGCGAATTAGTACAAAAAGCTTTAGAAGAAGCAGCACATTGTACTAAAGTTAGTAATGTAACTGCTGAATTTAAAAATTATTTCTCAAAGTTAGATCCTGATGGGGTAGTAGAATTTATGAATTGTACTAAAGGAACAACTATTAATGTTGATGGATGTGTTGGTACTTCTCTTTTAGATAATGCAGTAAATATCAAATATCCTGCAACATGGAACGGTATTTTGACACAAAAATTTTTTATAGAAAATGGTATAACAAATCCATATGCTTCTTTTGAAGAGAAAATAGATAAAACTGTACAGGAAGGTAGTGTCGATGAAAGTTCTATTGAAGAAGTACAAATTAAACAAGTAGAGCTTATTGGTGGTACTTCTGATTTTTAGTAATCTTAAAGTTATTTTTACTTTTAATTCCATTCCTTTAGAGGCAGGCATCAAGTTCTTTCATGTATCATATTATTGATCAGTCATGATATAGCACAGTATACTTTCATGGTTCTTAAAAACTTATCTTTACTAATAATATTATTCTTTTCAATATCAGTGTTTTCTGTTAGTAATAGTCTAACAAATATCCCGATTACAGTTGTGGCTACTGCTACAGGTGCTGATAATAAGACGTTATCAGATTTAAAAAATATTAATGGATTAAATTTACAAATTCCTACTAAATGTTTTATGAAAGATAAATTACCCTTTCTTGCTAGTAGTGACGAAGTGAGATTTAATTGTTTGATGGATGCGTTATTTGATAAGTCAGATAATGTAGTATGGAGTTTACGAGGTGGTTATGGCTCTGCTCGAATAATTCCTGATTTACTCAAGATTTCAAAACCAAATAAAGAAAAATTTTTTATAGGATATAGCGATATAACAGCATTACATCTTTTCTTATCACAAGAATGGGGATGGAGAACAATTCACGGAAGTAATATAGCAGATCTATTAAAGATAGAAAAAGATCAAGGTAATTTTACCAAGCTTGGTGAAATATTAAAAGGTAAAGTAAAGCAAGTAACTATAGATAATTTAATACCTCTTAACGATATAGCAAAATCAAGTGGTCTTGTGCAAGGCAAATTAACAGGAGGTAACTTAACTATTGTGCAGACTAGTATCGGTACACGATGGCAAATTAAGGCTAAAGGTAAAATTCTTTTTTTAGAAGATACGAATGTAGCCCCTTTTAGATTAGATCGTGCGCTTTTACACTTAAAACAATCAATGTTACTGGAGAGTGTTAAGGCTATAATATTTGGTTCATTTGGTAAAGATATTGATGCAACAATGTTAGTACTTCGTAATTTTGCATATAGTTTGAATATACCAGTATTTAAAACAAATAGATTTGGTCATGAGCAAATTAATGATCCAATTATTTATAATACGAATAGTAAGATTATTATGTCGAAGCATAAAGGATTTAAGTTAATTATGGAACTATAGGATTCATTATAAATGCATAAAACACCAGTCTGTTGTTATTTAGAATTTATTAATATTAGTAATCTTAGTAGATTTCTCTATTAAGAATTAATGTAATAACATCGAGTCAAATGCCTATAATCATTATAGTTTGATAAATTAAAATCATAAGAAAAGGACTTGTTGGTAACGTAATATTCGAGTAGTCTTATTAATCCTGCTTTATGTTTATGTAAAGTTTCAATGTTTAAGTCTATTTCTGTTGTTTGTATATATGGTTCCGTACTAGTGATTCTTACATAGGCAATGGTGAGTTTTTTATTTATACAGCTAGATTTATAATTCTTTAGATAAGATGGATTGACAACTTGTGCTCTAGAGCATATGACCGTATCTCTGCCAATGTGAATATTAGACAATTGACTTGTCTCAAGATTGCTGAATGACTTTATATTGAATCCATTTTCTAGTAACATTAAACATTCGATAATAAGCTGAGGAGAGAGTCCAAACTCTATTTCTTTTTTAGTTGGGATAGTGCCAGTTTTATAATCTAGTATAGTTATATCGTTTGATTTACTAACTTCAATTCTATCTGCTATACCGATTATTTTTATATTTTGACCTGCAATATTTAGACGTAATTCACCTTTAATTTCAAAATAGATTTCTTTGCAATTTTTTCTGCGTTCTATATCAAATAGAATAAAAGTTTTACTAAACGCTGTAAGTTTTATTTGCCAAATTTTTTTTGTATACGCTGGTAAAATAGTGCTGTATAAAATATGATTCCCGATATTTATTAAAGCAGCTTGTTTATCAAGCAAATTTAAACACACATATTGTTTGTCGTAATTTTTAGAATATTTTTCTAAAACTTTATGAATAAAATTACCAAAATCTGATATTTTAGGTTCTTCCCATATGTTATCTTTTTTATATAACCCAAGTATTTTCTTAGCATAAAAACCGTATGGGTTTCTTATTAATGATTCTATATCGGTTACTGATAAGACACTTGGAAAGGAGTGACTAATGGTTGTGAGTTTATGATCATCCTGTGATTTGATATCTAGTGAGTTTGTAGCAGGAGTGAGTAATTTTGGGTCAAACCACGGTATGACATGTTTAAGTTGTAGCCTCAAAAATAAATTACATGAGGTAGACAACTTGCCATTATATTTTTTAGCGTTTAGTATAACTATTTGCTTATTTTGTAGTAATAAATTGAAGTAATCTGTATATAGCATAGTAGTTATTGCATCATTGTAATCTATATTTAGTATTTGTAAGGCTTTTTTGCTAAGCAATGGGTGCGGTTTAGCGTTAGGGGACCAGTGTTCATTATTAAAATGCGGTAATATAATTAAGTCAAATCTACATAATACTAAATCTTCAGGTTGTCCTATAATAATACTAGAAGAGTCAGTATTTTTATAATGTTTGATATTAGATAGTAAAAAAGAAAAAATTTTAGGGAAATCTTTTTTATTCATTAAATTTATATGTTTGCTATATGAGATTAAATTTGTTAAAAATTCAATTAGTACTTCACCTTCTTCTTTTTCCCAAATAGTAGGTAAAAGTTTTTCAGCTATCTCTTGAGTTAAGGTTAAAATACCTGTTATATTATGCGGGTTATTTGTAAATAAAATATCTATTAAGTTAGCGCAATACTCTTTGAGTTCTTCATTCTCAAATTGTAATTGCAATAAATATTTAGGCGATGATATAAAACGGTTTTGATTAGATAGCATTAACTCTAACTTTTGCACAGAATGGCAGTTAATTAAAGGATTTTTAAGTAATAAAAATAGAAGTTTTAAATCAAAATTATTACATATTATTTTAATAATTGCAGTTAGTAATTCCCCTATATTAGTACGCCTTAAATCATTACCTAATAGGTCTGAATATTTTTGATCTAAAAAATTACAATATACTTTTTTAAGCTTATTATCGTTTGTAACAATTGCAATATGTTTATCTTTATTAAGTTCACATATATAAGCGATTTGTTTTGCTTCTTCATAAATATTATTAGGTTCAGAATAAGATATATTATTACTAATATAATTATATGATGGATTATAATGTATTATGTAATCCTTTAATTCTTCTTCAAATTTTTTAAAAAAAACATTAGGCTTGAATATTCCAGCCAGTATTATTCGTTTATCTCTTTTCTTTATTTTTATGATTTCTTCTTGTAGTATATTAAATTCATGTATTGTTTTAGTATATTTTTGAGTAAGCGATATTGCTTTTTTCCATTTTAAAAAGCAAATTTCTAGAAATTTATAAATCTTTTGCCAATAATTAGAATTGTTATAGACTTCAATTAATTTGATATCAATATTATTGATTATAAGGTCATTAAATAATTTTCTTAAGATTTCTGCAGATTTTAATGATTCTTCGAGATTAAATGGTAATTCTTTATATTCCGTGATAATGGATGATAAAATAAATAATTCCTCTATTTTAGATATATAATCTGATTCATTTTTTTTAAAAAAGATAGCATTAAAAGGAATAATGATAGGTAATTTAATTTTATATTTATCGATTAAAATCTGCTTTAATTTTAGACATAACAAATTATTAGGTAATATTATTTGAACTTCTATACCTTTCTTTAATTTATCAATAATATACTCAGCAAAATTTTGCAAAAAAGAATAACGAGCAATCATAAATAATATTTTTATTATATATAGTGCATAGCAAGTCTTATTGAGAATATAGTAGACTCAATAATATTTGATTATTAGTTACTTATTATGTCTTTTACAATATATTAATTTATATTTTAAAATAAGGTATTGTTATTATAGTCTACATAATGTAAGGGAGCTCAAAAATTGTATAGCTTATTGTGATAATATACAAGTAGCAAAATAAAAGTATTGTATTATTACTGTTTATAATAATTTGATGTAAGATAATCTATGTAAAATATTTAATTGCTTGGTAATGTGACATGTACTTTATTATAATTATCGTATAGTAATGGTAAAGGTTATATTTTTATATCTGAATTCTATAAAAATGTTGTATATTTTATACAGCTTAGATTATAATAAATAGTTTTAATATAATTATATTGATAATCTTTACTTACTAGCTTTTACTAGTGCTTTAAATAATTGTAAATCTACTCCATTATCATTCATATATTCAGGATGCCATTGTACGCCGATAACAAATTTATGTTTTGTCGCTTCAATTGCTTCCACTATACCATCTTCTGCTTTTGCCGATATAATAAGATCATTACCAAGTTTTTTAATAGCCTGATGATGAGTTGAATTAACCATAGTTTGTAAACAGTTATTAGCTATTTTAGAAAGTTTAGTATTTACTTCTATATTAATTGCATGTGAAACTATGTTTTTAGGTGCAGGTTGTATATGGTTAATTATAGTTTCAATAGGTTCATGATCAAACTCTAATTTTATTGGTAATGTGTACACTTTAGTTGCAAATGCTTCAGTTTTGCTTTCAAATTTTTTTCGATACGTTAGTTTAGAAAAATGTTTAATATAGTCAGGAATATGTTTAATAAGTGTGCCCTTAAACATAACATTTAATAACTGCATACCGCGGCATATTCCTAAAACAGGCATATCTTTCTCTAATGCTTTTTTTAAAACTAATATCTCAAAATGATCACGTTCTTCATTAGAAATTACTAAATCTTCAGCATATTTTTGCTCATAAAATTTAGGATGTATATCTTCATCACCACCTGGAATTACAATACCATTAATAAGTTCCATTAGCTCATTTATTGTATCACTTTGATAAGGTAATAATACCGGTATACCACCAGCTGCAATAATCGCATCGGCATAGTTGCGTCGCAAGGCGTACCATGGAAAATCAGCGTAAGTATATTTTTGACAATTTTTAGCTAAATCAGGTGTTATACCTATAATTGGTTTCTCTTGCATTGTGTTATCGATTTATTATTTTTGTATATTAAAAATGTATTATGAAGAGCTTTTTAGTCTTTATTAAATGATGTAATGGTAATCTATTATTATAGGAGTATTATGATTAAGTTTATTAATAAATCTAAAAGATGTTTTTAAAAATTCACTCTTGTACCATTTCTAGTTAAGTTTTTGTGGAGTATCTTATATTTAAGAACTTGCAATAAAGCATAATATAGTATTCTACATTAAAGATCACATTATACTCAATACTAAGCGTGTCTGCTAAGTTTAATTTAAAAATTTGCTACCATCGTTTAGAAAAACATTAATAACATGGGCTGTGTATTGTTTGGAAAAACTAGTAATTGATTGCCATAAATTACTCCACAATATGTGGGAGTATTTCAAAAGTATGGAATAATGGGTGTGAATTAAGTTTCCATTCGATTGTATCAGCGCAATCACCTCAAGGATTTGTTGTACAATTTTTGCCGTATTTTAGCATGTCGAAAACGATAAATACAAAAAAACAGCAAACATAGAGATCCATGCTCCTATTTATGAAATCATATGCCAGCCTGCAAACCATTTAGGGTAGTTAGGTATTTTTCTTGGTATTTCCGCAAGACCTAAAAAATTTTGTGGAAAAAAGTTAAATTAATACCAATAAATGTAATGAAAAAATGAATTTTGCCTAAAATTCCTGGATATTGTTTACCGGATATTTTACCAAACCAATAATAAAAGCCTATAAATGCAGCAAATAAAGCACTGAGAGACATCGTATAATGTAAATAGGCGATATGTATCGTGTAAGATTTTATCAAGTTCAGAATTTGATAGGATTATTATGATCATAGCTCCAACCATACCTTGATAATCGAATATAGGTTTACGTGAAAAAGTTGAAACAACATAGCTTACTATGCCCAAGCCTTGGAGTATAACCATGTATATTTCAGGATGAGCAAAAAAAGATATTGAAATAATAAAGGATTACTACAACCACAAGGTTTAAACAAAGTAGTGCCAAAGTTATGATCGGTAAGTAGCATAGTGATAGTTACGCTAAGCACAGGTATAGCTAAGATTATCAGAAATGCAGTTACTAATATCAAGAATAATAGCATTTTGAAAAACTCCATCGCAGCATATTTATATTAATGATTAAAATTAATTGATCTGAGTATTGATGAGAGTCCGGTTAAATTTAAGCTAAAATAGTTATATCGACTGCTGTACCTGTATGACCGTTCAAATTACTTAAAAGATGGTAGAGTGCCATATAGTTCCGAGAAAAGCTGAACTAATAAGTAAAAGAAAATCTGGAATTAGTAGCCAAAAACTAGTATTGTTAAGGCATAGAAATGTTATATCAGCTTCTCCTATATAATAGAGGTATAAAATAGTTGCCAAATTCACTGAATAATGTATGCAGAATCATAAAGAATAATAATAGCATGTACCGTGATAAGCACGTTATATAACTGAAAATCATGATTTAAGAAAGTGCAGCCTGGCATTGCAAGCTCTAACCTAAAAATAAAGGAAAATAACCCTCAGACAATTTCAGAAAAAATCGCAAATATGATAACATAATTCCAATATTTTGGTGATTTAGTAGCAAAAAGCCTCCTCATAAACAAGTTTGGAGTATGTTAATTATCACAATTTAGGTCTTCTATATTTGTTAAAAAGCTCATAGCAATTGTAATTTAAATTAATTTCTTAAATTTTATATTAGAATATCTCTACCACGTTCTTATGGAATTAATTAGACTCTAAATCCTAAAAAAATAAATTTCCACATTAAAGTAAATTCATTATTTAAGATTGATTTCTTTATTCTTCTTATTATTTGGATGTTAATTTTGAACTTTTACTATTCATAGCAATCTTATTCTTGAGGGCAATCAAATTGTTGAAATCTTCCTTACTTACTACTTCTATTGCAATTGGCATGAAGACGTGATTGATTACACATAGTTCAAAGCATTGTCCGTAATATACTCATTTTTTTAGTAACTCTTGTCCATGTTTCACTTATGCTTCCTGAGACTGCATCAATTTTAAAACCAAGTGACGGTACAGCAACAATATGTATTACATCAGACGAAGTAATAACAAATCTTATTGTAGTATATTTAAGAATAAAAATTCGATTATCAACATCTAGTAATCTTTTTTTGGCCAACTTTTAAATCCTTATCAAGGATCATTACGCTGTTAAATTCTAAATTATCATAATTAGGATATAATATAATGCCAATACTATTGATAACCTACTATTAAATCAATTTCAGATATTTTTTGGCATGACGCAATACTTTAAAAGATTGTATTGTAATAATTAAGATAATTATAGGTATAACAGTTCAAATTATTTTGTATTAAAAGATTATGTGAAAATTTTTCTGGTACAGGATTATTTGTTGCATTATATCTTATACATACAACGCAAAGTAATCCAGCAACAAATAAAATAATAGCTTTTCTAATAATATAAAGCAGAAAATCATGAATATGATATAACTCATCCATACTCGGACTTGCATGATGCTAGAATGTTATTTGCCACGCTAACGACTCAGAAGAAAAACAATTACTATCAGCAATCAAAAAATAAATTAAAGCAATATATATCTACTTTAAACTTTCTATAAGATTGTTTTGGCAAATATTTAATAATATTCGTAGCAACTATATAAGTTACTACATTAGTATAAATAGATATGCATTTTTTGTTAAAGTAAAAATAAATAAATTTTTGTAAACACTATAATTTTTAATAATATTTGAGCTAGATAGTATTCCTAATATTAGGATGTTAAAGTAAGTTTATAACTTCTATTACTTTCGTATTTATTAACTTAGGATCATGTTGCATTGATTATAGAAATATTCTGTACTAACAGTGCGTAATCTATTAAACTATTTTAGTGTAGGTAATATATAACTTTATCAACAAATATGTGAAAGAACTTAAAATTTTTGCTCATTATAATTATTTATAGGTTGACGTTTAAAATCTTTACATTACTTTTTAGCTTTGCGTAGCAATGTTAATATGACTTTGATTTAATAAATCACAACAAATCACCTACTATTCCATCATTGACATAGATAATGTTATTTAAAGAATTAAAGAATTATTATAATAATATGCTATTTATGATGTTTTAGAACATTCATTTTTAGTTACTACTGTGTATAAAGCCTAGTCATAATCTTATTCATATCATGATTTTAAATCAATAATAACTACGTAATCAAAATTTTACAATTTTTTATTGTAATTTATTTATATATAGTTCATATTATTGTAATAAAAAATTGATTCAAATAATCTTCGGAGCAATTTTAATGAATGATACCATACTATATGGTTTTAATGTACAATCATCTTTTATTAGTGCACGTTTAAAGAAAATCTTTACTCCTGCATTTTTCTTGTCATTGTTATTATTTATAGGTTTAGTTTTTTTTGTATCTTTTGCAATTAATAATTATGTGAATGATACCTTATCCATAACTTTAGTACAGCCGGATAGTAGTGAAGAAGAAACAATTTCATTTAAAGAAGTAGTAGTAAAAAAAGGTGATACTATAAAATCAATTTTGGTAGAACAAAAAATCCCTAAAAATGATATAGAAAAAATTATAAATTTAGTAAAAGCAGGTCAATTATCTTCCACTCTTAAAATAGGTCAGCAAATTACTTTTGAATATGAAACAAAAATTACCGAAAACGATGATGAGGATTTAACTTCAGAGATAACATTCTTAAATAAAATTATTATAATTATTGATAAGCTAAAAACTGTTGAAGTAATTAGAGAAGGCGATAATTTTAAAGTTGAAGAAATTGTAGTACCTTTAAGTAAAAAAGTTTCTAAATCATCTGTAAATATTGAATCAAATTTTATGTCAGCTCTTAAAAAGCTTGGTTTATCAAATAATAGTATAATAGAGTTAATTAATGCTTATGCTTATCAAATCGATTTTCAGCGTCAAATAAAAAACGGTGATACTGCAACAGTAATAACAGAAAAATATATAACTGAAGACGGTAAATTTTCTCATCATGGTAAAATTCTATATGTTTCATTAAATCTTTCAGGGAAAGAATATAATATATATCGCTATTCACATGATAATAATGCGAATAATTATGCATTTTTTTCTGAAGATGGTAAAAGTGTAAAAAGAAGCTTACTTAAAACTCCGCTAAAAGTGATAAAAGTTTCTTCACATTATGGTAATAGAAAACATCCAATACTCGGTTATACTAAAATGCATAGAGGTGTTGATTTTGCAGCTCCAACCGGAACACCTATATATTCTGCTGGAAACGGTGTTATAACGGAGATAGGTTGGAAATCAGGTTATGGAAAATTTATTCAAGTAAAACATAGTGGTACACTATCTACTGCCTATGCTCATGCTTCAAGTTTTGCAAAAAATTTAAAAGTAGGAAGTATAGTAAAACAGGGGCAAGTTATAGCATATGTTGGTAGTACAGGTAGAGCTAGTGGACCGCATTTACATTATGAAGTAAAAATTGATGGCAAACATGTGAATCCTATGTCAGTTAAAACAACACCTGGTATAGAATTAAACGGCAAAAATTTAGAAAAATTTAAACAATTTAAACAAGAAATAAAAACTTTAAATGTGAAGCTTGATAAGGAGTCGTATACTGATGAGATAAACACAGTGTCTTTATGATACTTGATCAATTTCATAAATTGGTGTTTTTCACAGATGCTGTGTACCATTATTGGTATGCACTTCTCATTTTTGGAACGATTAAACCTTTTTAGATTCGTTTCTTATATTTATAAATATATTAATCATCTATGATCTCATTATTTAAAAAACTATATTTTACGTTCTCACGTAGTAGTCGTATAATAATAACCTTAGTTATTATTGATCAGTTAACCAAATGGTGGTTTATTAATAATTTAAGATGGAAGCCAGGCTTAATGCTTAAGGTGACTTCTATTTTAAATATGGTTTATACTTGGAATTATGGTATTAGCTTTGGTTTAATGCGTGAATACTATCAATATAGTAATGCTATTTTCTTAATAACGAACATGATTATTGTGTGTTATTTATATCATTTGATGATATGTTCAAAAACTATAGGTAGTTTTGTAGGTTATAATTTTGTTATTGGTGGCGCTATTGGTAATCTAATTGATAGGTTTTGTAGAGGGGCTGTCTTTGACTTTATTCATTTTCATTATCGCAACTATAGCTTTCCCGTGTTTAATTTAGCTGATTGCTTTATTACGTTAGGAGTCATTATCTTAATAGAAGATTATTTTAGTACTAAAAAAGTTATTGAAGAAACATCAAAAGAGAATTTTGATAATCTTCAAATTGAAGCTATGGCTGCAAAAATTCGTAACACTGATCATGTCAGTAATGATAAAATATAATTTAAATTAGAGGTATTTAAGTGAAACAGATTTTTTTATTATTTACTCTTTTATTCATTACTTCTGCTTGTAATAAGAAGTTAAAAGAAACCTTAGGTCTATCAACAGCAGGACCAAATGAATATCAAGTACAGCGTGTTAAAACACTCGAAACACCGCCTCATTATTACTTAATAGATCCTAGAAATAATAAAACAACTTACAATAATATAAAAGTGAAATGTGAATTGAATGAAGGTGAACAAGCTTTAATGCATGATATGAACTAATATACTCGATGCAGTTCTAAAATTTGCTACTTAATTCTATAAGAATTGTAATTTTAGGTATTAATTCACAGCTTTTGATCTTCACTGTATTAATTCCACATTCTTTTTGAATTCAATCGCTATCTGTTTGTCTTGGATACTTACTTAAAAAACTACAATGACTAATGAATGCATATACAAAACAAAAAATAGGTATTTTCGGGCTTGGTAAAACAGGAATATCTGTTTATGAAGAACTGAAAAATAAATATGATTTAATTGTTTATGATGATTTAAAAGCAAAGAGAGATATATTTGAAAAATTGTTTGGAAATAAACTTATTACTATTTTATCTGATTCAAGATGGCAAGATTTAGATAAAATTGTCTTAAGTCCTGGAGTTCCGCTTACGCATGAAGTAGTAAGAATTGCTCATCATTTTAATATTCCAATTATTTCAGATATAGATTTATTATTTGAAAAGTCAAAAAACTTAAAATTTATAGCTATAACCGGTACAAACGGTAAAAGTACTACTGCTGCTTTAATAAGTCATATCTTAAATAGTAACGGTTTAGACTATACTGTTGCTGGTAATATTGGAGTTCCTGCTTTACAAGCTAAGGCAAGTAAAGACGGGTATGTACTTGAATTATCTTCTTTTCAGCTAGATTTAGTCAAAATCTTTACAGTTAAAGTTGCAGTGCTTCTTAATATAACTCCTGATCATTTAGATAGATATCAGGACATGAACGGTTATATTGCAGCAAAAGCTAAAATTTTTGATCGAATGGATAAAGATAGTTATGCAGTAATTAATATTGATAATGATTATTGTCGTAAAATTTTTTTGCTATTACAGAGAGAGCAGTTGATAAAATTAATTCCATTCTCAGTTACTAAAATTCTTAACAATGGTATATCAATAGTTGATGATAAAATTCACGATAATAATTTAACTTATAAATTGCCTTTGAATAAAAATTTGCAAGGGCTGCATAATTGTGAGAATATAGCTGCAAGTTATGCAGTATCTAAAATAATAGGAGTAGAATCTAAAAAAATACTTGAGTCCATAAGTAGTTTTCAAAGCTTGCATCATAGAATGCAATATATTGGTAGTATAAATAATATAAGTTTTTATAATGATAGTAAAGCGACAAATGCTATATCTGCATTACAATCAATTAAAGCACTAGATAATATTTATTGGCTTGCTGGAGGTATCCCTAAAGAGGGTGGTATTGAGGGAATAAAACCTTATTTTAATAAAATTAAAAAAGCTTATTTTTATGGTCAAGCTAAAACAATGTTTGCAAATACTGCTAAGAATATAATAGATTGTGTAATATGTGATAATCTTGAGTATGCTTTCAATATTGCTTATAAGGATGCAGTAAGTGATAATACGGAGATAAAAAATATCTTGTTAGCACCAAGTTGTAGCTCGTATGACCAATTTAAAAATTTTGAGGAGCGTGGTGAGTTGTTTATCAAGTTATCAAAAAATGTCATTGGAAGTAATTATTTACTAAGCAATCTCAGGATATTTGATTAGATTGTAACCAAGATTACTATTGATTGAAAGAATATATAATATGAACAATGAAATATCTAATAACTTTATAAAATTATGGTGGCGTAGTACCGATAGGCAAATAATAATTTCTTTAATTATTTTATTTGCTTTTAGTCTCATGCTTGTTACTACTTCAGGTTCAATAGTAGCAAGTAGAATAGGGCTTGAAGAAAGTTATTTTGCTTCTAGACAAATATTTTATTTAGCTGTTGCTTCAGGATTAATATTATTATTGTCATGTCTTAATAAAAAATGGTTAAGGCGTTTTGCAATATTGGGATTTATTATGAGTGTTGTTTTATTAATAGCAGTGAAGTTTTTTGGATATGAAGTAAAAGGTGCAGTGCGATGGATTAATATTTTAGGTCTTTCTATTCAGCCTTCAGAATTTATCAAACCATTTTTTGAAGTTGTTACTGGATGGATATTAGCGCTAAAATTTAATGATGATTTTCCAAGTTTTACAATTTGTGTAATATTTTATTTTATTGTTGCTATTCTTTTAATTATTCAGCCGGATTTCGGAATGCTTGTAATGATTACAGCAGTGTTCGGTATTCAGCTTTTTATTGCAGGTATGCCAATATTTTGGATTATGCTAGCTGTTTTTTTAGGAATGTTAGGAGTAACTATTGCGTATTTTTGGTTACCTCATGTAACGCAACGAATTAATTCATTCTTAGATCCTGAAAGTAGTGAGAATTATCAAGTGAGTAAATCTCTTAAGGCTTTTGAGCATGGAGGTTTATATGGATGTGGTCCAGGGGAGGGTGTAGTAAAACAGGTACTTCCTGACTCGCATACGGATTTTATTTTTGCTGTAGCAGGTGAAGAGTTTGGAGCTATTATTTGCCTTATTGTTATCGCTATATTTGCTTTTATAGTATTAAGCAGTTTTATTAAATTATTAAACGAAACAGATAAATTTGTACAATTCGCTGCTAGTGGTATAATTGCACAATTAGGACTGCAAGCAATAATTAATATTGGTGTAACTTTACATTTACTACCTACTAAAGGTATGACATTACCATTTATTAGTTATGGTGGTTCTTCAACAATTGCAATAGCTATCGCAACTGGTATGCTTCTTGGATTTACGAGGCACCGAACCCCTTTAAATTCATATAAAATTTGTAATATTGAAATATGAAAAAAATAATTTTAGTAGCAGGTGGCACGGGTGGACATTTTTTTCCTGCAGTTGCTCTTGGAGAAGAGCTTATAAAACGTGGTTATATAGTGCATTTTATTACTGATTTAAGGTGCAAAAAATATATCAACAAAGATATGAAAATAATTTTTTATCTCTTAGATTTGAAACGATTTAGTAATATTTTGTTGTTTTTGCCAACATTATTAATTGCATTTTTAAAATCTATTAAATTAATTTATCATATAAAGTCTTGTGTCATTATAGGATTTGGTGGTTATCCTGTTATAGCACCAATGTTTGCAGCAATTTTTTTAAGAATACCGATTATAATTCATGAGCAGAATTCTTACCTTGGTAAGGTTAATAAATTTTTTGCACGCTTTGCGAAAAAGATCGCTATTTCTTATGAAGACATAAAGAATGTACCAGAATTTGCAAAAAGTAAAATAGTATTGACTGGTGGAATAGTTAGAAAGAATATTAGAGAATTAGATTCGTTTATATACTTAGCATCACAACATTGTCCAACCAAATTAACTAAAACAGTCTTAACAAACACATTAAATCATTTTGTTAAGGCGCGTAATAATAAATTTTCCAATTGTAATATTTTTACATTATTCATCTTTGGCGGTAGTCAAGGAGCCAAGTTATTTTCAGAGCTGATACCTGCAAGTATCGAAATTTTAATGAAAAAACAGCCAAATCTTGAATTAAAGATAATCCAGCAAGCATCATTAGCGCATCAAGTAAAAATAAAAGATATATACTCGAAATTAAACATTACATATGAATTTGCTGAATTTTTTGATAATATTGCATTGCAATATAAAGTAGCCAATTTAGTGATTTCACGAGCAGGAGCATCTACTATAGAAGAATTGACATATATAGGGTTGCCAACAATTTTTATTCCACTGCCTAGTGCTGCAGATAATCATCAATATTACAATGCAAAATTATTAGCAGATAACAAAGCAGGGTGGTGTTTAGAACAAAATAATATTTCTGCTGAGAAATTAGCTGATCAAATACTTGATTTGATAAGTAATAGACAGTTACTAGAGGATGCTGCACAAAATTTATTAAACAGAAAGCAAGAAGGACATCTGTTGCTAAGTAACTTAATAGAAGATACTGTTTTTCTATAGTTTTACTCTTGATGTATTTTCTATTATTGCAAAAAAAATTGCAAATAATAAAGGCACAGTAATCTTGTTTTAAAGTTTATAACGCATTTTTCAATTACTTGAATGCATGATATTGTTGTTACTTCATACAAGAATATCAAAAATATCTCAAAATAATAATAATTTTATTAAGTTCATAGCACTTTAGTGCTTTATTCTTGCATAATTGCTTATTATATGATGACATTAATCATAATAAAAGCTTTGGAATAATTATGTTAAAAAAAATTATAATATTATTTTTAGGAATATTTTTACTTTCATCTTGTACTGATAATTTTCGGAACTATTTTCAAAGGTCAGCAAACAATAAATTGTTTGATGTTAAAGGTGCTAAAGGTGGTAAAAGAAAACCTGTATATAATAATAAATATATTGCTTTGGCTAAAAAAAATATAGTAGAAGATAATATTGATTATGATAATGACGTTGATGATAACTATGATAATGATGGTCCTTTAATAAGTGAGAAAATAGATAATGTCAAGAGAAATCGTGAAATGTATCTTAATATGATTAAAAGTGATATAGCAAGACAAAAAGCAGAATTTAGTGCAACTCAATCTAATAATGTTATGACTTTAAGTAAAGCAAATAAAAAAGTTAGAAAAGATGATAGCTATAAAGAAAAAAAAATAGAAGAGGAATTAAATCAGATAAAAGCAATGCTTAAAGAAACTAAGCGTGATATCACAAAATATACTTGTCCAAATGCCACAGTAAATCAAAATTATGTACCACCTGTCACAAATTATGAGCATGTAAATTATCCGCCGATCAAAAACAGTAATCCGTATAATAATACTTCTAAGGTAAAGCAAAAGTTTATACGTGAAGATGATGATGACACAAATAATGCTTGTTCTATATAAGATCTTTTTACAATCAGAAGTTTTATTTCTCGAGATTTTGCACTTCCGAAAAAATATAATTAAATAATAACTTAAAAATTTAGTTTTGATTGTTATAAATTATTGCCTACCTGAAAATGCATTAATAAGCAAGATTACATATTACAAAAAAGATTTTAAAAAATTTAAGCGAGCTCAAAAAAAATAACAAATCAATTAAATAGTTTATTGTTATCAAATCATATTATAGGTGTAGTATAGTTGAATTTTTTTGTTATTTATACGTCACTAGTAATAGCTAGTATATTTTATGTCTCTTAAACTTACTAACTCAATATAGTTTTGAGCATAACTTATCCATTATATGCAGTCAGTTCAAATTTGTTGATTGAATTGTTTTAAACTAATAAAAATCACACAATTATTAATCCCATAATTTTTATCCAAAACACCTAAGATTTAAAAAAATAATCTATGTTAATGTTTTTTAAAGAATTACTTACTTGTTACTTTTCTTTTAGTATCGAATCAAAAGAAATAGTTTGCATAGCTTCAGTCAAAACTAAAATTTATTTACTATCAGGATCAAGCATAAAATCTTTACAGATTTTTCAAAGAAAAATAAGAAATGGTGGAATATAAGCATAGTAATTTTTAAATGTGCTAATAAAGTTTATAAACTAAATTATTATTTGATAATATGTTCAGGTGTTTTTTCTATATTAATAAATCATGATTATTCGTTATCATTTTACAGATTGATTATGTCATATTAATATTTTTTGGATCTTACGATCAGGTGGCATGATGAAACAGTTACTATTATCGCAATAATTGCTATAAAATAGCAGTAGTAATAACACTAGTTAAGTTCATTCAGTAATTCATATAAAAGTTTCGTAAAATATACTGCTATTAGTGATAATACATTTTGATATTTTATTTTTTGTGATCTGTCTTATGATTATTTTAAATCACTATAAAATCAATGCAATTGTTGGAGCAATGAAAGACATATTATCAATGATTATAAATAGATCAATAAAAGCAACAGTGCTTACTACTAAAATAGTATGATTATAGTTTAAATAATAAACAGTATATAGGCAGAAAAAATATAGAATTAATTATACCAATAGTATTGATATCTTGTTGCTTATGGATAGTTTATATCAAATTATTATTTGATAGTTAAGATTTCAATAACTTTCTTGATATAAAGACAAAGTGTATTATCATTTTTATAAATTAATTATTAACTTATTCTATTCTATAGCATTTTGTAATTTCTTTTATGTTCTAATTTGAGTAAATGTTTATACAGAATTACTTCGTAATATTCAACTCTGTATACGAGCATAGTATCAAAAGTAATATGGTAACCTATTAGTATACTTTATGATATGACGATGAAGATAGATGATCAGTTCAGTAGGACTGCTTCGTAGTGCATTTTGAGTTGTGATGTTACTTACTATGAATGTAACTCAAATGCTGGATATTATTGACTACTGTTTTTCAAATTTTAATTTAACTGAAGACATGAGTGAGCTTGCTTAAACATGAATAATGGTTTAAAAATATTATTTTAAGTAAAATTCTTGCTTATTATAGCTTATTATATTATGGCAGAATGCTTAAAACATCAAAATAATTATCATGAATAATGCACAAAGAATCATATGCTTAATTACTAATAAATATTTTCTGTAATAAACAATTATTAATATTATATGTATATTATGTCATTTGTCATTTTGTGCCTTGTCTTATGCATCCAGTAATAAAAGATTATAAATATAGTAAAATTACTATCATAACACACTTGTCTCTGCTTCATTATATAATCATAACTGCATATTGGTGAGTATCATTTCTCTTCTATTTTACAAAGCTTTTATTATGAGATTAAATTTAGTTATACTAAATAAGTTATATCAGTTACTTTAGCTAAATTTACAGTCGATTTGTAAATTAGCATTTACAATAATAGCTTTATCAAGTTACACGCTAGCGTTAAGAATATTTATATTACTTAGAATTTGTAAATATTGTTCTTCTGCAATAATTTATTCTTAATTTATTATTATTTTATGATTTTTTCAAGGTTAGTAAATTTGTTTGTGTTTTCTGTAATTGATTTTGAAATGAAAAATATATGCATTCACTGAATTTGCACTTAATATTTCTATTCTAACCTGAGGTATAATTTAATAAGTTTTGTAATACGAGATATCTTCTATTATAACTTTTGTTACCTAAATTCGAATTATATTCTTTTTGAGTATTGTTAATAACATAATGTTAAGCTTCGCTGATCACATGATTTTTTAAAAATGATTAGATGTGTCTTAAATACTGTTAAGCCGCGGTCTGACATTTTTATTACTCTCTTCTAAGTGGAATTATAGAACTTAGCTTTTAAAGTTTAATAGTAACCTTATTAATTATATTTTGTAGTACATTTTATTCAGTCATAAGTATTTTTCAGTAATCTAAATATACTACTCATGTTATTACTTGCAGCAATTTTTACATATTAATTATTCAGTTTATTGTTTTAAATCTGAATAATCGTATTAAAGAGATTTGTAGACAATAACTAATATGTCAATATAGATTATCATTTTATGACTAATTTAAATTTATCTGAAACTTTCTAAAATATACTCTAATTTTTTAGAAACAACCTTAATATCATAATTTTGTTTAAGTTTAAGGTAGGCATTTTTAGAAAATTCTGCTGCTTGTAAAGGATTATCTATTAGATAGATAATTTTTTCTGCTAAATCTTCAATAGAGCCGGCTTTACATATAAGCCCATCTTTTAGGTGTTTTAGAATTTCTTTTGGTCCTTCAGTATCAGTGCTAACAATAGGCACACTTGCTTCCATTGCTTCAAGTATTATAATGCCGAAAGGTTCATGAAGAGATGGTAAGCAAAAAATATCAATCTGTTTAAAGAAAGTATCTCTATCATTAACCCATCCCTTAAATGATATTTGATCTTGTAAATTAAGTTTATGTACTAAAGCAATTAAATTATCTTTTTCATTGCCGTTTCCACCTATAACAACTTGAATGTCATATTTCTTGTCTTTTAAAAGTTTAGTAGCTTTAATGAGAACATCAATACCTTTCTTAGCTACAAATCTTGCGAGTACACCAATTACGATAACTTTTTTATATATTTTATTGGGGACAAAATTTTTAGTAATATTTATCATATTAGGTAAGACAAATATCCTAGATTTATCAAAATGATTTTTTAGTAGAAATTCTTTCATATGATACGTTAATGCAATAACAAAATCACATTTACGTAGTCCTTTTAAACTATAATTATGAGCAATACCTACTAATTTGGTATTATGAGGTTTAGCGAGTTTGCTAAAATTTATTGATCTATTGCCGTGTGCTATAATTATATCAGGCTGAGTTTTGTAGATTATATATTTAAGAATAAGTACCGATAATGGGTCAATCGGTATTAAGTTAATTAGTTTAAAACTTCTTCTATTTAGAAAAGAATTTATTTTTGCTTTATAAGAAGTGACATTTATAACCTCAATTTTCTGTATCTCAAGCGCTGCATTATAGTCTAAAAATGCTTGTTGAATACCGCCAAGATCACGACTTAGCATGATATTAAGTATTTTCATTATTTTAATTTTTTGCTTTCTTTTACTGTGAAATCAGTAAATCAGTCTAAATGTCTATTTTACTAATATTTTTTAGGTATAGAAACTGTTTTGTTTGCTCCAATTCTAGCTTCTACTATAACATAGCCTATTATTTCTAATTTAGTTTCAGTATCCATAATTTTTTGTTCTTCTATAGCTAAATTAGTTATTGTAGTTTTTATTAATGTTTCTATATTTGATTATTGTTTAGATAAGATAATTATCTATGTATAATAAGCTTTATTAAATATATTCATAAAAGTTTAAATCTATTAAATGTCTTATTTCTATATATTGAATTCATATGCATTCTGCAAGTAACATGGCTATTTTACTTGAAGAGTCTTGAATTGATTTTATTTAATGTTGTTAGTGTTGAAAAGCTAAACACAAATTTTAGTACGTGTATCAAGTAAAGTATATCTAAGGTATTATGCCTCAAAGTATATATTATCATTTTTATATTGATATCTTCTTTAAGTATTGGTATTTTGATATTACTACGTCAATCTGAGCTTTTTTGCAAAGTCTAGATACTTATTACATCGTCATCAATTTTATTCATGTATCACCTAACATGTCATTTATCAATAATTATATCTTTATTTTTTTTGTCTTACTGCAAATTATACATAGTTATTTTGAAGTGATAAGAAGTATGAAATTAGCATAATAGTCTATATTGTATCCTAAATTCATTATAGTAAATTGAAAGAAATTTGTTATAATACAATTTTCTAATATGTAAATCATTATGATTAATAAAATTAACTTTGTAAAAATGCATGGTCTTGGTAATGATTTTGTGATTGTTCATAAACGGGATTTAGCCACTGTATGCAATTTATCGCAATTAGCCAAAAATATGGCTGATCGTCATACAGGTATTGGTTGTGATCAGTGTATTATTTATGAAGAGTATAATAATGTTTATACAATGATTATATACAACATAGACGGATCTAATGCTAAATTATGCGGTAATGCTACACGATGTTTAGCAAAGTTAATTTATCTTGATACAGGAAAGAAAGATATTACAATAATGGTAGGCAAGAAAAAATTGTTATGTAATGTGGAAGCTGCAAATAAGATTAGTGTGAATGTAGGAAACGTGAGTTTTAATGAAACTTGGATGCCAAGCCGTGATAGAATTTGGGCATTTGCAGAGCGTTATATGCTTGATTTAAAAGAAACGATGTGTGTTGATATAGGTAATCCACATTTAATTATTTTTAGTAAATTAGAACCGCAAGATCAAAAAATTATCGGTCAAAAATTACAGGCTAAAGAATTATTTGTAGATGGAGTAAATGTGAATTTTGCTGAAGTAAAAGATAATAAAATTTATTTATCTGTTTGGGAGCGAGGAGCAGGGTTAACGCTTGCTTGCGGTAGTGGAGCTTGCGGTAGTTTTGCTGCTGGTTTAAAGCTTGGGTTTGTCCATTCACCAAGTACGGTAGTATTTAAGTACGGTAATCTTATCATGCAAGAAGAAGATGGTAATATAATAATGCAAGGAGAAGCAACCTTTGTAATGCGTGGAGAATATTATTGTGAGAAATAATTTAAGACAAGAAATAGTAACATTTGGCTGTAGACTTAATATTTATGAAAGCGAAATAATACGGAAAAACTTAGAATTATCTGGTCTCGATAATGTAGCAATATTTAATACTTGTGCTGTTACTAAATCAGCTGAAAAACAAGCAAGACAAGCTATTCGGAAGGCTAAAAAAAATAATCCTGATTTAAAAATTATTGTTACCGGCTGTAGTGCTCAAGCAAATCCAAAAATGTACGGTAATATGTCGGAAGTGGATAAAGTTATAGGTAATGAAGAGAAGTTATTATCTCATTATTATCAAATCACTGATCAAAAAATATCAGTTAATGATATCATGTCTGTTAAAGAGACTGCATGTCATTTGGTTAGTAGTTTTGACGGTAAATCTCGTGCTTTTATTCAGGTGCAAAACGGTTGTGATCATAATTGTACTTTTTGTATAATTCCTTACGGCAGAGGTAGAAGTAGATCAACACCTATAGGAACTATAGTAGCACAGGTAAAACATTTAGTATTAAAAGGCTTTAAAGAAGTAGTGATTACTGGTGTAGATGTAACAGCTTATGGTAGTGATTTGCCTGGAAGCCCAACATTCGCACAAATGATCAAACGAGTTTTAAATTTAGTACCTGAGCTAAAAAGGATTCGTTTATCTTCAATAGATATAGCGGAAGTAGATGATGAATTTTTTGAGCTTATAGCTTATAGTAAGAGGATCATGCCGCATTTTCATATTAGCTTACAATCAGGTGACGATATGATCTTAAAACGTATGAAAAGACGTCATAATAGAGCAAGCGTAATAGAATTTTGTCAAAAATTGCGAGCAATACGACCTGAAGTATCATTTGGTGCCGATATTATAGCAGGTTTCCCAACTGAAACCAATGAAATGTTTGAAAATACAAGAAAATTAATTTTAGAAGCGGAATTACAATATTTGCATGTTTTTCCGTATTCAGAACGAGAAGGAACGCCTGCAATACGTATGCCACAAGTACCTAAAAATATAAGAAAAGAAAGGGCAAAAATTTTAAGACAAGATGGTTATAATCAATTAACGGAGTTCTTTAAAAAACATATAGGGCAGAAAGTGGAATTATTAATAGAGAATAATAACGTCGCTCATACCGAGAATTTTATTCCAGTAAAGCTAGATAAATATTTAGCAATAGGGCAGATATTTAAAGCGGAATTGGTAGGAATAGAAAATGGATATATGAAGTGTGTATTGATTTAGTTGTGTACATACATGTATTGTGCACAGTAAAAATTACTAATATTGTATTGATTCACTAAACTATGTAACAAAGTTATGTTGTATCAATGTTTAGATAAAATCTAAAAATAAAAAATAATTATGATGGCAAATATAGAAACAATATTAAAACTTGCTGAGGAAAAAATCTTATTAGTACACAATTTAAAAGATTTGCAAGAATATAAAGTAGAATTTTTAGGTAAAAACGGCATAGTAACCAGTGAGCTTAAAAAATTAAGTAGTTTAGTAAATGGACAAGAGCGTAAAGAATTTGGCTTAAAAATCAATACATTAAAAGATAAAATACATAATATAATAAAAGCAAAAGTGCAAATTTTAGAGGAAGAAGAATTGAATTTAAAACTTGCTGCCGATAAAATTGATTTAACCATTCCTGCAAGAAGATATAAACAAGGTTCTATTCATCCAATAACTCAATGTATGGATGAGTTAATACAAGTATTTGCGCAGTTTGGTTTTACCATAGAAAATGGACCGAATATAGAAAATGATTTTCATAATTTTACCGCTCTCAATTTTGAATATGACCATCCAGCAAGGCAGATGCACGATACTTTTTATTTAAAAGGTCGTGAAAATGATAAACCACTGCTATTACGAACTCACACCTCAACAGTTCAGATTAGAGCTATGAAAAATGGCAAACCGCCTTTTAGATTTATAGCACCTGGTAGAACTTATAGATCAGATTCAGATATGACGCATACTCCGATGTTTCACCAAATAGAAGGACTTGTGATTGATAAAAATATCAATATGGGGCATTTAAAATATGTTATCATAAAATTTATAAGAAGCTTTTTTGAAAATCCTAATATTGAATTACGCTTTAGACCTAGCTTTTTCCCATTTACAGAACCTTCTGCTGAGGTTGATATTCGAATGAATAAAAATGATAAATGGCTTGAAGTCCTTGGGTGTGGGATGGTGCATCCAAATGTGCTTAAAAATGTTGGTATTGATAGAAGTGAGTATCAAGGTTTTGCGTTTGGTCTTGGAGTAGAACGCTTTGCAATGCTAAAATATAATATCAAAGATTTAAGACGATTTTTTGAAGGCGATATACGTTGGCTTAAACATTATAATTTTGAGAGTTTTGATATACCGAATTTAGCAGGAGGGCTGACAAAATGAAATTTACGTTATCATGGTTAAAACAATTTTTAGAGATTTCAGCTTCAGTGACTGAAATTGCTGAAGCTCTCACAGATATTGGTCTTGAAGTAGAAGAGGTGATAGATAAGGCGACAGAATTACAAAAGTTCGAAGTGGCATATATTAGAAACATTAAGCCTCATCCATCAGCTGATAAATTAAAGCTTTGTGATGTTGAGACTAAAAACGGTATATTACAAATAGTTTGTGGTGCAAGTAATGTAAGAGCAGATATAAAAGTAGTACTTGCAAATATCGGAATAGAAATACCAAAGGGTAATTTTAAGATTAAGGAATCTATTATTAGAGGTGAAAAAAGCTATGGTATGCTTTGCTCTGAAGAGGAATTATTACTATCTTCAGATTCTAATGGTATTATAGAGTTACCTGAATATGCCGTAGTTGGAGATAATTTTACTAGATATTACGGTTTAGATGATCCTATATTTGTTATTAATGTTACGCCTAATCGTGGTGATGTACTTGGAGTTTATGGAATCGCAAGAGATCTCTCAGCAAAAGGACTCGGGACACTTAAAAAACTAGAATTGCCGGAAATAAAGAGTACATTTTTTTCTAAAATAAAGCTGAACGTGCACGATAAAGCAGCTTGTCCTTTGTTTACATTTCGTGAAATAAGAAATTTAAAAAATAAACCAAGCCCTAGTTGGTTGCAGCAATTATTAAAAAATGTTGGTATAAAAACTATTTCCAGTTTAGTGGATATAACAAATTATATTGCCTATAGCTTTGGGCAGCCTATTCATGTTTATGATGCAGATAGGATATATGGTGCGCTTAGCGTAGGTCGTGATTGTAACTGTAAAGTAATCTCTTACAAAAATCATGAGATTGCAACTGCTGTTTTGAAATCTAGTAATGATACAGCCAATTTTTATGCCATAAATGGTAAAGAATATTTACTTACTGAAAATGATTTGACTATAAAAGATGAAAGTGGTATTCAAGGTCTTGCTGGTATTATTTGTGGAGCTAAAAGTAGTTGTAATGACAGTACTATTAATGTCATACTTGAAGCTGCTTGCTTTAATGCAAGACTGGTTGCAGCTAGTGGACGAAGATTAAAAATTGATACGGAGTCTAGGTATCGTAATGAACGTAATATCGATAGAAATTTTACTGAAAAGGCTTTAGATATAGCAACTAATCTTATTTTATCAATATGCGGCAACTGTGAAGTATCAGAAGTAGTAAAAGTTGGCGAACAAGAGCTGCAAAAAATCCCTTTAGATTTTTCAGTATATTTTTTAGAAAAAATTACAGGAATTAAATTAAGTATAAAAGAGATAGAAGTTATATTAAATAAACTTGGATTTATTACAGACGTTAAAGGTGATATTATAAAGGTAATAGCCCCTTCTTGGCGTCATGATATAAATATTTTAGAAGATATAGCTGAAGAAATAGTTCGTATTTACGGTTATGATAAAATAGAAAGTATAAAACTACCTGAACTGCATCAAGATAATAATAATTTAAGAGAATATAAAAGAATATCTAGTTTTAAAAGGATATTAGCAAGCCAAGGTTATGATGAGGTAGTAACTAACTCTTTTATGAGTAGCGAAGATGCCAAATTATTTGCTGAATTAAAAGAGGAGTTATTTTTACTTAATCCTATGAGCATAGATGAAAATTATATGCGTCCTACAGTGTTACCAAATTTGATAAGTATAGTAAGTAAAAATTTAGCACGAGCTATAAAAGATATGGCTTTTTTTGAAGTTGGACCGAGTTTTATAAATTTAAATACAGAATTAACTTATTTGACGGCAATTATAAGTGGTTCATTTAATAATAAAAATCCTCATTCGCTTGGACGAAGCTATGATATTTTTGATATTAAAGGTGCTTTAGAGCAGGTAATTGAGTATGCAGGACTATCTTTAGACAAATGTATAGTTGCAAATGAGACAGTATTGCCACAATATTATCATCCAACTAGAGCAATAAATATAAGACTTGGTAAAAATTTATTAGGTCATTTTGGACAAATACATCCTAAAATTCTGAAATATTATGATATTAATCAAGAAATATTTGCATTCGAGCTAAATATTACTAATCTTCCGTTGATAAAAGCTAAATTTGGGAAAAGAAATGAATTAAAAGTATCAGATTTTCAAGCTAATTTTAGAGATTACTCATTTATTGTTAATCAAGATCATAGAGTCGGTGAAATAATATCATATATAAATAATTTTAATAAAAATCTTGTCAAATCAGTGATGTTATTTGATATTTATAGCGGTGATAAATTACCTGAAGGTAAGAAATCTATATCTATTAAAATAGAACTACAAGCAGATGATCGAACGTTATCGGAAACTGATTTAAATGCATTTAGTCAAGATTTAGTTGAATCCATTTCGCAAAAATTTCAAGGAACATTAAGAGAATAACAATATGTTAAAATTAATCGTTGAAACGAAAACGTTAGTACAGTCCCTCGGTTTTGCAAGATCTGTTGTTGAAAAACGTAATGTAATACCTGAATATGCAAACATAAAATTATCAGCAAAAGATGGCAATCTAGAGCTTAGTTCTACTAATATGGATTTGTACTTAAGTCAAAAAATTGCAGTACAGGTATTAAGTGAAGGGGAAATTACCGTTTCTACACAAACTCTAAGTGATATAGTCCGCAAACTGCCAGATTCTGAGCTTACATTAACAGAACTAGATATAATGAAACTTGAAATCAAAGGTCAAAACTGTCAATTTAATTTATTTACTTTACCTGTTAGTTCTTTTCCTGCGATGGATAGTATTAAACCTGAAGTAAGCTTTAAAATTTCTTGTGCGGATTTTGCTAAAATAATCGAATCAACAAAATTTTCAATTTCTTTAGATGAAACTCGTTATAATTTAAATGGTATTTATTTACACATAAAAGATAAAGAATTTTTTGCAGCAAGCACTGATGGGCATAGACTTTCAATTTCATGGATAACATTGGAAGAAAAAATAAAGAATTTTGGAGTTATATTACCTCAAAAAAGTGCAGAAGAAATTTTAAAAATAGTTAAAGATCTTAAAAATATACATGAAGACATAGAAATTTTATTAAGTAGTAATAAAATTAAATTTATATGTAATGAAAATACTATTTTACTGTCAAAGCTTATAGATGGGACTTTTCCTGATTATAGTGCTTTTATTCCGAAAAGCAGCATATCAAAATTAGTGATTAATCGAAAAATATTTGCAGATAGTATAGAAAGGATAGCGATAATAACCGTTGAGAAATTTAGAGCGATCAAATTATCATTATCTCGTAAGACCTTAGAGATTAGTGCTGTCGGAGAAGCAAGAGGCAACGCAAAAGAGATTATTACTGCCTCACAAGATAAAGAAAGTTTCTATGAATATAATTGTGATGAGTCTTTAGTCATAGGCTTTAATCCACAATACTTAGAAGATGTTTTAAAAGCAGTAAAATCGAATTTAGTAGAATTATATTTCTCAGATATTTCAGCTTCAGCACCAGTACTTATTAAATTTCCTCAAAATCCTAAAGATATTTTTGTAATCATGCCTGTTAAGGTTTAATTTTTATAAAACTCAGAATCATATAAATATTACAAAAAAACACTCACAGTAGAACATACTAAAGTTTAAAGTTAATAGCTTATAAAGTATTATAAGATCATTTTGATTTTTTGATAAGCCAAATTTAGATGTTTAATGAACAATAAGAACAAGAACTTCAGATTTTAAATTGATGCTTAATTAAATCTTTTATATGTTATTCAGCAAAAGTGAGAATTGCAAAAGTGAAATAAACAAAACTTTATTTTTTCTACGCGTGCGTGACAGACAATTAGTTTAAATAATTTTTGACTAATAATCAAAGCTCCTTTATGATTTCCATCAAGCACTCTAATTAAATTTGTTATGAAAAAAATTATCGGATTATTTGTAATTATACTTCTTGTAATAAATATTAGTATCTTAGCGTATGATTATCCAAAAGCAGAACAAGAACAGAAATGGGATGAGGTAGGTTCTATAGCAGGTGAAAGTGGATTAGTTTTTAGGCCTGGTAGGGTAAAAAACGAATCTACTAAAGCTGTAGGAGGTACAGTTAATAAATATCTCTGGCAAGCAGCATTGGAAATTATAAGTTTTATTCCTCTTGCATCAGTTGATTCAAACGGTGGTGTGATTATTACGGAATGGTATAGTCCACGTTCTAATACTAATTTTCGATTTAAAATCAATATCTTTATTAAAGATGATGTAATAAGTCCTGATGCAATTGAAGTCAAAATATTTGAAGAAATGCTAAAAAATAAACAATGGATCCTTAATGAAAATACCTCAAATTTTGCTATCATGCTTGAAGATAAAATTTTAAGAAAAGCTAGAGGTATATATATTAATAGTGTGAGGTAATATTTTATACGGTTGTATTACTTAGCGTGAGACTACATGATGACAAATAAATTAAACAACAGATATGCACAAAATAGAACAAAAATGGCAGAAAATTTGGAAAGAAGAAAAAGCTTTTCAAGTATCAAACGATAGTAGTAAGCCAAAATATTATGTGCTCGAAATGCTTCCTTATCCTTCTGGTAAAATCCATATAGGTCACATACGTAATTATTCTATAGGTGATGTGATCGCTAGATTTATGACTATGCAAGGCTTTAATGTGTTGCATCCAATGGGTTGGGATGCTTTTGGATTACCTGCAGAAAATGCTGCAATACAAAATAATTCTCGCCCACAAGATTGGACATATTCTAATATCGAGTATATGAAAAAGCAGCTTCAATCTATGGGCTTTTCTTATGATTGGACTAGAGAGATAAACAGCTGTGATCCACAGTATTATAAACATGAGCAGAAATTTTTTTTAGAGCTTTATGATAGAGATCTTGTTTATCAAAAAGAATCGCTTGTGAATTGGGATCCAGTTGATAATACTGTGCTTGCGAATGAGCAAGTTGTAAATGGTCGTGGTTGGCGTTCAGGTGCAATTATTGAAAAGCGTTACTTAAATCAGTGGTTTTTAAAAATCACAAATTATGCTGAAGAATTATTAAATGAAATTCAGAATTTAAAAGATTGGCCTGAAGCAGTACGTGTTATGCAAGAGGAATGGATCGGTAAATCAACAGGTGTTAATTTCCATTTTAAGATTAAATATCATGAAAATAGTACTATAGAAGTATTCTCAACTAAGCCTGAAACAATTTTTGGAGCTAGCTTTATAGGTATTGCATTCAATCATCCGATAATAGAGCAATTAATTTTTAAGACGGATGAAATAGCAAATTTCATAACTAAATGCTCATATATTACAAAAAGTAGTGAACTAGAAAAATCTGAAAAAGAAGGTGTATTTACAGGTCTGTATGTTATACATCCTTTCGATGCAAATATAATTTTGCCGGTTATTATTACGAATTTTGTGTTAATGGATTACGGTACTGGTGCTATTTTCGGTTGTCCTGCACATGATAAACGTGATCATGAATTAGCCATGAAAATGAATTTACCTATAAAGAAGGTAATTGGAACAGATAATACGCAAGAGGAAGTTTTAATTAATTCTGATTGGCTAAATGGTTTAACTAGTAGTGAAGCAAAACAAAAAGTAATCTCAAAATTTGAGACATTAGGTATAGGTAAACGCAGTGTAAATTATCGTCTAAAAGATTGGGGGATTTCACGTCAACGCTTTTGGGGGTGTCCTATTCCTATAATTTATTGTGAGACTTGTGGTATAGTACCAGTACCTTATAAAGATTTACCAGTTACTTTACCTGATGATGTGAGTTTTGATAATAACTATAACCCACTTGAACATCATCCTAGTTGGAAACATGTTAATTGTCCAAAATGTGATAATCATGCTATTCGTGAAACCGATACTTTTGATACCTTTTTTGAATCGTCTTGGTATTTTACTAGATATTGTAATAACAATGCTGTAGAAATGACTGATAGCAAAGCTTGTAATTACTGGCTTCCTGTTGATAAATATATAGGAGGTATAGAACATGCGGTGATGCATTTATTATATGCACGTTTTTTTACTAAATTAATGAACGAACATCATTATGTGAGTATTCGAGAACCTTTTAAAGGGTTGTTTACCCAAGGAATGGTATTGCATGCTACTTACAAAGATGAGAATAATAATTGGCTATATCCTGCAGAAGTAGTGAAAAATGGTAATGAATTTTTTCATAAAGAAACCAATACTAGAGTAGTGCAGGGACGTATTGAAAAGATGAGTAAATCTAAAAAAAATATAATCGATCTTGAAACAATTCAAGAACAATATAGTGCAGATGCTATTAGACTTTTTGTATTATCCGATAGTCCACCTGAAAAAGATCTACAATGGTCAGCAAGTGGTATTGAAGGATGCTCACGTTTTATACATAAACTTGATAATATGTTTGAGGTAATATCTTCTTTAAAAGATGATATGAATAATGAAATTAACACGGAACTTAATAGATTAATCCATTTCACAATAAAGCACGTTGCAGATGATATAAAAACTTTTTCCCTAAACCGAGCAATAGCGCGTATGCGTACACTTACTAATGCTATATACTGTGAAATCTCTAAAGATAAGATTGATGTTAGAACTATAAAGTATGGTTTTAATGTTTTAATACAGTTACTAAACCCTTTTATCCCACATATTACAGAAGAAATTTGGCAAAAGCTTGGGAATAAAGAACGGTTATATAAATCAGTTTTTGCTGAATTTGATGACTCAATGCTTGAGTTCAGCACATATATTATGGCAGTGCAGGTTAACGGTAAATTACGTGATACTTATGAATTTAATACTGACATAAGTGAAGATGAAGTAAAGCAAATTACTGTTAATTTACCAAAGATACAAAAATTCTTAGCAGGAAAAGAGCCTAATAAGATTATTCTCGTACCTCGTAAAATTGTAAATATTATTATTTAAATTGTAATTATGTGAATGTCTTCTTGCTATAAGAATTTTTATTTTTTATCGTTGTAATCCTCTAATATTATTACCTAATAAGTAAGAGTTGTAACTTGTATTTCATAGGTACTAGGTTTAGTGAATTTTCTAATATTACTTCTTATTATTCAATTTCTTCTTAGAGTTATGGTTAACATTTTGTTTTTTTCTAAGATTATACTACTAACAAAAGAGCAATGATTTTATTTTGAAGTCAATAAATCATTTTACTAAATTAATGCGTGAAGATATCGATTTGATCCCAACCTATAAGGTCTAAATTAACTCTTGTTGGTAAAAAACGAAAAATCTCATGTGCAAGTTCAAGTCTATTTTCTCTAAATAGCATTTTTTGTAAAATATCTTTTAATTGATGCAAATAAAGTACATCTTTTGCTGCATATTCTTTTTGTTCTAAAGATAAATTGTCAGTACCCCAATAGGAAGATTGTTGTTGTTTTGAAATATTTATATTAAGCAATTCTCTGCATAAATCTTTAAGACCATGGCTATCAGTGTAGGTTCTAACTAATTTTGAGGAAATTTTAGTACAAAAGATATTTTCTAAATCTATACTTAAATATTTTTTTATAGATGCTAAATCAAATCTAGCAAAATGAAATATCTTGCATCTAGTTTTATCTAACAATAGCGCTTTAAGATTAGGAGCAGTATAATCTTGATTTATAAAATGAACAAGATGAGCTGCACCGTTACCGTTACTAAATTGAAGTAAACATAGTTTATCTCTATGTATATTTAATCCCATCGTTTCGGTATCTACCGCGATATCTCCTTCAAGTTTAAAATTATTAGGTAAGTCGTTTTGATAAATTTTTATGTTCATAAATTATGTTTAATTTTAAATCAATAATGTTATTATTAACTAATCTATTTTTTATTAATTACAAAAATTAGAAGTGGTACTAAATATTTTGTGAGATTTATTCGACAATTACTTTGTCAGTTTTTTATAATAACTACCTACCTTTGATTGGCGATATCTTTGATTGTAAAGACCTGCTCATTTGGAGCAGCTATTCCTAAAATTTTTTTTACTTGTTCTTCTAACATATCTTTATTTAATGATTCTGTTCGAAGCAATTTAACGTTATGTTCAAGTTCTACTCTTTTTGCTCGTAAAATTTTTAATTCATCATACGCTTTTTCAAGTTGCCTATTAACTTTTAAATATGCAATAATACCTTTGTTGCCATATATGCAATGAAAAATAAAATACACAAGCAGTAACGCTAAAAAGATATTTAAAATTATTTTTTTAGAATGCTTGTTAAAATGTATTATCATAAATAAATATTTATACCAAAGAATACTGGAGCTGTTAAAATAATACTATCAAATCTGTCTAGCACTCCTCCATGACCAGGTATTATATGACCACTATCTTTAATATTAAATTTTCGTTTAAAATATGAAATAAATAAATCACTTGATTGAGCTATTAATGCTAGTATACAACTAATAATAAACAAATATATTTTGTTTGAAAAATAGTAATTTTCAATATGATAATATGGTATTAAACTAACTAATACTGCAATTAAACCTGCTGATATTGTTCCAATAATGAGACCAGTCCAAGTTTTTTTAGGACTAATTTTTGGAGCAAGCTTTGTACCTTTAAAAGTTTTGCCTCCAATCATTGCAAAAGTATCTACTGACCAAATTATGCAAAAATAAAGCATAATAACCAATCTATTACTCTCTTGCGTACTTAAAAATATTAATAGACTTATAGGAATCGGAATAATAATGAACCCAATTAATAGATAATGAATCGAAGAAGAGGTCATATTACACCATTCACTTAACATTCCAAGACCAACTAATATCATTAGAATATAGAATAAAGTCTTAAACCATAATATGGCTACAACAAATAACGAAACTAGAACTATACCAGATATTATTCTTAAATAGATATTTTGTTTATCTTTTGCCAAATGTTCTTTTTCTTTTTGAGTAATCATTTATAGCTTCATGTATATCATCTTTATTAAAATCAGGCCAATATTTTTGTGAGAAATATAATTCAGCATACGCTGCTTGCCAAAGCAAAAAATTACTGATGCGATAAACTCCACCAGATCTTATTAATAAATCTACATCCGGCATTTCTGGATCATATAAAGCATGCTGTATATCATTTTCGCTCACTTGTTTTTTCCCATTTGCAATAATTTTTGTGCATGCATCAACTATTTCTTGGCGGCTTCCATAACTAAAAGCTATACACAGTTTTATTTTATTATTATTTTGTGTTAATTCTATAGCATTATTTATTTGTTTTTGCAATGAGCTTCTTAATAAATTAAGCCTTCCTATTACTTTTATTTTAACTCCGTTTTCATGTAAACTATCTAATTCATTTTTTAAATAGAGACTTAATAGTTTTATTAAGAAATTTACCTCAGAGCTTGAGCGTTGCCAGTTTTCCGAAGAGAAAGTGTATAAAGTTATATAAGGTATATTAAGGTTAATAAATTCCGGTAGTAATTCACGAATTTTATCGGCCCCTGCTTTATGTCCTTCAGATTTTGTTAAGTTATGTTGATCTGCCCAACGTGCATTACCATCCATTATTATTGCTAAATGTTTTATAGTAGTCATTATTGTATATTTTAGATGTTGTTTTATAGATCAATGTACCTGGTATCATATAGTATGATTGACCATGGTATATAGAATAACAACTTAAATAATGTTTTTTTATTTATTTTTTATGTATCAAGCTATACGTAATAATATAGCAAACAAAAGTTATATTTTAGGTATTTCTATTCTTACCAATAGTCCACCTAAATTCTTACTATCTTCTAAATAAATACAACCTTTATGATTATTTATTATTTCTTTAGTGATAGCAAGTCCAAGTCCTACATTGCTTGAATTATCAAGTTGTCTTGCTTTATCAGATCTATAAAATGGTTTAAATACAAGATGTTTTTCCATATCATCTATACCGATACCGTTATCTTCTATAATTATAGTTACGGTAGATTGATTATTTTTCACAGAAATTTCAATTTTAGTCCCATATTTTATAGCGTTACCGATTAAATTAGACAATGCTCTTTCAAAAGAATTTGGTTTCATGAGTACTGCTAGTTTATTTAAATTAGTAGATTTTATAAATTCAATATTTATATGAGGCCATTTATTTAAAAGATGCTCAATCCAAGGTAATAATAAAATTTCTTCAAATTCTTCTGTACTTTCGCCTTTAGCAAAATCTAAATAAGAATTTATCATTTGCTGCATAGTTAATATATCTTGTTTAAATCCTTTGATTGCTTCGTTTTCTTCCATCAATTCAAGTTGTAATTTCATTCTTGTTAAAGGAGTTCTAAGGTCATGTGAGATCATAGCAAGCATATTAGTTCTTTTATTAATTTGTTTTTCAATACGAGCTTTCATTTTTAAAAAAGCAAGTCCTGCGTTTCTTATTTCTAAAGCACCTGAAGGTTTGAAATTGTTGCTTTTTAAAATACCTCGACCAAATTTATCCATACTATCAGCAAGTGTTAATATTGATTTAATTTGATTTTTTGAAAAAATAATAGAAACAGAAAGTAATATAATAGTTAAAGATATAATCCATAAAACAAATATATATACTGTAGGGTTAAGTAATAATTTTGCAGGAAAAGTAATATATAATATTCCATCTTTTAATTCTAAAAATACTTCAATTTTATTTTCCTTATTCAGTTTAACTATATTTTTTTCATAAATCTTTGTAGCTAAAATATTTTTAAATATAGTTAAAGGTTCACTTAATTTAGACTGTTTTATAGATAACTTTTTATTAAACTGAAACTGATAAGATAAATTAAGATAATTTTCTAATAAATGTGTGCTCTCTCTTGAATTATTTTTATGCTCTTTAATAAGTGATTCAATTTCATTGATAATAATAGTACTAGTATAATATGAAACATTATACCAATGACGATCGTAAAACAAAAATATAGCAACTATTTGTCCTATTAAAATTGGAATGATGATAATAAACATGAACCGTATAAATAATGTTTTCGGTAATAGTTTAGATATAAAGTGCATAGCCATCATTACGCACTGTTTTTAAATATTTTGGTTCTTTTGGGTTATCTTCTATTTTACTTCTTATTCTTGTAATCTGTACGTCTATAGAACGCATACTCAGTCCTCCCATTATTTTTGAAAGTTCAAAACGACTAGTAGACTTCCCGGAATTTTTTATTAATATCTCAAGTAGTTTTTGCTCAGTAGAGCTAAGAGATACAATTTGATTATTTTTAGTAAATTCTTTTGTAGTGCAATTATACAAATTATTGCCAAATTTAATTATATTTGTTGCTTTCTTAAAGTTATAGTTATTGATTAAGTTATTTATTCGCAGTAATAATTCTCTTGGTTCAAAAGGTTTAGTGATATAATCAGATGCACCAGCTTCAAGCCCTTTAACACGCTCATTGGCTTCTGATAAAGCAGTAAGCATAACTATAGGAATAGTATTACCAGCATCCCTTATAGTAGTGGCAAAATCAAGCCCTGTTATTTCAGGTAACATAACATCTAAAATGATTAGATCATAATTAGAAGTTTTTAATAGATTTTTAGCTTCTATAACTGAGTTTGCCGTTGATACTAAAAAGTTATTTTTATTTAAAAACTGCTTTAAAAGTGCTAATATTCTGCTATCATCATCTACAATTAAAATATGTGGTTGCATTTATACTCATTTTTTATCTCGTGGCTTGAACACGGGCTCAAAATTATTAATATCATAGTTGTTTTTTGCTCTCGTGGTTACACCACGGGATGGAACCTCTAATTTAATATAAATATAACTTAATAACAATGATAAAACTAGAGCAAATTTGTCGGTATGTTTGGATTAATGGTGATTTAATCCCTTATCAATTTGCAAGGATTCATGTTTTAACTCATAGCCTCCATTATTCAGGATCGGTATTTGAGGGTGAGAGAGCTTATAACGGAAAAGTTTTTAAACTAAAAGAACATACAGAAAGATTAATACAATCAGCAGAAGCACTAGGTTTGAAAGTGCCTTATAGTGTAGACGAGATAATAAAAGCGCATGAATTTTTAATAACACACAATAATATTAAGGATGCATATATAAGACCGCTTATTTGGTGTGGAGATGAGTCGCTAAATATTACTAATCCTGCTTTGTCTACTAATTTTTTGATTGCAAGTATTCCATCAATGCCAATGTCTTGCGAACAAGGGGTGAATTTACATGTAAGTAGATGGCGTAAAGCAATGCCTGATAGCACACCGGTACAATCTAAATCTGCTGCTCAATATAATATGGCAATAACGAGTAAAAAAGAAGCTAAAGCTCTTGGCTATGATGATGCATTATTACTTGATTATGAAGGGTTTATTGCTGAATGTACTACAACAAACATTTTTTTTGTTAAAGATACAACATTATATACTCCTATTGCTGATAGATTTTTAAACGGTATTACACGAAAGACTATTATTGAAATTGCAAAAAATTTATGTCTAGAAGTAAAAGAAGAGCGTTTAAAATTAGCACAAATAGAGTATTTTACTGGGTGTTTTGTGACAGGTACGGCAATTGAGGTACAGAATATTAGTTCTATAGATCTTGGCGATAAAAAGATTCTTTTTGAAGATTGCAAAATTGCAGATCTGTTAAAAAAAGAATATTTACGTATTGTTAGAGGATAGATACAATGCCATGAATTTGTGCAATTTTAGCATTGTCACTTCATGTTGTGTGGCTAGGTATATGGGATCAAAAATACTAATATTATATTTTAAAAGTTATTTTAGATCCAGTTGTAAAGCACAACAGTATGACAACGAAATCGTTTTTTAAGCCATGTAATAACATCAATTCCTATTATTATATAAACATCTTAGTATAACAGTAACGTAACAATTAAAATAAGAAAAATTATGTATAACATATTTAAAGGTTTAATTACTGCACTGATAACACCTTTTAAAAATAATAAACTAGACTTATATGCTTTCGAGAGTATTCTAAACCAGCAAATAAAGCATGAAGTCGATGCAGTATTAATTGCAGGCTCAACAGGAGAAGCTAATAGTTTAAGTTTTGAAGAATATAAATTATTACTGAAAACTAGTGTAGAAATTGTTAATAATCGTATGCCTATAATAAGTGGATGTTCTTCAAATAATACTGCTTATGCAATAGAGCTTGCAATAGCATCTAAAAAAATTGGTGTTGATGGTTTTATGGCTAGCCCTCCATCTTATGTAAAACCGACTCAACACGGAATTTATAAGCATTTTGAAGCATTACATGAAGCGTGTAATTTACCTATAATGTTATATTCCGCTCCAACTAGAAGCGGAGTAGATTTTTCTGATGAGACAATATTAAGACTTAGCAAGTTACCGCGTATTTTAGCATTAAAAGATTGTGGGGTAGATTTAGAGCGTCCTATGCGAATTAGAGCAATAGTTAAAGAGGATTTTAATATTTTAACCGGTAATGATGAAGTAGTTTTAGCATTTCATGCACAAGGTGTAATAGGGTGGATTTCCGTAACCTCTAATATTGCACCTAAGATATGTAAAGAGTTATTAGACAAGTGGTATAATAATGATATTCAAGGTGCATTAGAGATGCATCAGAAATTACTACCTTTATATAAAGCATTATTTTTAGAATCTAATCCAATTCCAGTAAAATATGCTGCACATTATTTAGGTTTATGTGAAAATGAAATTAGATTACCCTTAACTGAAGCAAGTGATAGTGCGAAAAAACAAATTAAAAAAATTATAACATCACTATCTATAAAAATATGACAGAATATAAGAAAGTTATTGCACAGAATAAGAAAGCAATTTTCAATTATTTTATTGAAGAAATATTAGAAGCAGGTATTGTATTAAAGGGTAGCGAAGTACAGTCTCTACGTCAAGGTAAAGCTTCCATAGATGAAAGTTACGCATCAGATAATGGACATGAGGTATTTTTGTATAATTGCCATATTACAGAATATGAAAAAGCAAATAGATTTAATCATTCTACTCGTAGACCACGTAAATTATTATTACATACTAAAGAGATCAAGAAAATTATTGGTAAAATTAGAATAAAAGGCTATACGCTAGTTGCGCTTTCTATGTATTTTAATAAAAATAATAAAGTAAAAGTTGAGCTTGGCATCGCTAAAGGTAAGAAGTTATACGATAAAAGAGCTACAATTAAAGAAAAAGATTGGAAAAAAGATCAGAGCAGGTTAATAAGACAGAAATAAGTTATACTAGGTGCAGTTCCGTCATGTGGAAAGAGTTGTAGTACTTACACATATTAGTAACTGGTACATCTCAGCACAGTGCAAACTTATTATTTTTTTTTGAGATCTTCTACTTTTTATTCATATTAAATTAAAAGGATATTTATGAAGCATATTATAGGTAAAATATTGGTTATATTTGTAGTTATTATAGGAGTTTTATTTGTTGTTAAAACAATAAAAACTTATTCTACAAATTCAATTTTTGTTGAGGTTAAACAAAGCGAAGATGCAAAAAAATGTGAAGAGGCAAGAATACAAGAAATAATCAAAGATTATTTACTGAAAACACCAGAAATAATAATAGAATCAATAGAAGGTTTGCAAAAGCGTAAAATACATGAAAACGAGACTAAAATTAATAATTATCTCAAAGCTAATAAATCGACTATTGAAAATAGCGCAAACTTTCCTGTTATAGGGAATCAAAACGGTGATATAACAATAATTGCTTTTTATGATTATAATTGTTCTTTTTGTAAAAAAGGTGATATTTCTATAAATGAATTATTACAAAATGATCAAAAAGTTAAAGTTGTATTAAGACCACTCCCTATACTTGGCGATGCTTCAGAATATCTTGCAAGAATAGTGTTGGCAGTTTATAAGGTTAATCCTAATAAATTTAAAGTTATTCATGATGCATTAATAAAGATCAGAACTGCTTCTCAGGAATCCATAAAAGAGTTATTAATCGAGCATGGATTAAATTCCACAGAAATTGAAAAAATTGCTGATAGTAATGAGATTAAAGATTTAATTACTCAAAATATAAAAATCGCTAGAAGTCTTAGAATGCAAGGCGTACCTACGTATATAATCGATTCAAAATTAATACATGGATTAATAGATTTACCGCAATTATTAAATTTAGTTAAAGAAATTATGGATAATAAGTTTTCTTAAACACTATAAATTTGTATCTTTTCAAAAGTATTGCGTCTTCTTGCCAGATAGACTTGTAAAACTCAATCGATGTAATCCTGTAATCCAGTACGGGTCGCCATCTAAACAAATAATGTTAATATTAAGTAAATATATAAAATTATTGGAAAATTTAAATTTGGTTATACGTGGGTTATGCATGATAAATCTTTTATAGAAATTACCTCTTGCTTGCCCTAACATTGTTACTAAAATTTTTCTATCTTCTTTTTAAGAATTTTACAATTTATACAACATCATAATGGAGCTAAGCTAATTTAGCATTAGATTTTTATCGTCATGAAAAGATATTTTCTAATATAGCATTATATTAGAATGTTAGCCCTTATTACAAGTACAAAGCAGAAATTTGAAATCAAAATTAATAAACCACACTAATAATAAATAGTTTAAGTTTTTCAAATTACTTATAAAGTCAACTATTTATTATTTAATATTGAGTTAGTAAATTTATTTTATTCTAGATTTTATTTAGTAAATCTAACATCGTTTTACCAATATCAGCAGGTGATTTAGTGATAGTAACTCCAGCGCTTTGTAGTGCTTCAAGCTTATCTTTTGCACTCCCTTTGCCGCCAGAAATAATGGCTCCGGCATGGCCCATTCTTTTATCTGAAGGTGCTGTAATACCTGCAATAAAGCTAACAATAGGTTTTTTGATTTTAGATTGTTTAATAAAATCAGCCGCATCTTCTTCGGCGTTACCACCAATTTCACCAATCATAATAATTGCTTTTGTTTCATCATCTTGCAAAAACATCTCAATACACTCAACAAAACTAGTGCCATTAACAGGATCACCACCTATACCGATACATGTAGATTGTCCAAGTCCTACTGCAGTTGTCTGTGCAACTGCTTCATAAGTTAGAGTACCTGATCTTGAAACTATACCTATAATGCCTGTTTTATGAATATGTCCAGGCATAATGCCGATTTTACATTCACCTGGTGTAATAACCCCAGGACAATTAGGACCGATTAATCTCGTTTTAGAACCGATTAAAGCACGTTTTACTTTTACCATATCAAGCACTGGAATGCCTTCTGTTATACACACTACTACTTCAATTTTAGCATCGATTGCTTCTAATATCGAATCAGCAGCAAATCCAGGCGGGACATATATAACGCTTGCATTCGCATCAGTTTTTGCTTTTGCTTCATGTACTGTGTTGTATACAGGTAAATTAAGGTGCGTATGTCCTCCTTTCCCTGGGGTCACACCGCCAACCATATTAGTACCATAAGCTATAGCTTGTTCAGAATGAAAAGTGCCTTGTGATCCTGTAAAACCCTGACATATAACTTTTGTTTTTTTATTTATTAATATTGCCATGTGAAATAATTTTTATTGTTTATTTTACTTTGATGTTACTGATTAACTTAATCATGAAATTTACTTTTAAATACTGCAGTGTACACTAAATTGGTTTTTTCTGAGTTATATAACCACATTTACTTGCAATAGCGTATTTACCGTATAGCTTCAACTATCTTATTTGCTGCATCTGCTAAATCATGTGCTGGTATTATTTTTAAATTGGAATTTGACAAAATTTCTTTACCTTTTTCAACGTTTGTACCTGCTAAGCGAACTACTAATGGTACTGTTATACCTATGTCTCTTGCAGCGGCAATAATTCCTTCTGCTATAATATCACAACGCATAATACCGCCAAAAATATTAACTAAAATTCCTTTTACTTCTTTATCTGATAGAATTATTTTTAATGCTTCTTTTACACGCTCACGGTCTGCGCCACCGCCTACATCTAAGAAATTTGCAGGTGAAGCACCGTAAAGCTTAATAATATCCATAGTCGCCATTGCAAGACCAGCACCATTAACCATACAACCAATATTACCGTCCATTTTTACATAACTAAGTCCTGCATTCGCTGCTCGCGTTTCTAGCGGATCTTCTTCATCATGATCACGCATTGCAGTAATATTTGGATGTTTAAATAAGCCATTATCATCAAAAGTGATTTTTGCATCTAAGGCCAATAAGTTTTTATAGCTATTTATAATTAACGGGTTAATTTCAATTTGTGTTGCATCAGTTTCAATAAAAGCATTATAGACTGATTTTACTATTTCTTTCATCTGTTTAGCTTGGCTATCCTTGAATCCTAACCCATACGCTATGCCTCTCATATGAAAATCTTGTAAACCAGTTGCAGGATCAACTGCAAATTTAATAATTTTTTCCGGCATTTTTTCTGCTACTGCTTCAATATCAACACCACCTTCAGTAGAAGCTATGAAAGTAATACAGCTAGCCGATCTATCAAATACGATACTAAAATAATATTCTTTTAAAATATCACAGCCTGATTCGATATAAAGATGATTTACTTTTTGTCCTTGAGGTCCTGTTTGATGCGTTACTAAATTAATACCAAACATATCATGAGCCACTTTTTTGGCTTCTTCTTTACTTTTTACGACTTTAACTCCGCCTGCTTTACCTCTACCTCCTGCATGGATTTGTGCTTTAACTACATATACTTTCGTGTTTAATTTATCTATAGCTTCATTAATCTTTTCAGTTTTAGTAACAACTAATCCGGTGGACGTAGGTACGCCATATTTTCTTAAAATCTCTTTTGCTTGATATTCATGAATATTCATTTTAAATAATTTTTTAAATAATAAAATCTTAGTATAAGAATTAATTTGTAAACTGTAAAGAAGAGAGTTTGCAATAGCTAGTCATTCTCGAAACTTAATCTCAGGATCTAATGTCACAGATTGAAAACAATGTGGTTAAGCTACAGAAAATTATACTCTCTCAATATTGCTTAAAAACCAATCAACTTCTTTGGTGTTAGCATTACGTGTAAATGTCCATTCTTCTTGTAAATTTTCAATTTTGTCAACTACGTTTTTGCCTTGAAATAGCAACTTAATAAATATGTTATTACCAAACATATAAATTTCTGAATATTTTGCACTTAAAGCTGATGAGTCAAAAAAATCGCCATATGACGGTGTAATTTTTTCAAATTCTTCTAAGTATCTTTTGTCTATAAGCTCAGTTAATTCTTTAATATCTTTTTTATAAGCAGCCTCTATAATCATTTGGAAAGCAGTTTTGGCATTATTTATAAATTTAACTGGATCAAAGGAATAAAGGCGTTTATGTATTTGTTCCATTCCATCTACAACCGCATTGATATTATGCTCGACTATTATATCTTTAAAAACTTTAATATCTTGGACTCTTGAAATATTTTTTTCTGCTATTTTATTAGCTTTAACTGTACTGTAAGTTACATCCTTAATCATAGGTTCGCCAAAATAAGATTTATTCTTTATCTGTTCCTCTTCTGAGGTAGAACCGAGAGTCGTAATTAATTTATTAATAATGTAAAAGGCAATAATGGCAAAAATTAATAACTCTATTATTTGAGGAGACATTTTCTATTTTTTTTATTAAACGATTATCATTTATCTTAATATAAAAAAATAATCTTTTAAAGTATTTAATAAAAATAAAGATTTATTTTTATTAAAAAATTATATTTAAGATTTAAAAATTGCTATATCTCAATTATTGATATTGTAGTTTTGTATTTGTTAATTATATTTAATCAGCATTATTATAGTCTTTAATGTTATTACACTATTTAGTACTTTTGTACTATAAGTTTTTGTTTAGTATAACGAATATTATCATTTTCAATGATTAATTTATCATTTAGTACATATCTATTAATTTGTTTTGTCTTTAAGACTGCTACTTTTTAATAGCTTTTCTATTTTTATTGCATTATCAAATCCGTAATCGTAATGAAACCTTATTTCAGGCGAGAATTTCATGTTTATTTTATTAGTAATAAAATTTCTGATAGCATGTTTAGAATTATTTAACGCATCCATAATGTCATTAAATGTTAATTTAGTATTAAAGGGAAAGAAATAACAATTAGCTATTTTTAGGTCTGCTGTTACGACAATCTTTGTAATAGTGAGAGGACAATCAAAAAGTCTTCTATCCAGCATTTTACCACGTTTTAGAATTTCTATTAACACTTCATTTATAATGCTTGCTAATTTTTGTTGTCTATGAGAATTAGTTTTGGTTAATTTTTTCATTCGTTAAGATATATAGATTTTTAAAGCATAATAGCATGCTTTGGCAAAACAACCAATACTTAAAAATTTTAGAAATTTTGTTTTAAAAAAACCTGAAAATAAGGCAACAAAGCATCCCCAAAACGGGAAATAAATTAAGAAAATTATAAATATTTCATATTTATAATATAATTTTGTTAAATTTTTATGTCTTAAGATATTTTGTTCGTTTTTGGAAGCATAAAAAATATTTAAAACTATTCTTCCAAAAATATAATTCACTGTATTACCGCTAAGAGAAGAACAAATAGCTACTAGCAGCATTATTAATCTATTATAGCCTACGAACATTTTCATCGAATGAAATATTAATTCATTTTGGAAACCGATAATAAGATTTGAGACAAAACTATCAACGAATAATAAACTATATGCTTCAAATTGATTCATAAATGTAATAATTTTTTCTTTGATAATTATTTCTATCAAAAAAATGGGAATATAAAGTAATAAAAATTATAATGGACTTCCATCTTTATGATAAATTTAATTTTTAATTTAGTATTTTTACTATATAATGAAATACTAAATATTAGAAATCAAAAATAATCAACAACAATGAAAAAGCAAATTATTTATCCTGATTTTATCGCGCGAATTTTTTCTACAGCACTTGATTTATCATTAATTGCCTTTATAGCAATCCCAATATCACAATTTTGTTTTTTTAATTTATTATGGTTGTTTTTTAATGATTATTTTCTTAGCATTAAGATTAATATTCATAATCCTAATGAAATGCTGAACTCAGTTATGAGTCAGGAATTTTATGAATATCTTAAAGTAGGAAATTTTAATAAATATATTATGTTTAATATTTCAATTTTTACTACTAATATATTAGTGATATGCTCATATTTCATAACGTTTTGGTATTATAAAGGCACAACGCTTAGTAAAATGTTTTTACGTATGAAAATAGTCGATGCTATCACATTAAATCGTCCTACTTTAAAGCAGTTAATTAAAAGATTTTTAGCTTATATGACTTTTCCTATCGGAATTTTTTTTATACTTTTTTCTTCTAAAAAACAAGCACTGCATGATAGGATAGCTGGAACAGTGGTGATTAAATCTTAATATTTGTTAATTTAAAAAAATTGAGATCATTATTTTTGCTTTTTCTTGTGTACCATTGTATGTGTTGTGAGTAAAAGCTTTAAGATGTGTTTGACGTTTTTCCAATTTAAGCTTCTTACTGAATACAAACTCTTTATAAGAATAATAATGAATAAAACAAATGATATAGACCAGTTAATTTATCTTTTTTCAAAATTACCTGGTCTTGGTATTAGATCAGCAAGGCGTATAGTACTTTATCTATTGCAAGATAAAGATGTAAGGTTAAAAAGCCTCATTAATCACCTTATAGAGCTTGATAAGAAAATAGTAAAATGCGAGATTTGTGGTAATATGGATACGAAAAATATTTGCCATATTTGTTCTTCTGAACATAGAGATAAGTCGACTATTGCTATTGTTGAAACTGTAGCTGAATTATGTGCAATGGAGCGTAGCGGTAATTTTAAAGGTTTATATCACGTACTCGGTCATAATTTATCTGCAGCTAGTAGACAGAACCCTCGCATACTCCGTTTACCTGAATTACTTAAAAGGTGTTTTGTAGAAAATATTAAAGAAGTTATTATTGCTACTAATTCTACTTTAGAAGGTCAAACTACTGCTTATTTTATTATAGAATATTTAAAAGAGCATCCTGCTAAAATTTCTCGACTTGCAAGCGGTATACCTATTGGAGGTGAACTTGACTATTTAGATGAAGGGACCTTATCTGCTGCTATTAACCTACGTCAACCTTGCGAATAAAATTTTTATAAAATATTGACAATTATGATAAATATTACTAACATAAATGCATTATTAAAACTATATTAAAAGGAGGTTTTATTATGCAAGATTTTAATGTTGAATCACGATCAGTGCTTCACATGACAGCTCAAATTAGAGCTAAACAATTAGCAATTAGAGATGCGCAAAATAGAGAGCAGAACGCTATAGTTAAGACATGGGAAGAAAATGGCGTTGATACAAGCGATGAGGCAGTAAGCAATCGCATTATAAACTCTTTAGAGTTTTTTTATAACACAAGTAAAGCATTAAGTGACTATTTAAAAACCCAAGATATCAATAATGTTGGTTACCCTATAACATTTAATAAAACTGCTCTGCAGTTAAAAATGGCATTAAATTATGCAAAGCAGCAAGAGGATAATTTAATAGATCAAATAATTAAAGGGAAGTTTTATAATGGTTTATCAAATGATATAAATTCTCAAGAATTACCTGTTTTACAATCCAATAACATGCTATCTTTTTGGGGTAATGAAAACTCTTCTGTTAGTTCTGTATTGCTTGCAAGCATTGCTCGAATACTTGATATCGAGTTTGTACCATTGGTAGGAGCTGCAACCAATTATAAATTTTATAATCCTGAATATACGCTACCGCAGGAATTAATACCGGAAGATTATTATTTTGCTTCCAAAGAAGGAATGTTACTTTTTGGAGATTATCAATATGGTGGACATCGTGCTTTTGAAGAGCAATTAGTGTTTGGACCTGAAGATTGTTCAAGTAGTGTTGGTAAGGCGACTTATTTATCTAACCAACAGACAAGAAGTATAACTACCACTCAAATGAAAGAAAATTATTCTAAATATAATTATAAGTTAATTACCCTTTTAAAGGATATAGTAGAACAAAAACAATTAGAATTAATTGAGCCTGGTGATCTTTATGTTTATAAAAATCATTGTGCAATTATTGCTACTAAACCCGACAATAAAGCAGAGGTTACTACACTACAATTTTCAAGGAATATAGATAGAGTAGAAAACAAGGTGTCTGGTGGCGGCATTTGTAATTACAACTTAATTGATAAAGCTCAAGAAGAACCAGTGAATCCAATTTATATCTTACGTAAAAATTTAGAACCATTACCTTCGCAATCATCGTTAAAATATTTTTTAAGCACAATCGATGAAGGGTATCTAAATTTATATCCTGATGGTCCTAGTGAAAACGTTGTAGGAGACTGTAGAATGTTTTTTGAAACCCAAGAGTAAACGTATAGATTTTATCGATTTTTTTGTGTAAATTAAAAATAATAATGTTATTACGTGACGTGATTGAGGTATCAAGTTTAAAAAACATTAGTGCTTTTATTTATTTTCCTCGGTCAGGTCACAGTATAATAACTAATATCTTTCTTGATCTAAGTAACAACATTAATTGTATAAATCTTGATTAAATTTTAACGATATTTAGTGAGTCTGTTATATTAATAATATCTATAGTCAAAATGTATCTGTAGTTCACTATGTGCGTTTAAATGTAATAATGTTTGTCAATAATTTTAATTTAGAATATTTGTTTATTGATATTCTTACATTGTTGGAGATATATCGTATTATATTTTTCATGTATTTATTATTACTCCTTATTCCATATTTTAAGATTTTCACTATTTTTCTCTGTAACAACCTAAAGTAAACAATATGATATCTTATTTTGATTATTATAATGAATGAATCTCTCGTCCTCTTTACAAGTAATTCTTAATTTTGAGCTTAAGATTATATTTCTTATCCGCTGCTTATATGCAATTAAATCTATTGTCTGATAAACAATGGCAACAATGGCATTTATTAGTAATATTTATTATATAAGTTATTGTATTTTTAATTAAAATTCTTTAAAACCATTATTTACTTGTGTATCTAGATATAAAGTTATTTGTATGTGTTTTTTCACAACTATTTTGCTAGTGTGTATTGTTATCTTTAATAAATTTGAGCTACATGGCTCATTAAAAATATCACTATTAATTATTACTAGCAATTTTTCTAGAAATCGCATCTTAATATTTATCAATAAATTGTAAAATGCCTCATATTATTTAATTAAATACATTAGTTTTATTCATTGAATTTAAATTAGCTCGAGAATTACTCTAGTATTCTTATTTTTGTGATTTTTTAACATCATTCATCTGGTGAGTAATTTTGCATCTAATTTTGCATCTAATGATATCGAGGATTGCGAAAATGATGACATAAAGCTTCTTTTTCTGTGTAAATCACTTACTCAAGTTGATTTATGTTTAATATTTAAAACATTATTTATTCAAAATGCATTAAGAAGATCTATTTAGTGTATTTATTAATTTTTTTATAACTTCAATCTGTTTTTAAGGTTTAATATAAAAATTATTATTTTGCGCCTTTTAAGATTTGTATAATTTTTTTTAAAGTTTAAAAAATTTATCACTGAATCGATTAGTGTAATCTGTTTTTAAAGTGAATCACAATTCAATTTTGTATTTTTTCTATAATCACTAAATAATTAGCTCTTTATAATTTTGTAATTACATTAATTATATCTTAAATATATATTGCATTGTGCAAATTATTATCAGTACGTGATAAAATACCTTAGAGAGATAAAGATTTATTACTTGTATAATAATTATTTTAAATAAGACAGCATACATTCATTTCTCAGTCGGAAATTATTGATATGTGCAATAACTTATTATTCACCGAATTGTTCTTTAATAATTCTATCTTCCAATGTATGGTTTTTATTAAATAACAGTTTAATATGTTGATCTTTAGTAGATTTAACAGTAACACGTGTGATATTATTAAATTCCTGAAAGTCTGCTGTGGCATTTACCGGTCTTTTAGTTATATTCAATATTTCAAATTTAATAGTAGCAGATGAAAGCAGTAAAGCACCGTGCCATCTGCGTGGCCTAAATGAGCATATAGGTGTGAGGCATAACATGTTTGATGCAAGCGGCAAAATAGGACCTCCAGCAGATAAATTATAAGCGCTGCTTCCAGCAGGTGTCGCCACTAACGCTCCGTCTGCTACTAATTCACTCATTCTTTCTACCCCATTTATGTCTATTCTAAATTTAGCGGCTTGATTAGTTTTTCGAAATATTGATACTTCATTAATAGCGAGTGCCTTATATATTTGACCATTAGTATCTTCAGCTTGCATAAGAAGAGGATTAAGGACAGAAACTGTACTTTCATATATATTTTGTAGTAATTTTTTCGTATCCAAAGGATTCATTAAAAATCCTAAGCTTCCTAGATTTAACCCGTAAAAAGGGATGTTAAGATGCATATAACGGTGAATATTATGTAGTAATTCTCCATCACCACCTATTATGATAATGACCTCCGCATCTTCTATTTTACAATAATTAAAGAGTTTTTTTATTTCCTCTATAATAGCTAAATGTTTAGAATTTTTGTTATAAATCAATGCTATTTTATTTGTATTCATTATATGAATTTCTTTTTAATATATAGACGCTTAACTAATAATAAGTTATAAGAATAAAATAATTAAATAAATATTAAGTTAAATTATGTTATCATTCAACATCAAAAATCATAAAAATGATCTGCTATTTGTACCGCTAGGAGGATCTAATGAAATAGGTATGAATCTTAATCTTTATCATTATAAAGGTAAATGGTTAATGATTGATTGTGGCAGTGGTTTTGCCGATGATTATTTACCAGGTGTTGATATGATAATTGCTGATAGTAGTTTTATAGAGAAATATAAAAAAGATTTAGTAGGACTGATTCTAACTCATGCGCATGAGGATCATTTAGGAGGCGTCCAATATTTATGGAATAGCCTTAAATGTCCTATTTATACTACTACTTTTACAGCAAATTTTTTGAAGATTCGTTTAAATGAATATGATTTTGCTAAAAATATAAAAATTCATGAAGTAAAACCAGGTAGTAAAATAAATCTAGAGCCTTTTTTATTAGAGATGGTACCACTCACGCACTCCGCTCCTGAAATGCAGGCAATTATGATTCGTACTGATGCTGGTAATATTTTACATACTGGAGATTGGAAATTTGATAATGATCCAATACTTGGAGAAAAAGTGGATGAAGAACTTTTAAAATCTTATGGTGATGAAGGTGTTTTGGCACTTGTTTGTGATTCAACTAACGTATTTAATAAAGGAAGCTCAGGGTCTGAGGGTGATGTTAGAAAGAGTTTAATAGATATTATAGCAGGCTGTCCTCAAATGGTAGTAGTTTCAACATTTGCTTCTAATCTAGCACGTCTTGATACAATAATGCATGCAGCAAGGCTAGCTGGTAGAAAAGTAGTATTAACAGGTCGAAGTTTATACCGTATGATCTTTGCAGCTCAAGAAAGCGGATATTTTAAAGATTTAGCTCCTCTAATTAGTGAACGTGATGTTAGCAGATTTAGAAGAAAAGAATTATTAGTAATTGCTACTGGTTGTCAAGGTGAGTCTATGGCTGCCACTGCAAAACTAGCTAGTAATTCTCATCCGTCGATAAAGCTTGCACCTAAGGATACAATGATTTTTTCTGCAAAAATTATTCCTGGTAATGAAAAGAAAATATTTAGGCTATTTAATATATTTGTCAAAGCTGGTGTAGAAGTAATGACTGAACGAGATCATTTTGTACATGTTTCAGGACATCCGTCAATTGATGAGCTACAAAAAATGTACTCTCTAATTAGACCAAATATTTGTATACCTGTCCACGGTGAACCTGTACATATTCATGAACATGTTAAACTTGCTAGGAAAAACGGTATAGAACATGCAATAGAGGTTGAAAACGGTAGTGTAGTGTTACTTGAACTTAATAATGCAAAAGTAATTTCAAAGGTTGAAAATGGTTATTTAGCTGTAGACGGTAATTATTTACTACCAGTTGAATCTCCGATTTTTAAAATTAGAAGACGTATGCGTGATTCAGGTATTGTGGTAGCATCGGTAGTAATTAATAAAAAGGGGTTACTTTCTGCGAATCCAATTCTGTCTATGCCTGGACTGCTTGATCCAAAAGAGGATATTGCATTAGTTAATCTTATAAAAAATGATATTAAAGAACTTATTGCTATTCAAAATCAACGAGTTAAAAAGGTATTGTCAGATGAGCAAATAATCGAATCAATAAAAAGTACAATTCGTAAAACATTAAAACAGGAAATTAATAAATCACCTGTCATAATAGTTAATCTCGAGAAAACTCTGGAATAGTATTATTTTTTGATTGTTATCTGATAATTTAATCACAAGCTCTTAGAGCAAAGTATTTGATACAAAGATAACGTTCTTAAGTATAACAAAAAAAATAAATACATGAACAAATTTAAAAATATTGCGGTTTATGGAGGAGGTAGCTTCGGTACTAGTCTTGCTTCTGTAGTAGCACGAAACTGTAATAATGTTACTTTATTTTTACGTAACGAGACAATATTAAAAGAAATTTTATATAAAAAAACTAACGTACAATACTTAGGTGATATTAAATTACCAACTAATTTGCAAGCTACTACAAACTTAAGTGTAATCAAAGATTTTGATTTAATTATTATTGCAGTGCCATCTTATGCTTTTGTTGATGCAATAAAATTATTGAAAACGTACGGCATTTCTAAAGACAATACTCTTCTAGTTGCAACAAAAGGTTTTGCTCATAATCCTACTGAATTACTTTCTGATAGACTTAACACTTTATTACCTGATAATCCTATAGGATTTTTATCTGGTCCGAATCTAGCAAAGGAGCTTGCTAAAAATTTGCATACTTCAGCAAGTATTGCAAGTTTAGATATAGATATCGCAAATAAAATAGCGCATAATCTCAGTTCAAAAACTTTTACGACAAATACGACTATAGATATAGTGACATTACAAGTTGCTGGAGCTTTAAAAAATATTTTTGCTATTAAAAGTGGTATTGATTTAGCAAGAGAACAGGGAGCAAATTCAAGAGCAATGCTTATAGTAGCTGCATTAAAAGAAATTACTACTTTATCTAAGGTTCTTGGAGGTATGCAAAAAAACTCTGATATTTTACTGGAAGCAGGAGTAGTGGGTGATTTAGTACTGACTTGTTACTCTTTAGGTTCACGTAATACAAAGTTTGGTTATGAATTTGAAATTAGTATGGATAAAAAGAAATTTTTACGCGAATATAAAGAGTTAGTAGAAGGACGAGAAGCATTAAAATTAGTTTTGGATTTGATAAAAAAATATAATTTGCATATGCCTATAGTTTCTGAAGTGGCTTCACTCATTCACTGCGGTATTTACATATAAAATAAGTGTTTAGAAATAAAAGCTACTTTCTTTTGTCTTAACTCTTCTAACTGTCTTGTTGCATTGTTCAATTTTTCTTATGCAACATACAGTAATTTGTTCACTAAATCTAGTGTACAAAATCAATATACAATATATGTTTTGCTTATCTAAATAGTGTATAACAGTATTGTAACGAATGTATTGCTTGATGAATAATAATGCTTGTTTTCAATTACTATTTGGTGTCATTACAGTAGTATTTTATCTGTTTCAGCTCTCATTCTTTTTTATAGTTTATTAAAAATTTTTATATTATGTATTTAACCATATTATTAAATGTTACTAAACAATTTTTATGATTTATTTTAAAAGATATGATAACACTCTGCAAATTTATTGCTATCTATAGAAAATGTATTCATATCATAAAATCTTTAGATTTAATTTTTCATTTAATTCCATATAATAATTATATACTTGTCAATAATTAGATTTATTTTCTATTAAATTAGATATCTAATTTAATAGAAAATTTTCAAATTTTGATTTGAAATTAATTTTTGTCTAATGAAATAAAAAATCTTTATAAAATTTAGTGAAAAAAAATAAAACCTCATATATTATAATTAATTATATTTAGCTCATTACATGATAATTTTTAGTATAGTTTTTTTTAAAACAGTTTCAGTATTATTAAGTGTAGTAATAGGGTTTTTAGCAGGTAGATATTCCAATGTTGAAAAAGATAGTATCTCTTCATTACTATTCTATTTTATATCGCCTATAGTATTTTTTACTATACCTGCGAGTACCACCTTAACACTGTCTGCATTAAGCGTTACAGTAGTAACATTTGTAATTGCAACACTCTTATCGCTTTTTTCTTATTATTTTTTTGGTAAATTTTGGCAAGATCATACACGTAATATTATAGCTTTATCTGCAGGTACGGCAAATGGTGGATATTTTATGTTACCTATAGCTGCAGCACTTTTTGATGATTATACATTAAGTATTTACATGATGGCGGTGATAGGTATTAATATTTACGAATGTTCTGTTGGTTTTTATATTTGTATGCGTAGTTTTACTAATACAACCGATAGTATATTAAAAGTTGTAAAATTACCAATTCTGAATGCTTTTTTCTTAGGATGTTTATTTAGTTTTTGCGGTTTTACTTTACCAGATTTTTTAGATGATTTTATATATAATATGAAAGGTTCTTTTTCGATACTTGGTATGGTAATGGTAGGACTTGCTCTTTCATCTCTACAAAAATTTGAAGTCGATATAAAATTTACTCTTGCTACTTTTGCTGCTAAATTTCTATTTTATCCTCTAGGAGTAGGGTTATTTATCATGTTTGATCATTTTGTCACAAAATGGTATAACAATGATTACTATAATGCCTTAAAACTACTTTCTACGGCACCACTCGCTGCAAATACTATAGTTATAGCGAATTTACAAAAATTTTATCCTGAAAAGGTTGCAGCTACCGTATTTTTATCTTTACTGTTTGTAGTGATATATATGCCGACAATGGTTAGTATCTTTTTAAGTGATTTAAATTAATAACATTATAACAATGATTTTTTAAAATTTATTCTAAATTGGTATTAATAGGTTTATATGCAAATTAATTCAATAAAAATTGGGCCCTATATTAATTTATTACCGCTTCAATATATACCTCAGCATAAAATTTCTTATGTAGAATTCGGTGATCCTAAAAATAAAAATATAATATTATGTGCTCACGGTTTAACTAGAAACGCTCATGATTTTGATAAAATAGCTAAAGAATTATGCAAAAATTATAGAATAATTTCAATAAATTATCCTGGTCGCAGTGATAGTGAAAATTTAAAAAAACCTTATCATTATAATTATACGACTTATATTAAAGATACGTTACTTTTTTTTAAAAGGCTCAATATCAAAAATCCTATTTGGCTTGGTACTTCAATGGGTGGTATTATAGGTATGGTACTTGCAAGTAAATATAAAAATATTTTTAAAGCCTTAATATTAAATGATATAGGTGCATTTATTGATGCTGCACCTTTAATAAAAATTGGAGATTATGCTAAAAAAACTGTACTCTTAGATGATTTAGCTAGTGCAAAAGAACATTTAAAACTTATTTATGCTCAAATAGGTATTAAAAATGAAGAAGATTGGGATTATTTAACAAAATATAGCGTTATTTCTACATTTGGCGGAAAATATAAAATGAATTATGATCCTGCTATAACAAAAGGGATGCAAAGTGATAATAATCAAGAAGATGTTAAACTATGGTCTGTATGGAATAAAATAAAATGTAGGATATTAGTAATTCATGGTATGAAATCTCAAATTTTAACAAAATCTACCATTCAAAAAATGAAAAAAACAAACACTTTTGATCTTTATGAAATAAAATATGCAGGTCATGCTCCTTCTTTAATGAATGATGAAGAAATTTATTATATTGAGTCTTGGTTAAAACAAAAGTCTTGATGTAGGTCACTATAATACAAAAATTTATTTACATGTTCTAGTCTTTTTAAATTTTTGTTCTGGATTATGTACGTTATAATGATAGTATAAAACAAACACAATAATCTTAAATCAAATTAATAACAAATCATTATGAAAATTACTACTAAAGTGCTAATAATAGGTTCAGGTCCTGCTGGCTTAAGTGCCGCTATTTATACAGCTAGATCATCTCTAAAACCAATATTAATTAATGGTATGCAGCCAGGTGGGCAGCTTACAATGACAACTGACGTTGAAAATTATCCTGGATTTGCAAAAACCATACAAGGGCCTTGGCTTATGGAGCAGATGTCTATACAGGCTAAAAATGTCGGTACAGAAATTATCAATGATTACGTAGAAAGAGTAGATTTATCAAAGAGACCATTTAAAATATTTACTGGAACTGGGAATAAGTATGAAGCAGATAGTATAATTATTTGTACTGGTGCGGAGTCAAAATGGCTTGGTATAACTTCGGAACAAGAATTTCGTGGTTTTGGCGTTTCATCATGTGCTATTTGTGATGGTTTTTTTTTCAAGAATCAAGACATTGTTGTAGTAGGTGGCGGAAATAGTGCATTAGAAGAAGCTTTATATTTAACCAATCATGCTAATAAAGTTACTGTAGTGCATAGAAGAAATAGTTTTAGAGCTGAAAAAATATTACAAGATCGATTATTTAAAAATCCTAAAATATCAGTAATTTGGGATCATGTGATAGATGAGATTGTAGGTAGTAATCAACCAAAAACTGTTACTGGCGTGAAAATTAAAAATGTTTATACTAACGAGATTAACTTAGTGAATTGTAGTGGTGTATTTATAGCTATCGGGCATACACCAAATACCACTCTATTTAATGGGCAAATTGCAATAGATGACGATAATTATATTATCACACAAACAGGCTCGACGAGAACTAGTGTAGAAGGTGTTTTTGCTGCCGGCGACGTTCAGGATAAAATTTATAGACAAGCAATTACTGCTGCAGCTAGCGGTTGTATGGCAGCTCTTGAAGTAGCAAAATTTCTAAATAAATAATTTCATTGTTAATATATCTCACTTATAGGCTTTAATATATAGATTATAATATGCTTTCAGATCTCGTAATTAAAATGCATTAAAAATGCAAAATTTATATTAATAATTAATTTTGTATTGAAAATTATAACAATTTAATCCATTAATTTTAATTAAAAAATACAAAATAATCTTGCTTATAACGCTTAACTTTATAAACAAAATGGAAAATTTAATTTATATTGAGATATAAATGTCACTAATAATTTAATCATTTTTAAAAACAACCTTTCAAGGTTTAGAACATATCTAAAGATGCGTCATATATTCTTATTCTTAGCATTCTGTAATCAATTACATTATTAAAAAATGATAAAGAGAATATACTAGACTATAAACTAGATAATCTTGATAATTCAGATATATGAGATATTTTATAAGTTGCTAGATTGTAAATTTTAGAGTATTTTTGTTTAAGCAATAAGATTTGCTGTGTAATTAATAGCAATACTTATTAATTGCTCAAACTCTAAAATCTAATAAAATATAAAATATATGAATACAGATTCTAGATATTATCAAATTTTATAAGTGATGATAATAAGTCAAGTACAAGAATCAAGGTGACATATTATATCTATTCATTAATAAATTTGCTAAATTAATATCTCAATTATTGAAATAATTGCTTAATTCTTACTCTAAATCAATGCGTTGTAGAAATGAAAGACATACATGCTTATAAAGCAATTATTACCACTGCTTATTTGGCCTACATATTTCCAATATTTAACGTCTTTATTATTCATGAAATTAATACACTTATCTAATAATGTCAGAAATAATTTAGCAAAAATTACGAATTAACTAGAAATAGTTAGCCACGTTGTATTTTAACTCATAGAATTTTTATAAATGAACTAATAATATAAAAAATTTTTAAACTAAGGTATAAATGTGCTACGCTGAAAATTGTTAATAATTTTGGTCTACTCCTATATTAATTTGTCGAGTAGGTTATCTAAATATTTAGCACAAAATATTTGACCTGATAGTTGTGTGCATTCTAAGATCTAAAAAAATAATAGAATGTGCAAATAATACAGAATGCTTCTTGCAAAGATATGTATATTCAAATAATATTCAGTGATATCAATGATAGATAGTGATTTTTTAACTATTACCTGAAATACAATATCATTTATATGATCTAAAGTTTTAGATTTTGTAGTTAATTGCTTATTTGAATGGATATTTTAATATAAAAATAATATTAATTATAGCTAGTCTACAGTGGTACTTATTATATTCTTGCTTTCACAGGAATAAATATAAAAATATTTCAGACTCTTTTAGATACAATCTAAAGCATAAATTAAAAAAATTTATATTTAAAGATGTGTGTAAATCTTAAAAATTAGACTTAATAGTATAATAGTTTTATTACCATTGACATGTTAGGGGTACATGCATACTAACTATTCAATCTCAATCGTTTTAACAGTTTATAATAGAGAAAAGCTATTACCATTTGCTATTGAGAGTTGCCTTAATCAAAGTTTTAAAGATTTTGAACTTATTATTATTGATGATTGTTCAAAAGATAATAGTGCTATGATAGCTAAGAAATATGCAGAGCAGGATTCACGTATTAAGATAATAATCAATGAACATAATAAGAGATTATCAGCAAGTTTGAATATTGCTTTTAAAAAGGCTAATGGAAAATATTTTACTTGGACTTCAGATGATAATCTTTTCCATGAGGATGCTTTAGCAAAAATGGTTAAGATACTTGATAATTCACCTGAGATAGGCCTTGTATATACTGATTATACTTTAATCGATGAGCAAGGTAATATAGGTGCAAGACTTTATCAAGAATCACCTAAATTTTTACCCATTCGAGATTGCGTTGGTGCATGTTTCTTATATAGAGCTGATTTAGCAAAGCAGGTAGGTGGGTATAACGAAAATATGGCATTAGTAGATGATTATGAATATTGGCTCCGTCTCGGACTTATTACAAAATTTGCTCATATACCAGAATCTTTATATTTCTACCGGGCGCATGATCAAAGCTTAACAATACAACGTAAAGTAGAGGCAAAGATTGCTAAAAGAACTTTAAAAAAATTATTTCAAGATAAATATATTATTCCTGATGAGATTAAACCTATAAATGATTTATATAATTGGTTTATTGAAGATAGAAATTTAATTTCTTGTTTTAGACTATTAAAAATAATTATTTATAACCCGATAATTACTATTTCTTATATTATTAAAAATTTAAGAAGAATAAGATAATATTTACGTCAAATCACGGTATGAAAGATAAAATGCAAAATCAAAATTTCATGCATACATTAAATTCAGAACAGAAAAAAGCAGCGCTTCATACTGAAGGTCCCCTTTTATTACTAGCAGGTGCAGGAACAGGTAAAACAAAGGTTCTTACATCAAGAATAGCTAATATTATTCAGCAAAATTTAGCCTTGCCTCATAATATTCTCGCCGTTACTTTTACTAATAAAGCTGCAAAAGAAATGTCTGAAAGGGTTCATAATTTAATTAATTGCTATGGTGTGAATATAGGTACTTTCCACTCAATGGCAGCTAAGATATTACGTGACCAGATTGAGAATTTAAATCTTGGTTTAAATAATAAATTTACTATAATTAGTCATGATGATCAATTAACTTTAGTTAAAGATATAGTAAAGCTAAAAAAAGATATTGATACAAAAAAATATACACCTAAGTTAATACATATTATTATTTCAAGATGGAAGGATCAGGGATTATTGCCAAGTAAATTATCAGCATCAGATACTAATTTACCATTACAGAGAGTGGCAAAACTTATATACGAAGAATATCAGAAAAATTTACTTATTTCTAATGTTTTAGATTTTGGAGATTTACTACTTTATAATAATGAACTTTTTATTAAAAATCCCGAAATACTAAAATATTACCAAGAAAAATATCGATATATTTTAATCGATGAATATCAAGATACTAACATTGCCCAATATTTATGGGCAAGAATGCTAGCAAGTTTATATAGGAATATTTGTTGTGTAGGAGATGATGATCAATCTATTTATGGTTGGCGAGGAGCAGAAGTTGGAAATATACTGCGTTTTGAAAAAGATTTCGCAGGCGCAACGATTATTAAATTAGAACAGAATTATAGATCCACCTTGCCAATACTTGCTGCTGCTTCTAATGTTATCAATAATAATAAAAATCGTCATAGTAAAACGCTATGGACGGACAGCGCAAGTGGTGAAAAGATAAAAATTATCTCTTGTTTAAGTGATAAAGAAGAAGCAAGATATATAGCATGTGAAATAGATAAGTTAGTTAGAGAAGAGAGGTATCATGCTGGCAATATTGCAATATTAGTACGCGCTGGGTTCCAAACCAGAAGTTTTGAGGAAGCTTTTATAAATAGTGCGATGCCTTATAAAATTATAGGCGGTTTACGATTCTATGAACGTATGGAAATAAGAGACGTACTTGCTTATATCCGTATATCTTTGAATCAAAATGATAATCTAGCACTTGAACGTATTATCAATGTGCCAAAAAGGGCAATAGGTGCAGCTAGCTTAAATAAAATTAGATCTTATGCGCTTGAACGCAATATTTCTAATTTCGTAGCAATTAAAGAAATACTAGAAACGGGTATTTTTAAAGCAAAATCATATGAATCTCTAAAAGATTTACTTACTAAAATTGATAATTGGTATGAAAAATTTATTACAGATACTCCAATAAACGTAGTTAAAACAATACTTGATGATTCCGGTTATCTTTCAATGCTTCAAGAAGAAAAAACTGAAGAAGCATTCGGTAGAATCGAAAATATTAATGAAATGCTTAGAGCTATTGCAGAATTTAATGATATTCATGATTTTATCGAACATTCAAGCTTAGTGATGGAAAATGAAGTTCTTGAAACTAATTATGGTGGCTCTGTGACTATAATGACACTGCATGCAGCTAAAGGACTCGAATTTGATGTAGTATTTTTACCTGGATGGGAAGAAGGTGTATTTCCTTCTCAAAGATCTCTAGATGAAGATGGCGAAAAAGGCTTAGAAGAAGAACGACGTATCGCTTATGTTGGTATTACAAGAGCAAAAAAAGATCTTTATATTACTCACGCTGAAAGCCGGAAAATATTTTATGAAATAGTTCACTCGTGTCCTTCAAGGTTCATCAACGAAATTCCTGATGAGATTACGATTAGAACATCTTCTATGAAAAAATACAATTCTTTTTATAAGTTTTAATTAATTTTTATGTATAAATTTTAAATTAGTTTGCATTCTTTAACTAACTATGATCTTATTTATTGGAGTGATAAAATCTCACGAGAATCAATTAGGCTTCATATTCATGATTATACGAAAAATAATTTAATACTCAATCAAATCTTTTTAAAGAGATCTACTCTTCACTATGTTACAACTGTTAGTAATAAAATAGTAATATATTACTGTGGTACTAATTGATTTATTAAATAATGTGGTGCAATCTTAAATTGATACTATATATCACTCATGATGAAGTTACTAGATTAACGTCAATAATGAAAAAGACAAATAGGTTTTATGACTGTTAAAAATAAAATTACTTTAAAAGTTTTTTAATAGATTAAAACGTAATAGCACAGAAAAAATCATAAAGAAAAACTATATAAAAGTTCATTAACCAAAGAAGTTTTAAGAGCAATATCAAGAAAAATGAAAATATTTAATAATTTCAAAGCACATGTGTTAAAAAACAGATAATTATAAAATTAGTTGCATATTTTAACATTATTTAAAACAAAAAAGGAAGTAATTATTATCTTTTTGTAAAATTGTTATAAAATTAGAACATTAATACTGCAAATAAGTGCACTATACATCAAAAAACAGAGCAAGGTAGAAAAATTATCAAGAATTTTGTTACATTACTTATAATCCTACAAATTATTAACGTAGCTAAAATAAGTACTTTTAAACCTTAATATTTAATTGAACACGGAAAATTAGAAGATATACAAAGATTAATCAAAGCATAAGTAAGTTTTTACTTTTCAAAATTATGCTCAAAATATAGATAAAGCAGTTGAGTATTTTGTATAAAGTAATAGTTTATAAAAATTTGTTGAATATAAAACAGCAGGAACACTGATCAAATAAAATCAATAGTGTGATAACAAAAAAATAAAGCTAAATAACAATATATCAACGCGTATATCTCATATTGATAAGCTTAATAAAAGTAGAGAGCGTTTACAATATCCATGAAATAGTAAATAGTAGTTTATATGATAATATAGTTGTGAGTTCTTAAGAAGTTTGATAATTTTATTAATTAGAAAAAATAATTTAACAATGAGGATGATATGTCAGCGATTATAACTAATATAAATGATTCTATTCAAAAAATGAAAAAAAATGATGAAATGACTGAGCTATCAGCTGCAGTACAAGGTAAAATAATTGATATAAAAAACGTAGATAGTAGATTAGATACTTTAAACAAAAATATTGTTATTCTAGATCCAATTCAGCAATATTTACAATCTGAAGAATATATAACTAGTACTCTTGAAGTACTTGCTAGTAACATTATTAGTGAAGTTGTAGAAAATAAAGACGTACAAAAATTAGTAGATAATTTGCATATCAATTTAGGACAAGTTACAAAACTAATGCCTAGTGCAGCAGATAAGTTTAAATTTGATATTGCAAGAGCTGAAGCAGCACTTAAGGGTTTTGTACTACCTCTAAATGATGGAGGTAATTTTGATGAATTATCATTGATGGGTATAGAAGATAAAGAGGAAATATTTGCTGGCCCCATAAGCGCGACTAAAAAAGCATTAATAGCTATAAGTGGCAATGCTATACCTAAAGAGCAATATGCAAATGCTGTAAAAGATAAAGCTATAGAAATCTTACAACAAGATCCTAAGAATACTCCTGAAAAACTTGAGAAATATGAAAAATTTATTATTCAAGGAGATAAAAATCAAAAATTTAATAAAGATAGTAATCAATTTATTCCAAGAGTAAATAAATTATCTCAAGTAGAATTTAAGGCATTGCAAAATGCTGCAACCGATACGGTACATAAGATTAGTGCTAGATTAGAAAAAAAATAATGAAATTAGTAAGCAATTAGAGCAAATTGTTTTAATTACTAACTCATCAGGGATCAAGAAATCTGAAGTTATAATAAACAAATTAAATAAGTTAGATTCTACTTATTTGAAGGAAAATAGTACTAAAATAGCTACTGCATTAAAAGATATTAATAATAAAGGTTCGTCTTTATGGGAAAAATTTAAGCAGATATTTACAGGTAAAAATTATTTAGAAGAAAGATTGTCGAAATTTGTAGATAAACATATTACTCTAAGTGATGGATATGTAGTTAAGACAATAAATGATAAAATCTTTTCAAATGCTTTAACAAATCCTGAAATTGCCGTAGGTTTAACACAATTTTTAAATCAAAATAAAGATAAAGTAACTACTAATCCTGAATTTAAAAATTTAATTCCTGTTACTGGTGAGCATATTATAATTCAACCGCAACAAGTGCAGAATTTAAATTTAGCACAACTTAGAAAAATTAATCCAATAACATTTGATAGAACAATATTTGAAGATTCAATAAAATTAAGAAATTCAAATATAAAATATCCGCAAACTACCCCTCATACTGCTACTAAAAATCAAGAAGCAGTAAGAAGTAAGGGTTAAACTTGAATAATAGATTAGATGCTGTAGGCCGTAATTGTTCAGCGATAGCCAAATAGCATATAGTAATCTTGTGAAATATCTTAACATTAGTCTATCAATTGTTTTATAGCTTTCATAGCAATGAATATTGCATATTTAGTTACTAATGCTTGGTGGAACAGTTAAATAATCATCTTGCCATAACTCATTATAAAGAGTAGGGTCGATATTGCCGCCTGAGATTAATACTAGTAGTTTCTGTGTTCTGGTTTGTGTTTTTAACCAACTTATTACTGAAACCATATTTATACTACTTGATGGCTCGCATATAACTTTCAGTAAATGAATAAGCCACGCTGTCCAGTAATATATTTCATATTCTTCTGCTAAATAAAAATGGTCAAGTTTTTTTAAATATTCAAATGTACGAGCTGATACACTTAAAGTTTTAAGACCATCTGCAATGGTTATTGGTGTGTCATTAAATCTATATATATTATTATTTTTAATCGATAAATAAGCATCATTAGCTGCAGCTGGTTCTGAACCTATTAATAAGCTTGTAGGTGATATTAATTCTTTAGCAAGATATGAGCCAGAAATTAAACCTCCGCCGCCGCAAGATGCAAAAATAGCATCAGGAATAAAATCTAATTGCTGTAATGCTTCATAGCATAACGTGCCTGCTCCTGCTATTATAGAATCACTATCAGAAGGGTGCATATAGTAGAATCCTTGTTCTTCATCTTCCTTTGCTCTTGATTCTGCTTCTTGCCGAGTATTTGTGTATATAACTTCACATCCGTAATAAAGAGCTGCTTGCAGTTTTACTTTTGAAGTATTTAACGGTAAATAAATTCTTGTTTTAATACCAAATAATTTACTTGAATAAGCAAGGCCAATGCCATGATTACCACTACTATAACAAACTATTTTATTCGGTAATTTTTCTTGTTCTTTTAATTCTAACAAATTATTTAATACTCCTCTAACTTTAAATGCTCCAGTTTTTTGTAATGATTCAACCTTAAAAAAAATCTCATGACCTAGCATCTCATTTAAGCTTTCAGAGTGAATTATCGGTGTTAAATTTATATATTGTTTTATTCTATTATGTGCGATTGCTACATTTTGAGGAGATTGTAGTAATAAATTCATAAATATAATTAATAATGGTAGCTTGAAATCCAGTTGATACTATATTATATAATTAAAAATTGCTATAAACTATATAAATTTTTAAAAAGGTTTTCATTGATGAATAAAAAATCACTTCCATTAATGGCACTGAGAGATATGGTACTGTTTCCAGGAGTAATTGCTCCTATTTTTGTTGGTAGGAAAAAATCACTTCAAGCACTCTCTCGTACTACCATTTCTGAAGAAAATAATACTAAATATATTTTAGTAACTTTACAGAAAAAATTTGATCAAGAAAACCCGAGTAAACACGAGCTTTATAACACAGCGATACTTGCCAAAATTATCCAAATAGTGAAGTTGCCTAACAATACGGCTAAAATCTTAATAGAAGCAGTAGCAAGAGTAAAGCTAAGCGATATTAAAGATGAAGAATCTTTTGAAGCAAATTATGAAATTATTCCAGATGAAGAAATATTGGACATGCATAATATGCGTTCATTAGTGGATAATGCAGTACAGCTATTTAATAAATATGCAATGAATGATAAGAAAGTGAATACAGAAATTATTGAGACTATTAATAAAGAAATAAGTAATAAAACTAATTTCATAAATATTATAAATATATTAGCTTCACATTTGATTACTTCACTAGAAACAAAACAACAGTTATTAGAAGAAACTAGCCCTGTTAAGCGTATCACTACTGTTATTACTACTCTTACTTCTAATATAGTAAATTCAGAAACTGAGCATGCATTGCAGCAAAGAGTAAGAAAGCAAATTGAAAAAACACAGCGTGATTATTATTTACACGAACAAATGAAAGCTATTCAAAAGGAGCTTGATGAAGATAAATCGGAACTTGCCGATATTGAGAAAAAAATCAAAAGTTTAAAATTGTCAAAAGAAGCAAAAGAAAAAGCTGAATCTGAATTTAAGAAACTCCGTGCTATGAATCAAATGTCAGCGGAATCAGGGGTAACTCGCAACTATCTTGAGACATTGCTTAGTTTACCTTGGGGTAAATATGATAATAGCAAAATAGATATTAATCAAGCGGAGAAAATTTTAAATCGCGATCATTTTGGTCTTGAAAAAGTTAAAGAACGCATTATAGAATATTTAGCTGTATTACAGCGTTCAAATAAAATCAGAGGACCTATATTATGTTTAATCGGTCCACCAGGTGTAGGCAAGACTTCGCTTGTAAAATCTATTGCTGAAGGCATGGGAAGAAAATATGCCAAATTTTCTCTTGGTGGTGTTAGAGACGAAGCAGAAATTAGAGGTCATAGAAAAACTTACCTTGGATCAATGCCTGGTAAAATTCTAGGGCAACTTAAGAAAGTTAAAACTAGTAATCCTGTAATGCTTCTTGATGAAATCGATAAAATGAGTTCTGATTTTAGAGGAGATCCTGCATCTGCATTGCTTGAAGTATTAGACCCTGAACAAAATAGTCATTTTGTGGATCACTATTTAGAGGTAGAATATGATCTATCAAATGTTGTATTTATTGCTACTGCTAATTCCCATGATTTACCAAGAGCCTTAAGTGATAGAATGGAAAAGATATATATTTCCGGTTATGTAGAGGAAGAAAAGCTACAAATCGCAAAAAATTATTTAGTGCCAAAACAATTTAAAGTACACAAAATTAAGAAAGATGAAATTACTATATCAGAAGATGCAATTTTAGATTTAATTAGATATTATACTAAAGAATCAGGCGTAAGAGCTTTAGAACGTGAAATATGCGCGTTAACTAGAAAAGCATTAAAGCAAATTTTAGCAGATAACACAGTTAAGAATATCTCAATAGATAGTAATAATCTTGAAGAATTTTTAGGTGCAAAAAAATATAATTTTGGACTTGTAGAAAAAGAAGATCAAATAGGTAGTACTACAGGACTTGCTTATACTGAAGTAGGAGGAGAACTTCTAACTATAGAAGCTTTAGCCTTTTCGGGGAAAGGTGAAATAAAAACTACTGGGAAACTTGGTGATGTGATGAAAGAATCAGCAATGGCTGCTTATAGTTGTTTTAGAAGCAGAGCACCAAATTTTGGATTAAAATACGATAATTATAAAGATTTTGATATTCACATTCATGTACCGGCTGGCGCTATCCCAAAGGATGGACCTTCTGCTGGCTGTGCTTTGTTTACTACTATTGTTTCATTAATGACTAAAATACCAGTACATCGCACTGTAGCAATGACAGGTGAAATTACTTTAAGAGGGAATGTATTGCCTATAGGTGGTCTTAAAGAAAAATTACTTGCAGCAAGTAGAGGAGGGATAAAAACCGTATTAATTCCTGAGGAAAATGTTAAAGACTTAAAAGATATACCACCAAATATAAAAGAAAATCTAGAAATTATATCAGTATCAAATATTGATCAAGTACTTAAACATGCTTTGGTCGAAATGCCAATAAATAAAGGTTTGTCATACGACTTATAGCAAAGCTTTTAATTAATGCAAAAGCAAAAATACAGTAATAGTCGATGTTATACAGTTACTTGTGAATTTAACTCAATATTATATATTAATTCTTAAAGTCATGAGTTGATATACCACCTAATAAAACTTTGGCTACTGCTTTGCCACGAATTCAATCGATATCAATGTGTTTGATACTTACTCACAATTACTAGAAAATTGATCTAAACATAACAATCATTAAATCTTACTACTACACTAGTTATTTTAGTTATTTAAAATAATTTTTGGAGATAGCAAATCTACTAAAATTATTAATAGCTTAATTTAACTATCTTTTTCTTAATTATTTAGCAATTTTTCACTATACAAAGTGTAACAATATTTTAAATTATAAAATATATACAAGAAATTGTTCTGATATTCGTGTTTACTCATGTCTTTTTGTACCTTACGGATTCATATTTATCAATTAATTAATATAGTATAAAGTTTTATATGTGGTAAAAAAGTTACTATAAATTATTAATCTTGCATAATTACTCACTAACATTAACTTTATTAATATAAATATATTAAGATTTTCTTAACTTAATATAATGTATTATGGTTAATATTAATGAAAAAATCAAAAATTTTAAGAAAATTTTTAGCAACGGCATCACTATGCGGAACATTATTTACTAACTCTAATGCAACAGGAGCAATAATTCCTAATAGTGGTAGTGTAAGCTTGAATACTGGCGCAGGTCTTGTTGGAGGAGTATTCCAAAATGGTGATATTATTCAAATAGTTAATGGAGGGCGTGAAATTAAAATATCTGCAGATAAAGCAAATGCTGTGATTGGAGGAATCAGTGCATTAAGAGAGCTACCTGATTTTGGTGGTGTTGAAGTAAGTCAAAATGTTTCAATAGGCCCTCTTAGTGCAGGAGAAAATCTTAATACTAATTTTGGTCCTCTGAAATTTATTAGTAATAATGTTACGTCAATTATTACAGGAGTCGATACTCAAACATTTAGTAATATCGATTTTGCAGGTAAAAATGCTACTTTACAAATTAATAAAGATTTAAATATTACAACTAAAATAGATAATACAGTAGCCGGAAATAATGGTACAATAACATTTGAAGGTAGCGGCGTTATATCAAATCACATAGGCTTCACTAACTCTCTTTTAGGAATAAATGTAGGAAACGGAGAAGCCAAGATTGATGCATCAAGAGCAAATAATATTACAATTAATGCTAAAAATATAAATCTTACTCACAATAACTCTATATTCACTCTTTGTGACTGTAATATAACTACATTAAAAGGTAATATCAATAATACTACAGGCATTGACGGTCAAGGTATATTGAATCTAGCGTATGATCCTGATAGTAGTAACATAATAACAGGTGATATATGTAATATAGGCTCATTAGACACAATAAATGTTTTGCGTGGGTCTGCAACATTGAATTCTACAATAGTAAAAGCGACTAATATTAATTTACAACATGATACTGCAACGCTCAATTTAGGTGACAACATAATTGTTATTGGTAATATAAAAGGTATTAATAACGAAGAAGAGAGATTAAATTTAAAAGTGAATGATCAAATAGATAACGAAATGATTATTCCTATTAATAAAGGTATGAGCGGTAAATTAAATTTGCAAGGGAATGCTACACTTAATGGAAATATAGATAATTTAAGGATACTTAAGTTTAGTGGAGGTCACGATAAAATTTTGAATTTACAAGGGAATACTGAAGTAGAGCATATTATTTTTGAAGATAGTATTTTAAATTCAGGTACTATAACTGTTAATGGTTTATTAAATACACACGTTGTGACTTTTAATAAAAGTAATGCTAACGGAGGCACATTAATAATAAATGCCAAAAACACAATCAGTGCATCATTATTAAATGCTATAAAAGCAAAAATACAAATCAATGCTAATTTGACAATTAATCATCCAAGTGCTGGACATATAGGTGATATTAGAATAGCGGATAACACAACATACACAATAAATGCAGACATAGGGCATGTAAATTTGCTACAGAACGGTGCAAAGATAATGTTTGAAGGAGCTGATGCTATGTTAGCTTTAATCAATACTAGTTTTACAGATAGAACCTTTACAATATATAATAATCTAAATCAATCTGGCAATGATGAATATGGAATAGTAAAGATAGAAGCAATTACAAAAGGAATCACTATATCAAATCACAGTGAACCTTATACTATAGGGCAGGATAATACACATCGTCTTAAGGAATTGATAGTCGAAGGAGGTGGTAATATCATAGTGGATAATACGGTATTTACGAAGTTACTTAGTATAAACAGTACAGGACAAATAACATTTAATCGTACTTTAGATTTAGGTGCAGGCGGTAATATTGCATTTGGAAAGAATGGCACGTTAGTAGTACACGGTGTAGCAGGTTCAATCACGACTTCTGAAAATAATCAAGGAATATTAACAATCAATAGTGGGAATGTTACTGGTACAATTGGTGCTAATGGACTCGGCTTAAAACTTGTAAATATTGGCGCAGGTTCTGTTACGTGTTCAGCAAATGTATTTGCACCGGTAGCTTTAACTAATCCAAGTTCTATATTAATTTTAGCGGATGGTGTTACGCTAACAGGTACAGTAACCACACATAATAATACAAAAGGTATATTATCGCTTGGAATAGGAAGTAATGTAACAGGTCTAATCGGTGAGAATAACGCAACTCTTGAGAAAATAAATATTGGGGCCGGCGCTAGTAATATTGATAATAATATATATGCAGGTTCTATGGTACTAACAGATAAAACATCGGAATTAATTTTAAACACTAATGTAGTCGTTAACGGTAACATCACGACTATTGCTGGAAACAATAGTGGAAAGTTAGTATTTACAGGTAATGGTGACATAACAGGAAACATAGGCGCAAATGGTGCAGCTTTGCAAGAAGTGGTATTTAACGGTACTACCAATATAGGCGGTACAGCGAATTCACAAAACTTTACTGTTGCGCATTCTGAAGCAAATGTAGTGATTACAGGACTTACTACTGGTTCATTAAAATACAAAGATACTGGTACAATTATAGCTAATGGAGGATTGGTAGGAGATATTGATTTTAATAATAAAGCTGGTAAATTCATTTTGGGTGATGGTACTACGATTGATGGCTCAGTGTTATGTACTGGAGGGATTGCTGGGACATTGCATTTTATAGGTGACGGTAATGTAACTCAAAATATAGGTTCAGATACTGAAAATAGTATTTCAACTATCAACATTCAAGGAGATAATACAAAAAATGTAACTATAACAAATGATATATTTGTAAATAATATTTATTTTACAAACGGTGGGGTATTACAACTTGGTGGGAATCTCACAACTCATAATATAGATTTTGGAGCAAATGGTGGTACTTTAGAATTTAATGGTAATAATACATATAACTTAAATGCTATTATTGTAAACGGACAAAATGGTATATTAAATGCCTTCACAAACTTAAAAGCTACTGATGATACTATTGGTACGGTTAAAATAATTAATATAGGACAAATAGGAACGCCACAAAACTTTACTATTCAAGTTAATAATAAAAATTTAACGCTAGTAAGTAACATAAATAGTAGCATTAATTTTTGTGATTCTAATTCACAATTAATATTATCTGCACCGGTAGATCAAACGATTAAATTTATTAATAATTTAAACGGAACTGGAGGTGGTATTATCACTTTAGACGGTAATGGTAATAATTTAACTATAAGTGGTAATAATGGAATAAAGCTTGGTAGTAGAGATAATGAGTTATCTAGCTTAAATATCAAAGGGAAAGTTACTGTAACTCATAATTTAGATGTACAAAATATTCATCAATTAAATATAAACAATGGTGCATTCTTTAATGACCACAGTCTAACATCTGCTAAAATCAAAAATATAAATATCGGTGAAGAAACAGGTGAAGCTACTTATACTTTAGATGCTATAAATTGTGACTTCGATTTAAATACAAGTGGTATGGTATTTAAACATCAAGATTCAGTATTAGAATTGAAAAATAGTTCAAATACTAACGACCGCATTATAACACTAACATCTGTTTTAGATCCAGGTAATGGTCAATCCGGTATAATTAAACTAATAACAGATACTAACAAATTAACTATAGATAATAATGGTAATGTGGCTTATACACTCGGGACAGCAAATCATATGTTGAAACAATTAACTTTTACTAGTATCAATAATGGGGCTATAGCTTTAAAAGTAGGGATCAATGTTGAAAATATTACCTTAAATATTAAGGATATAGAGTTGAACGAGGTAAATGCAAATGTTCTGTTTAACAAAAATGTAACATATACCGCAACAGGTAATATAAATGGTCATGTAGATTTTCAAGGTAATGCAGGTGTAATAAATCTTGATGACGGTATAAAAATTGACGGTAGTGTTACAAGTACCAATGATGTAAACGGTACATTAAATTTGAATGGATCAGGTGAAGTAACTGGTTTAATCACTAATATAGCAATGCTGCAAGCAGGAGCGGGTGATGTATCGCTATCTGCTAGCGGTAATTATTCTATTACTGAAATTCAAGGTAACGGTAATAATAATTTGACATTTGCTGCTAATTCACACTTAACAACTGATATTAACAAAACAGATGGTCAAGCTGTAAATTTAGTCTTCATTAATGGTGGTAGCGTTAGCGGTTCTGTCGGCTTAAGTAAAGCAGTGGGTGATATTATCATACACGCAGGAAATGTAACTTTCAATAATACTGTTAAAAGCAGTAATGTTGTTATATCGGATGGTTCTACGATGCAAGTTAATAATAATATAACTGCTAATGATATCTCAGGCAAAAATATAAATAACGGTACTTTAAAACTAAATAATCATACACCTATTATTATTACAAGTACACTTGGTCATAATAATTCTATAGGGACAATAGAAGTTGCAAATAATGATGTTACAATTACAGGAGCACTAAAAGCACAAAATATTCATTTTTCAAATGCTGCTCAGGAAACCACCTTAACTTTAGGTGCAGCATCACAAGTTACTAATATTACCACGGCAGGAAATAATATTCATACTTTAGAAATAACAGATTTGGATACCGGTAACGACGGCACAATAGGAACTGAAAATAATAGATTAAAATCAATAGAATTAACAGGAAATGGTACAATAACTATTAATTCTAAACATGTTTATTCATCTATTACTACTGCAAATAACGAGCAAGGTAATGTCAAACTCAATATAGAAGGCGGTATTGCTTATGATTTAGGAAGTGAAATAAGAAGTTTAGCAAACGTACAAATTAGTGAGGATAGTACTGTTAAAGGTGACGTATATTCTAAATATCTTAATATAGACGCAGGTAAAACTATAAATTTTGATAGAGGTGATAATAACATGAATCCAAAAAATTTAGATATACCAGATGCTATAATAGATTTAGATGTATTACCTCGCTCACTCTCACTATTTAATTACTTCACTGATATTAAAGCAGATAATTTAAATTTTGTAGATGGTACTGCTACAGCAAATTTTAAAGATGCTGTTGTAATAGATGCGCGTATTGATAATGGTGGTACTTTAAAATTTAATAACAATGTGTGGTTAACACAAGAAATTAAAAATGCTAACAGCATAGAAATTGCATCTAATAAATTTATGTTGCTTCAGAAAAACATTAAAGCAGCTACTTTAATAGCTGATAAGGCAAACTTAGTATTATTAGATAATGTAGAAATAAATACTAATCTAAATGTTAGAGATATTGTATTAGATTTAGCTAATTATGAATTAAAATATACCGGCAATGTTACGCATAACGGACTACTGACTATTATCACTTATTTTGATACTGCATTACAAAAAGGTGGGCATATATTAGTTGGTCAAGGATCTAATGTCGATATGTCTGATTTAGATAATTTAATAATTAAAATTAAATCACGCTCCGATATCACTAACATTACCTCAGATACTAAACACCAAGTAGTAAAACTGGAAGCAGGTGCAATATATAATCCAGTACCGCAAACTAAAGTCATTATTGATGCAAGCGGGGAACAAAATAAATTTGTAAAATGGGTCACTGATGCAAACGGTTTTGTATTACTGACTAATACTGATACTATAGGGCAAAACAATACTGATAATGGTAGTCTGGATAATGGTTATGTAGGAAATAGCAGTAATAATAATAGTAGTAATGGAGTAGTGGGACCAAGTAAAGATAAAGATCATGGCATAACTGATATAGCACCAATTTTTGATCCATCTCCGATCTTAGATTATACTAAAAACAATTATGTAGCTTCTAGTATAGCAAACCAACTTATTAATCATGTTAAAGGTTTTGGTAATACTACTGATGCAGGTAAATTATTAAATGATTTAGGTTTTATGCTACCGAATAGAGTTACTGAAACATTAGATAGACTTAGTCATAGAACAAATATTAATGGACTTAATGAAGGAGTAGCAGGGTTAAATGGTATCGAGATTGAGAATTTTTTAACAGATATAGCAATAAATATGGATAATTTTACTGCTGAAGGGATTGGTAATAGATTAGAAGAATTAATCGACGCAGGTACTGTAAATGGTCTAAATAGAACAAATGCATCGCTTAACAATAATAATCTTAATCTAAGAAGACTTGCTGCTAATAATCAGACAGTAATTGCTGCAGGTGATGAAGATAATACAGTAACAGGCATTTGGGGCATGTCATTTTATAGTAAAATAAAACAAAACTCTAAAAATAGTGCAAGCGGTTATCAATCTAATACAGGTGGCGGTATAATAGGTTTTGACTATAATATTGATAATTCTATAGTTATAGGTGCTGCTTATACTATGGCTGATAGTAAAGTTAAGCACAAAAATGATAAAAGTGGTGATAAAACCAAAGCTAAAAGTAATATATATTCCATCTATGGGCTTTATCATTGGCTTAATAATAACTTTTTTGTTGAAGCTATAGGTGTGTATGGTAGAAATAAAATCAAAAATTATGAAAAGCGTATAACTGCTATTACTGATCAAACCGCAATTGGTAAATTTATTAATACTTTTTATAGCTATGAATTACTAGGTGGATATAACTATCTAGTATCTAATCGTACTACTATAACGCCAATGTTTGGTATTCGTTATACTACATTGAAAAATAATAGTTACAAAGAAAATAATACTACTTTCCAAAATTTATCTATAAAGAAAAATTATCATGATAAATTTGAAACTATATTAGGTTTAAATGGGGCAACTCATTATTTAGCACAAGATATAATAATAAAACCCGAATTACATTGGTTTATAAATTATCAATATAAAAATAAGTTACCAAATATTGATGCGCGTCTTGATGGCATAGATGAACCGCTGACAACAATTAGATTTAAATCTGCAAAGATCACATATAATTTAGGTGGTGGTATTTCTACTAAAAATAATATGATAGAATTTGGTATTAGATATAACTTATCTCTTGCGAAAAAATATACAGCACATCAAGGATCTTTAAAGATTAAAGTGAAACTATAATATATCTATATACACCGACATTGCAAAAACACAAAACTTGTGAATTAACTTTAGACATTAATAATTTCAATTGGAGTAGATGTAAAGCTATGCTTATATTAAGAACTATATCTAAAAGTGCTTTGCATCTACTATAATAAAAATATGTACGCTAATCTTTATTAGTGTACATCTAGTATAGAGCACTATTGATTCATATTTAGATTTAAGCGTTAAAGATCAAGAGTTATTAGATAAAATGTATATTTAAAATATGTAATAAATATAATAACTTTAAGTTAATGTGGAATGAATAATGTTTTTAAAAGTGATCTATAGAGATTAGATAGAATTTTTAGTGCAGTATTTAAATGGAGTTACAATTTTTTTCTATGATAAAATGATTTTATAATGAATATTTAAACTTTAAAAAGTGACAAAACAACTTTTAAAAACTCATTAATTAATAATTAGTACTATCAATACATCAAAATAGGATATTGTAAAAATTATCTAAATCCTTATTAATGAATTTATTTATTACAAGTTCTGTTATATTTTGAGTTCTTAACTTCTAACGCTGATTAATTATTCAGAAATGATCTATTATTTGTTTATCTTATGTATCGATATTATTGATCTTTATCATATTTGACAAATTTAAAATTTGTTGCGTTTTTTAATCCTAAGATGCGTCCTATTTCTGCTCCTTTTCGTTCAAAAGTTACAAATCATATATTAATTATTACAACATAATCTCAGCTTTTGCTAAATCTTTTAAAGTACATGAGCCAGTACATAGCATAGTAATTTTAAGCTGCTCGATTATCAATTGTATCTCTTCAGATACTAAACTTTCAGCAATATCTGCCGCTTTTAATAATTGGCCTGCAAGTCCAAAAATATTAGCACCCATACGAATTGCTTTTGCACCATCAATACCAGATTGTAACCCACCACTTGCAATAAGTGTAATATCTTTTGAAACTTCCCGCAACATTTTTAGAGAATCTAATGTCGTGATCCCCCAATTAATAAAGCTACTAGCTATACGATTTTGCATTGAATTTTTAGCACGATAAGCTTCTACTTGACTCCAAGATGTTCCGCCGCTCCCAGCAATATCAAGAACCTTAACTCCTACCTTTATAAGCTTCTTAGCCACTTGTTTAGATAAACCGTATCCTACTTCCTTAATGATTACAGGGACAGATAGGTAATTAATAACTTCTTTTATCTTAGGTAAAAGATTTTCCCAGTTTCTATTACCTTCAGGCTGAGTTAATTCATGCAATACATTAAGGTGCAAAATTAATGCATCGGCTTTAATAGTATCAATTAAATACTGACATTCTTTCGGTGTTACTCCGTAATTAAGTTGTACTGCACCAATATTTGCCAATAATGGGATATCTGGGGCAACATGTCTGACTGTAAATGTCTTAATCGTATCAGGCTTTGTTAATAAAATACGCATAGAACCAAGCCCCATAGCAATGCCAGATTTTTGCGCGGCTTGTGCAAGTCTATAGTTGATATCTTTAGCTCTAGTAGTACCACCAGTCATGCTTGAAATTAAAATAGGTGCCTTCATATATTTTCCGAGGAAAGTAGTAGTAGTATCTATGTTATCATAGTTAATTTCTGGTAATGCATTGTGAATAAATTTAATAGATGCTAGACCACTTTTCAGTGTAGAGTTAACATTTTGTTTCAGATTAATTTCGATATGATCTTGTTTTCTTTCTATATCTGAATTCTGTTCTTCTAGCATTTTAATTACTCAATCCTTTTTTACAGTTAATCTATATTAATATCCATAATTTTACAAAATATATTTCTTTATTACTACCTAATTCTTATTATAAGTTTAATAGTAATATACGATATATTGGATTACAAGATATGCAACTACAAACTATTATTTAATATGCAGGTACAAGTTATAATCTTTATTTATATCTGATAAATTGAATGTAAATTAAATGGATGCAATAAAAGACGTTTTTAAAGTTAAAGGATATGCTATTCAATTCGCAAATCGTTCTTGAAATGCTTGAGCATTGCTAAAAAACGAAAATATGTTAATATTATTAGTTACTAAACTTATCTCGAAATAGTTTTCAAGTTTGAATATTAGGATCGCAAATTAAAAGATTCAAATTATTACTGAAATAGAAAAATATAAAGCGTGGATTATTAATATTACTCATTTAGGCTTAGTAATATAGTAAATTGTTGCAACATCTTTATAATTTTTGCATACAGGTTTAATAAATTTAATAACTGCTAAACGATACTGTAGTATGTAAAATCACTTACTTACAAATTAATACGTATTTATTATCGTAAATAAATCCCTCTTTTTAATAAGTTTTTAGTATATTTTTGGTTCAACTAACATATGATGATATTGCTAATCTATAAAATTTAAGTTTTTAGAGTAATTAACCAAGCCTTAAATATTCAGTCTTATATAAGAAATAATTAAGTACTGCTTACCTTTGTTGATACATTCATTAATATGTGCTTAAACTCTCAAAATTATCAGAATCAAATTATAAATTTAGATATATCAATATAAGGGAGTATGTTCGACTTCTATAATATAAACTTTTATATTGTTTAGTGTATATACTAGTATAATTTTAGCATTGTTCGGTTGATTAATTCTAAACTATGTTCTATATGTAGCATTTTTAGTAATTTTACAAGTAGCAAAAAATGAGCGTACATACTCAAGTTTATGTGCATATAGTAGCACAATGCTGATACAACATTTATTATCTATTAAAAATTTGAATTTATATTGGATCATATGCCACACAAACTATTGCTAATCTTAGCACATTTGCTTTGAGCTTTGTGCTTAATTTTTCAATTACGACTCCTGTTTCAAAACAATAATTAAAGTCAATCCTGTTTTATCATAACATTTTGACGCTTCTATTATTCTTTTTATAATCAAATTAAGATTTTTTTCTTCAATTAACATTGGATAATCATATTGTAATAAATTTTATGATCCTTTAGCTCACTCTTGCTATAGATAAAATTACAGTTAAACTTTCGTATTGTCATGAGCTTTAAAATTAGAAGTAGTAATTTGTAAATTACTAAGTCACTTTGTTCGATAGTAATTTTATACTCTTTATTTTCTAATTTACATTACAAACGACTGCAATAATGAGATGTACTATATTACATTTTTTTTATCATTTTATGTTAGGCGCAGTAAAAAACTTTCCTTATCAATAATCTTGATATAAGACAGGCTAGCATAATAATAACAGAAATATCATGATGGCGGAGAGAGGGGGATTCGAACCCCCGACACATTTCTGTGAACACGCTTTCCAGGCGTGCGCCTTAAGCCGCTCGGCCATCTCTCCAAAAATTTGCTTTTCATACGTATAAGGTATTGGTATTTGCTTTGATACTTAATTGTCATGCATTGTGTTTACGGATGCTATACGTATCAATTTTAACTATATCATCTTAGCAAATTATTCGTATTCGTTATTGTTTCCATAGGTATCATGTTTTTTTGAACTCTATTTTTGATTCACACTGACAATGCTTCTATTTACTTTAGTCTCCATACAGAAAGCTAAGATTTATTCTGAAAAAAAATATTATTAGCTTCTTTTAATTCACTTTGAGTATTAATACCAACAATTAAATCATGATCAGTAGATAATAAATATGAAACTTTTTCACCGTGATTTTTACATATTTTTACTATTTCAGTTAAATAAATTTCCTGATTACAGTTAGTATTATTATTAGCAAATAAAGGTAAATATTTATTTAAGATTCCACTACTAAAAGCCATAATACCTGAATTGCAAAGTTTTATTTTTTTCTCTTCCTCACTTGCATTTTTATATTCGATTATCTCTAAAAAATTTCCATGTTTATCAATAGCTATTCTTCCATATTGAGCCGGATTTGCTCTCTCAAAACTTAAAGTTACTAATGCAGCATTAATAATACTTAAATAATCTATTAATTCATACATAAGTGTTGGAGTAATAAGAGGATGATCACCATATAAAACTAATATTATTTTATTTTGATCAATTAAATCTATTGCTGCATGAGTAGCATGTGCTGTGCCTTTAGGTTCTTCTTGTAGTACAAAGCGACACATATTTTCATAGGGTGTTAAATATTTTTTAAGTGCCTCTGAATAAACTATAATTACATCATGTGTGATTTTAAGTGCATTCTTTAATACCGTTTCCAGCATTGGAACTCCGCCTACTTCATGCATTACTTTCGGCAAATCAGATTCCATTCTAGTACCTTTACCGGCAGCCAAAATAATGATTTGATAATTTTCGTTGTGGAGCATTATTCCTCTTGTATTATTTCATAAACATCCTCCGATAACATATAATTACCGAAAACTCTTTGTACATCATCATTTTCTTCTAAAACTTCTATGAGCTTTAGTAATTTTTTAGCTTTTTCTTTATCATCTATAATTATAGTATTTACTGGGATCCAGCCTATATAAGAGTCTTCAGGTATGCCGTATTTGTCGGTTAGAAATCCTAGAGCTTTATAAAAATTTTCAATATCCGTATATATTGTATGTGCGAAATCATTTGATATAATATCATTCCCTCCAGCTTCTATCGCTGCTTCAAAAATATCTTCATTCGATGCTATATTTATTGGATATTGAATAACTCCACAATGATTAAATAAATAATTTACACTACCGGTTTCTCCTAATATTCCGCCATACTTAGTGAAACTAGATCGCACTTCTGAAGCAGTACGGTTTTTATTATCGGTTAAAGCTTCAATTATTATAGCAATACCATTTGGTGCATAACCCTCGTATCTAATTTCCGTATAACTTTCAGTATTAGAAGCATCATTAGCACTATTAATAGCTTTATCTATTCTTTCTTTAGGGAGATTTTGACTGCGTGCAGCATTTAAAGCCTTCCTGAGACGTGGATTATTTTCAGGAACATTAGAAGCGCCTGTTTTAACTGCAGTCACTATTTCACGAATTAATTTAGTAAAAACTTTTGATTTCTTTTTATCTTGAGCACCTTTACGATGCTGAATATTCTTAAATTTTGAGTGACCGGACATATTTTATTCTAGAAACAATCAACCTTGTTTCGCTCTAAACCTTTTATTTTTTTTATTTATTACAAAAATTTTGCCTCTTCTTTTAACAATCTGACAATCTTTATCACGTTTTTTTAACGATTTTAATGAGCTAACCACTTTCATACAATATACTTTTATATTAATTGGGATTAATAATAAACATTTTTATCTAATCAGTCAATTAAGTTCTGTATTAGTTTTAATAAAATAAATAATTACTGTTATTTTTAGCTCTATAGAGTTTTAAATGTAAAATATTTAAAAATTAATTTTTTGCTAAATAAACTATGTAATGATTAATTAAAATTAATTTATAGATAGATTCTCGCTGTTCTTGCCTCATAAGATAAGTTATGATAAGATATTTTAAAGAACTCAAGTTATTTTAACGTTGACGGTATGGTTCGACAGTACATTATATCCCGTAAATACACTACTATAGGTTATTTTTTAAAGCATGTAGTTAAGCTATGGGATAATATAAGACGAATTCTTTTGTACTTCATACTTTTATTATTATCTTTTTTTCTTTTCTCAAATCAGATTATTGCTGATCCTGAAATAGCTGAATCATTTAAATGTTCTAAGCTTTTTCCTTATTTTGAAAAAAAATTTAATATTCCATCTAATACTTTATATTCAATCGCGTTAAAAGAATCAGGAAAAAAACATTCAACCCGTAAAATCAAATTAGTATGGCCTTGGACAGTAAACGTTGAAGGCAAAGGTTATTATTTTAATAGCAAAAGAGAAGCTATAAATTTTGTTCGAATAGCGCTTATAAAAGGGCAAGCTAGTATTGATGTAGGATGTATGCAGATTAACTTAAAACATCATTTAGAGGCTTTTAATTCACTTGACCAAGCATTTGATCCGCATAATAACATCCGTTACGGAGCAGCGTTTTTACGTTCAAAATATGATCAGTTAGGGAATTGGTACAAAGCTATAGCTCATTATCACTCTGCTAATCATTCTTTAGGAGGGAAATATAAGCAAGATGTAATTAAAATAGCAAGCAATATGGAACTTTATAAAGCATTATTATTTAGTTATCGCAATAATAATGAAGGAGCTTTAGCAGATATAATGCATGTTAATAATAAAGTTCTTAAAAAAACACTTTTTAGTAGCAATAAAAGATATAGAAGTAGTATTATGATACCGATTCCTGCTAAAATGAATTAAATTTATGAATATTAAATTAGTGATATATTTTTTAATATTAGTAAATTCATTAAAAGTAAATGCTGATTTGAATCATATTCAAGATAGTTTTGAATATCAAAAAGAACAGTTAGCAATAGAATTGCCTTGGAGTGATTGTACTGCAATTCATAAATTTTTAGAAGAAAAATTATTTTTTTCAGAACAACAAATAAAAAAAGAAAATAAAATTCATGAGAAATATAAGCAATTTTATTTACAATATAATAATAAGCTTTCTGATTTTTCTATGCATTTTCTAGACAAAAACACTGAAATTAATGGTGTAGAAACTTTAATATCAGGTTTTTTAAAATTTTGTGAAGATAATTTTCAAACTAATAAAAGTAAAACTAATTTCTTAAATTTTTTCCAAAAACAACAAGACCAATGGTTGCATAATATAAGAAATGAGAATTATAAAACACATTATAGGAAAAATATGAAGATAATACCTTTAGAAAAATTAACTAATTAGTTATATTGGTATAATCTATTTTATTAAAATTGTGTAATATAGTTAAATTATTAAATTTTTTAAAAAAATTATCAAATTGCATACATTTATTTTGATATATTCACTTAATAGAGTTTATTATGTTTACACAATGTTTGTATTATAGTTTCTATAGTAAATAATGCTTAGCAACACTTTTACAAGTTATTATAAAAAATATCATCTGTACAAGTTTTTAAGTAATATTAATTTTATCTAACAACTTATATACTTTATAGTATTAGCGAAGCATCTAAACTAATAAGTGTTAATCTTTCTGTAAAAAAAATATAGAAATAGATTAAGATTTAAAAATAACAACCATAAAAATAAACTAAAAGACTTATTCAATATATACGAGATTTATATATACAAACATCATGAAAAACGTTTGGTTGTATTTAAAGTTGCATCTTGTTCTATTACAAAGCAACATATAGAAAGATATTTGTATTTATAAGATAGTTATATCATAATTACTTTTATAGGATTAGCACTGTTTTGTATTCGTTTAAGATAAAACCATTATATTAGATAGCAACTTAGAATGGTACTTAAGGATAAAGAGCGATCAATCGAGCTATTAGCGCAGCATAAATTTCATCTAACCACATTAATATACTGAAACTGTAATAGAGATAGCAGTGAGTTTGATATTCCTTAGCAGATATGAATTGTTATAATAGTTTTGATATGAGTCAATAGTAAAGTATAGTGCTATATTCTGATTAGAACTGATATACATCCTAATATCTTATAATGAATGAGTATAATGTGTTTATAGTAACGTTTTGTAATATTCTAAAATATACATCATTACCTAATACTAAAGATGTTTGACCTATTGATAATACTTACTAAAACTTAGCTTTATACTTTATAGAAGCGATAATAAGATTAAGCATTATAAAAAAATTTAGAGAATTCAATAAGCACACTGTATATTTGTCAGATCGTGATTTGATAAAGCACTTAATATAATTTTTAGTATTATTATGTTAGCAAGAAACATAAATTATCTAACCAGGGACAATAATTTGAATAAGGAATTATAAACAAATCGAATTGTTATATGCTAATAACAATAGAAACAAATTTGAGTTAAAATATGATTGTTGTATATATACTAAAATAGTAGAGATCTAGATAAGCTATTGCTTTGAAATTCCATAGTTTAAAATTGATCAAAGTATTTATGCTCCGAAATGGAAATGCGATTTTATGATTAAAGTACACAGTATTTTCATACAAAGTACTTAATTATAGAATTGCGGTGAAAAACAACAATGAGGAAGTTCAGTGAACAATACTTGCAAAACATAAAAAATAAGGCTATTAATAAATAATTAATGCTTGGTTAAAAAAGCATTGAAATGACTCAAAGATTAAGTTGATAGTAATTATAATAGCAGTTATGAGTATAACTAAATTGCAATCTTAACTTATAAGATATATTACCTTAATTTATGTTAACTATTAATAATATACAGTTCTTAAATCTTTGTAATGTTGTAGTAAATATTTTATAGTGATAAATTAATATATAAGAACAAATAGTTTAATCATGATCACTATGGATTTAAAGCGTGCATAAATAATTTTATTCTCTTTAGAGCTTTTTTGTATAAAAATAAAATGTAGTTTTTATTGGTACTGAGAATATTTTTGAAGTGTTAGCAAACATCAATCAACGTAAAACTAGATAATGTTCATATTGAAATATAACAAACCTATTTATGGTGTATTGATAATTAAGTCTCAGATTATAAAAAAGAGATAGATTATAAATAAAAAGAAAGATTTTAATAAAAACAAGTGAGAGCGTTATATATTTAATAGGCTAAAATTACAAGACCACCGTAATAATTCAGTAGCAGGAATAAGTAATAGCTTATTTATAAAGCATGCAGCTAATGATATAATAAGTCGATTAGGGATGATTGATAAGAATTTTGCAGATATTTTAGAAATATCTGCAAAGTGTGGTTATCTTACAAATTTACTAAAAAATGTTTATCGCAGTGCTGATATTATCGTAACAGATATGTCACCTTTGTTGCTTGATTCTTTTGATCATAATAATAAATTATTAATTGATGATGAAAATTTAGAATTTCAAAAAGATTCATTTGATTTAATTATTTATTCATTAGGGTTACACTGGATCAATGATGTACAGCGTTTTTTGTATAATATTAGAACATTTTTAAAATCTGATGGTATTTTTATTGGTAATTTTGTCGGTGGAGATAGTTTAAAAAATTTACGTAAATCATTAATCGATGATGAAATAGCAAGTGGTTTTAAACATTCTCCACATATATCTCCTTTTATCCGTTTTGATCATGTGCCAATGCTATTATTGCATGCAGGATTTAGTGAAGTAATTGTTGATTATGAAAATATCGCTCTAAAATTTGAAAATCCTCTAGTTTTAATGAGGGAAATAAAAAATATTGGTGAGTCAAATGCACTTAATTCTCAGCACAGTTACGCTATTTCTAAAAAAATGTTTTCTTTACTAAAAAATTATATAAACGTTTTTGAAGATAATATTACTTTAATTAGTTTTATTGCGGCACCAAATAAGAATAGTATAAGATTAAAGTTGTTATAGTATTTATAATATTGTATTATATTGTATTATTATAATGCTGTTGTGTAACTTGGTATTTTAAAAAAGATTATTATAAAGATTAGATACCATAGTCAATATACGGTGTGACACATCATCAAGATCATAAGGATAAATATGCAAGAATTTGATTTAGTTGTAATAGGTAGCGGACCTGCTGGCTATACAGGTAGTATTAGAGCTGCTCAATTAGGATTAAAAGTAGCATGTATTGAGAAAAATGATACTTTAGGTGGCACTTGTTTAAATATAGGTTGCATACCGTCTAAAGCTCTACTTAATACTTCTAAAAAATATGAAGAGACCCTCAGATATTTTGAGAATATAGGTATTATCGCGGATACAAAACTAGACTTACAAAAAATGTTATCTAATAAAGATAAAATAGTTTTAGATCTTACAAAAGGTATAGAAAGCTTATTTGTTAAGAATAAGGTTACAAAAATAAAAGGAGAAGCTAAAATTATCTCTAATAATATTGTTGAAGTAAATAAAGAGCACATTAAAGCAAGCAATATCTTAATTGCCACAGGTTCAAGCGTTATAGGCATACCTACTGTGATAATAGACGAAGAATTTATTGTTTCATCTACTGGTGCTTTAAAACTTTCTAAAGTACCTGAGCACTTGATAGTAGTCGGTGGTGGGTATATAGGATTAGAACTTGGTTCGGTTTGGCGTCGTTTAGGTTCTAAAGTAACGGTTATTGAGTATGCTTCAAGCATTGTACCTATGCTTGATAAAGAAATTGCTAAGCAATTTATGACAATACAGCAAAAACAAGGTATAAAATTTAAACTCAATACTAAAGTAGTAGCGTCTGAAGTAAGGTCAGGAAAAGTAAATCTGACAATAGAGGAGGCTGATAAACGATCAATAATAACTAGCGATGTCGTTTTAATAGCAGTAGGTAGAAAAGCATATACTAAAAACCTAGGATTTGAGTCAATCGGTATTACTACGGATAATCAAGGTAGAATTGAGATAAATGAATATTTCCAAACAGCTGTGTCAAATATTTACGCAGTTGGTGACGTAGTAAAAGGTGCAATGCTTGCTCATAAAGCTGAAGAAGAGGCTATTGCCGCTGTAGAAATTATAGCTGGTCAAGCTGGGCATGTGAATTATAACTTAATTCCAAGCGTTATATATACCTATCCTGAAGTAGCAAGCGTCGGTGCAACAGAACAACAACTACAAGAACAAGGCATTCATTATAAAGTTGGTAAGTTTCCATTTTTAGCAAATAGTAGAGCTAGAGCTATTGGTAGTACTGAAGGGATGGTTAAGATACTTGCTGATAGCAAAACTGATAGGGTTTTAGGAGCACATATTATAGGATCAGATGCAGGCACTCTCATTGCTGAGCTTATCGCTTATATGGAATTTGGAGCATCTACTGAAGATATAGCAAGAACATGCCATGCACACCCAACATTAAGTGAGGCTATAAAAGAAGCGGCTCTTAGTGTAGATAAAAGAACGATTAATATATAAATATTCAAATTGTTATATAGTGTAGCGACTACAAATCTAATAATCGGAAATAAATAATACTTAACACAGAGGAAAACAAATAAAAGACTGATATATTGTCAAACAAATTGTATAATAAGAATATTGATGACAAAACAAGAGTTGCGTCTTTATTTTAAAGATCTTTTAATAAAAAAACAAGATAAAATTAATTCCGATTTAGTTAAAGATGCATTAATAACTAAAATTAGTTGGTTATTAAAAAAGTTAAGAGTAAATACTGTAGGGATTTATTATCCTCTAAAATATGAAATTAACTTACTTTCAATGATCAATTTGCTTCCTGAAATAAATTTTTATTTACCAAAAATAAAAAATGAAATAAAATATTGTGCTTATAATTTTAACGATGCATTGGTTTTAGGCAAATTTAAAACCTATGAACCTATAAATAATAATTTTATTATTCCTGAGTTAATTATTCTTCCAGGTCTTGCGTTTAGTAAGGATGGTTATAGACTTGGATATGGCAAAGGATATTTTGATCAATATTTAAATAATAATCACAAAAATATTTTCACTGTCGGAGTTTGTTTAAAAGAGCAGTTACTTGATAATTTTCCTATTGAATCACATGATTATAAGCTTGATCTTTTGATTTCAGTATAAAACCATAAGTTGATAATTCAAAATTTTTAGCGATTAAATTTTGAATTAATAATTTATTCATATTGTAAAATATCTCATAATGTACAGCATAAAGTAAATTAATGAGCTTGTAAATATTGTATTAATAACGTCATAGCTTTTTCTTATAAGTTATTAAATAAACTTATTATTTCATCTTTATATTTTTGTTTATGTAAGTATTTACTTTTTAATTTTAGATTTTTAAAATCTTTATAATTCAATGGATTATTTTTACAAAGCTTTATTAAATCTTCGTCTAAAATAAAATGCTGACGTGGAATATTTATAGTTTGTGCATTTTCTTCACGATAGGCTGCAAGTATTTGAATTATGCGATTAAAATTCTTATCATCACTTTTATATCTTATTTTTTTCCATGCATCTTTCAATTCAACCTTATAATTTCTAACATTTAACAAAGTACCAAGAGTATGCTGATATTTATTAGTTAAATTATTGCTAATAATTATATTATTTAATTCTTTATATATTTTATACAAATACTCTACGTCTAATATAGCATAATTTAACATATCACTAGTGATAGGGCGTTTTAGCCAGTTAGATTTTTGATGAGTTTTATCTATAGTAATACCGATTAACTTATAGCAAAGATTATCATAGCTTAACTGTTGACCGAAGCCGCAAATACTTGCTGCAATTTGTATATCAAAAATATTAGAAGGTAGTGTTTTAAATAAATTATAAAAAATCTCTAAATCTTCACGAGGCGCATGAAATATTTTAGTAATATTATTATCTATAAGTAGCTTATTAAAAATATTTAAATCTAAATTACTTAATGTATCAATTATTCCGCAATATCCTTCTGCTTTAACTTGAATTATACTAAGCTGAGCATAATAAGTATAGCGACGCTCAAACTCAGTATCTATGCTTAAAGATTTATGATGTGCTAACCTGTCACAAAATTCTTCTAGTGTTTTTTGTTTATCTATAATTTGCATAGAAGCTATATTTATAAAGCTCCGATAATTTTTAAAAAAAGATTAGTATGAGATAATGATAGAATCACTTCAAGACCGATTAAAATAATAATAATCCATTCAAGTTTTGTGGAATGTTTATAATTAAGATCATTTGAAAGAATGTCTAAAAGCTCTTGAATCATATTAAGACGATGATTCATTATATTTTGTCGTATTTCTATATCTTGAAATTCTGCTGTCATAAGATATAAAGGCTCATAGTTAGGACGACGCCAAAAGAATTCGGGAGTATCGAATATATCACTATGTAGACTAATCGAATAACGTTCATTAAATAATATACCTATTTGCTGTAATATCTCTTTTTTAGATAATGATACGCTTCCTGTTCTAGCTAGTTCCTGCTGAATAGGGGTTGTCTGAACAATTAAATTACTCACTGATTGCTCAAGAACGCTAAGTTTAACTGATTGGGCTAAAGCATGCGAAATAGAAAGTTTAACAAAAATAGATTTATCAGCTAGAATAATTTTATTTTTTTCTTCGTCAATAAAAGTTTTTTCGACATCAGTATTATATTCAAAATAAATATAATCAGATAGATGCTCTTTAAGTTTATTTACTGCCACTAAATCAGTATTGCTTAAAATTATTTTTTCTTGAATTTCATCACCGCCCCAAATAGTTACACATCCAAATGGAAAGAAAAATACCTCTATAAAATCAGAATCTTTATTTATCTCTTTCTGAATATATAAAACATCATCAAAATGTTGAGGTTCAAGACCATTTTTTTTTAAATTAGCCACTAAATCACTCATTGTATATTCAGAAGAAGTGCAGTAAGATGAACATCTCATGATTATTAAATTTTATTTATATAAATTTAGAGTATAGTAGTTAGGCACCTATAAAGTCAATAATATTATAATATGTATGAAATATTAAGTAATAGAAAGATTATAAAAATAATAGGTTTAGATTCTTTAATGTTCCTACAAAAACTCATTACTAATGATATTTGTAATAAAAGATATTGTTATACCTATTTACTTAATAATCAAGGAAGATATTTATTTGATTTTTTTGTGTATGTGCATCACAAAGAGGAAATTTACATTGATATTGATAAAAGCAATAAAACTGCTTTAATAGCGCATTTAAACTTCTATAAATTACGCTCTAAAATACAAATAATAGATTGTAGTGAAGAATATAAAGTGATCTACTCACACCAAAAATTAGATATAGATATGTTAATTACGGTTCGCGACCCTCGATATGCTAAGCTTGGTTTCCGTTCAATAAATAAGCTCGATATAATAACATGTACAAGCAATAATGTGAAAGATATGGAATCTATCAGCTCAATTACATCTTATCGTCAAAGTATGAACCCAATATACTTAGAAGATAAATATAATTTTGCAATAATAGATGGTATAGAAGATTTAATCACAAATAAATCTATTCCGAATATGTATGGTGCTGAGGAATTAAATGCAATTAGTTTTGAAAAAGGATGTTATGTTGGTCAAGAAATTATATCAAGAACTAAATATCAAGGGGTTATAAGAAGAAAGATATATAGAATTACAGCATATGAAGATTTATTATCATTAGTTCAAGACGACGTGATACTTGCAAATAATGAAAAAATTGGTGTAATATGCTCAAGTTATCAAAATAAAGGAATAGCATTAATCATGGAAAAAAAATATCATGATTATAAAACATATAATATTACTGTTAAAGGCATTAAAATAAACTTATCTCTTGCCCCATGGTATTAAATTTTTTAGCTTTTAATAATTTTCTCTAGTAAATATTTTATAAAAGAATTTTGGAACTATGTATTGCAAACTGAAATTTGCTGAATCTATGCAGCATTAGCATCAATTACAAGCTAATATAATTTCTTAGTTAAAAGAGTACTGTTATATTTAACAATATAATTTTAGAAGTGAAGATAATTCTATTAAACCATTCATTGTATGAATTAACACTGCATATAATTCAAATGGTTAATTAAATTATAGTTAGTAATACTGTTTTACTTGGAAGAGACAAGCATTTTAATGTTAAAATATAATAGCGTGCATAGCGCAGAGTTATTGTTGAACCTAAGGTGTATTGATAAATACAATGAGCTTATAGAATATGAAAGAACTTCTGCGTAATGTTGCGAGATCAATAATGTAAATTGAGCATTGAAATTAGAGTAGAAAAAAGAACTGTAAATTACTTTATCAAATTAAAGCTTAAATAAAATATATTATATAGTAAAGCATATTGATATCTAAAATATTCATGTACTTTACAAACACAATAATAATCAAAATAGTTGATTTAAATATCAAAAAGCATATTAAAATAGATATTTTTGAAATTGTCTAGAAAAAGGTTATGAAAGAGTTGGCTATATATTAATTTAAATAAACATTAAAGATTTTTATATTTATAATTAATGTTTGGAATAAATTTTTTAAAATAAAAGAAAGTGCAGTTTTTATGTGTAAAAGACTAGTATATTACTTCGCTGTATTTAGAGTGAAACATTAATTTATAGATTTGATATTTTAAATGATAAAATTCTTACTTAGTAAAAAAGTATATTAAGATAAATAGTGCTAACTAAAATATTACCTCTTTCAGAAATTATTTAAATATAAGCCTCATTGATTTAATGACTATCTTAAGTTAAGGATCACTATTACTGAAAATTGCTCAAGAATCTTTTTAAATGCTAAAGAAAGCTATAAAACATTTTATATAGATCAAACATGGATTATATATTTTTTCAGCAATATAAGAAGGAGTGATAGTATAGGTGTAGTAAATCTTAATTTGTAGATTTTTAAAAATACTCGATCCTATCTTACTTTACACTATCTTGTATCAATATTCAGGAATTAATACATTGACTTTCATAACATTCATTTGTATTAACTTATGGATGAAATGCTTCTTTAGTTCCATAAAAATATTGTTTGTTTCTTATTTTATCTTTATTATTACTTGCATAGAAAATTTCTATAATTTAACTCTATGCCAAATATAGATCTCTTCATTCTTACTAGCTTTTTAGGAATTAACTTACTAATCGGACTTCTAAACATTAAAAATATAAAAAATAATCGTGAATATGCCGTAGGCGAAAGGAATTTTTCTACAAGTGCAATAGTCGCAACTCTGATTGCGACTTGGATCAGTACTAGTATTTTTTTAATAGATAATTCAATAATATATCAAAATGGATTATTTTACTTATTGCCTAGTATATTTGGTAGCATTGTGAGTTGGTTATTAATGAGTTACTTTATAGCGCCTCGTTGTGAGAATATTTTAGGTAGCTTATCGGTAGCAGAAATAATAGGTGCAGCGTATGGTAACAAAGTGCGTATTCTTACTGCAATAGTTAGTATATTAATGTCTATAGGTAGGATTGCTATGCAATTTCACGTAGCAGGTTTAATATTACAGCTATTCTTTAATATTTCAAATTTTTATATAAATTTATGTATCGCTACTATAATAATAAGTTATTCTGCTTTTGGTGGTGTAAAATCAGTTACTTTCACCAAAGCTGTACAGTTTTTTACCTATAGTTTAATTATTCCAATAATAGGAATTGTTATATGGAATGTTTTGAGTGATCCGTATATAGTAATAAATTCAAATGTACAGAATAGTTTAATTGATTTACAAGAATTATTTCATTGTACTAGTCCTAAATTTTGGATTGCTTTAAATATTTTTATATATTTTGCTATTCCGTCGTTTAGTCCATCGATATTTCAAAGCATATTGATTGCAAAAGACACAAAACAAATATCAAGAACATTTTTTATTTCTGCAGTTATTTGTCTTTGTTGGTCCATTATATTCATTTGGATTACAATATTATTGTCTCAAAATTCGGTCATTGAAACAAATGAGCTATTTTTACGAATCATTAAAAGCTATATAGGATTTAAGGGGTTAATAGTTGGAGTTGTTATGGCAATGATAATTGCAAGTACTAACTCTTATATTAATGTTGCAGCAGTAACTTTTACTAATGATATCATTAAAAAAACTTCATTGAATTATAATTATATAACCGCAATTACTATAGGATTAATAGGTTTTATTATATCACTCTATACACAAGATCTAATAAATCTCTTTTTACTATTAACTAGTATCTATTTTCCGTTAATTACATTACCGCTAATTTTATTAATATACGGTTTCAAATCTACTACTAAAAGTTTTTTTATAGGCACTATTGCCGCAATATTCACTATTATATCGTGGCAAATATTTTCTTTAAGGGCGGTTTTAGGCATTTATCCTATGCTACCCACAACTATTGTAACTTTAATCTTTTTTCTTGGAAGACATTATATTTTAAAGCAGCCCGGAGGATTTAGTACTTTAAAAGAGCCACTATCAGTGAAAATAATCAGGCAGGACAGAAAAAGAAAATTTTTAACTTTATTTCGTGCTGTTAAGAATTTTAACATCTTTAAATATTGGAAAAGTACATTACCAAATCAAGAAATTACTTATAGTTATGTTGGAATATTTATTTTAATATCGATGTTCTCATCTTTGTATACCACATCAGGTAGCAGAATAATGAACCATTTGGTAATATATAATATTATTTATCATACTACATTTATAGCTGCTGCAATATTAATAACTTACCCTTTATGGTCTTTAAAATTTAAAAAAAAATATATTATATCTTTCTCTTGGTTTATAGCTACTTTTGTTATATTAATATTTTTTGGTAGTTTACTTGTTATATTAAATGATTTTGATCAGTTACAATTAATGTATTCAGTAATTAACTCACTTATAATTGCAACGATATTTAGGTGGCAAGCTACTTTACTTATGACTGTTACAGGCGTGTTTGCTAGTATAGAATTTTATAAATATTTTATAGATGAAAAGTTATTAATTAGTATAGATAGCTTTCAATTTAAAGTAGTATATTTCTTAACATTATTTAGTAGCCTTTTAATAGTATTCTTAAAACCAAGACAAGATCAAGAAATGTTAATTAATTTAAAAAATACCCATTTAGGTAATAGAGTTAATTATAGAGAACAAGAGTTAGAGAAACTACTGGATTTAAAACATGAGTTCTTACGTAATATAAACCATGAAATCAATACACCCCTAACAGGTATTATTAGTCTTGGTGAAACATTATGGGCTAATTATGATAAGTTTAATGAGGATCAGCGTCGCAATGCTGTAGAGATTATAGCTAAAAGCTCTATTAGATTGAATAGCTTGATAAACAATATTCTAGATTTTTCAAAATTATCTAGTCTTAATTATGAATTAAATAAAAATTATATAAACTTAAGCGAACTGCTACATGAAAGGATTAAAATATGTAAAAAATTATATCTAAACGGCAAAATTTTAAATTTTGTATCTGATATAGAAGAAAATATAATATTTAACTGTGATCCCCATTACATTCAACACACATTCGATAATCTAATAATTAATGCTATTAGCTATAGTAGCGAAGGAACAATAAAAATTGATTTACAAAAACAAACAGATAGTATTTTATTTATGATAAAAGATGATGGAATAGGAGTGCCAAAGGAAGAATTGCCGAATATATTTGGCGTATTTGTCGTAAGTTCTAAAACACGTACACAAGCAGGGGGACGTGGAGTAGGGCTTGCTTTATGTAAAAAAGTTATAGAACTACACTCTGGAAAAATTTGGGCAGAAAACGATAAGCAAGGAAAGACACATTTTATTGTTACTATGCCTTTATAAGTTATGCAAAGGTACAAAATATTAAATTATTGTACTGAAATTTTGAATATTATATCTAAAAAAGGAATAGATTTAATACCTGCTATTATGGTAATTTCTTTTGTACTCTGATGTTCGTATAATGTTATTCTGTGTTACTAAATAGTGCAGTTTGAGCATATTACGTAATGATAAAACAATGAAAGAAATGAACACTGTAAGAAACTGTAAGTTAATTCATATCGATAAAATTTGCTGTGAACGATTAAATGATACTGCACAGTTTAAATATGATTATATACGTGGAATAAATATAAAACCTATATAAGGGTGGATGATATTATTTTGAAAGCAGTTCAAGTACTTGATTGTTGATATATTTACATATGATCAGATTCCTTATATGTTACTGTAAAGATTTTAGAGATGCGCATATTAAACATGTGATTATTTTTTGATTAGTCAATATTTGCAATGTGTAAATCCTTATCTAAAATTCTTTTTCACAAACAATAAAATTTTATATCAATAATAGCATCTGATTTAGGTTATCATGATGCACAAATTAAAATATTCACTTTTTAGTATTTTAAAACTTTAGTATATGATCAATCCATATCATTGATTATCTTTTTTATGATCCTAAAAAGAACCCTCTAGGAATATTTAAATAGGGAATGTGTATGCCAAAATCCTTTTTGGCTTTTCGTGATTATAGCTGCAGAAAGATAATAAAATCGCGAAAGGTTATAATGAATATAATTTATAATAAATGTTCTTAAAGAAAAAACTAACATTTAAAATCACAAATAACAATTTTATAGTCAATTAATGGAGTTTATAAAAGAGTAATAGACGTTAATGAAAAAATCGATGCAGCGCATTGTAATCTATTACAATAAAAAATGTCGGTAATATTAGTACATAATAATTAATTGTCCGTGACTTTACTATTGTAGAATAAAGCATAAAAATTTAATCATTTTCTATTCCATATATAGAATTTATATAGGTTATAGTATATGGGATTAATTATAAACATTAATAATTAATGTTTATAATTTTACTGGCCCTGTTAAAATAGTAGAAAACACATGATAAATTCTATCAGAATAGGCACAAGAAATAGTACACTTGCTTTAATACAGACTAATTTAGTTATTGCGCAAATAAAACAATTTTTTCCTGATATTAATTGTGAAATAGTACCTATTATTACTAGCGGTGACTTAATTCAAAATAAACCATTATACGATATAGGTGGTAAAGCTTTATTCTTAAAGGAAATAGAGCAAGCATTGCTTGATAAAAAAATTGACTTAGCTGTTCATTCTTTGAAAGATATACCTGGTAGAATACCTGTAGATCTAGTAATAGCTGCAGTTTTAGAGCGCGAAGATCCAAGAGATGTTTTGGTATGTTTAAATTATAAATCTATAGAAACACTTCCGCAAAATGCGGTAATAGGTAGCTCAGCAGTACGAAGAAAAGCATTTATAAAAAAAATAAGACCTGATTTAAATATAAAAGTTTTTAGAGGCAATGTTGATTCAAGAATAAAAAAGCTAATGACAGGTGAAGTTGATGCAACAATTCTATCATATGCAGGTCTAAAAAGGCTTAATGCATTTAATAAGAAATATTGTCATCTTATAGAGTATTCGCAGATATTGCCATGTGTAGGGCAGGGAGTCATTGCAGTCGAGATCAGAAAAGACGATAATGCTATGTTTAATATATGTAATCAAATTAATCATATTCCAACCTTTGAATTAATAAAACCTGAAAGAGCATTTTTAGAACATCTAGATGCTAATTGCAGTACACCGATTGGTGCGTACTCACAATACCTAGATGCGTATAATATACAAACAGATTTTATGCTTGGTAAGCTTGATTGTAATAAAATAATATTCCAAACTGAAATTACCAATATTAATACCTCAAGAGAATGTGGCATCAAAGCTGCTAAAATGATGTTGGCACAACAATAAATACTTTAGGATTATATAGAGGATCTGAAAACAATTTTAATAAAGTAATTGATCAAAGCTCTATTTAAGAATTAAGTGTATGATAAATAAGTTTGTGTGTGTATTAAACCCAATAACTATTTTATAATTTGCAATAAAATTGGTGCAATAAAATTGGCAATCAGCATTAAAATTTAAGATAGTATAAGTTGTTCCAGTTTGAGCAATGATGTTTTGCAATTGTATTTTCGACGTATCATAAAATAACAAGAAATTTTTAAAAGTAATGACAATTACAAACTAATAGCATAAATAAATGAGGATTGATTAAAATAATGAGCTAGTAATTTAAATATTAGTTAATAAATTGCAAAAGAATAATAACACTGCTGTTTAGTTGTTGCTAAGCCTTATAATTTACTACTATCTAATTGCTATAACTTGTCGGTAGTTATCAGTAGTGATTAAATGTTCATATTGGTTTAACTTTTTGCTGTCATTGTCATATTAATATGAAGATTTATGAATAAATTTTACTCTATTTATTGCTGTATAACATATTTAGTCAATATTCTAATCAAGTTTTTGGTAAAAATTTAATTGATATTACAAGTTTTAAAATATTAAAGCGCTGCAATTTAAGAAAATCATCATCCATTAAGTAAACATAAATTGGAAATATTTATGCATGAATTATTGTAATTTAGATAACAATATTCTCGCTACCTATCTATAATCAAATTATTACTGCCTCTACCTGAGTATTAGGATGTAATCTATCTTGATATATATTATGTCGTGCTTTTTGAAAAAATCTGTATCATCTTTTAAACTTTATTAACAAAGTCTAGAATAGTAATATGAAAAATAATAATATTGTACATGCAAATAAGTTAGAGTAATAATTAAACCTAGATAAATGGGAATATAATGGTTTTATCAAAAAATAAATTTTAATATTATGTTATTAGTCAACATGCTAATCTATATACAAAATGACATGTGTGTGGTAGCAAAATACTAAATTTATATAGAGATTTATTAAGTTAAACTAATAATAAATGGTTTAATATATAAGTAGAGGTACACTGGTATTAGTACGTGCTAAATCCACATGTGTATTGCAATAACAAAACTTAGAAAGGGACAATATACAATATAGTTGAATATAAATAATCCAAATATTTTATTAATAAAAAATTTGAAAGATACGAGCTATAATTGTATTTTAAGTAAAACAACTAAATAGTAGTCACTTTTCTTTCTAATCAATGATCAAAACTTGTTAACTATTCAAATTGGCGGATAGGGTGGGATTCGAACCCACGGTACGGGTTGCCCGTACGCCAGTTTTCAAGACTAGTGCCTTAAACCGCTCGGCCACCTATCCAAAAAGATTCATAGCAAATAATCTAATATACTTCAAGGAAAATCTTGAAAAGATAAATTTAAATTATAAATCCGAATTGTTTTTTGACTTCATTTACTGTTTCAGATGCTCTAATCTTTGCTTTTTCTGCTCCTTTGTGCAGTATTTTCAATAAATATTCTTTATCATTCATTAATTCTAAACATTTATCACGTATCGGCTGTAAATTTGTAATAATAATTTCTGCCAGATCTTCTTTAAATTTTGCAAAACCTTGATTTTGATAATTATTGATTATTTTTTCCATACTTTCTTTAGATAAACTTTTATAAATATCTAATAAATTACTTATTTCCGGTCTTGTTTTTTTATCATAGCTAATAAAACTTAAATGATCAGTTTTAGCTTTCTTTATTTTTTGATAAATAAGATCATTACTATCTTTTAAATTGATACGAGAAAAATCAGCTATATCAGATTTGCTCATTTTCTTTAATCCATTGCGTAAGCTCATGATTCTTGTGCCTGTTTCGCTAATTAAAATATCCGGTACTTTTAGAATTTCTTTATCAAATCTTCTATTTATCACCTCTGCAATATCTCGGGTTAATTCTAAATGCTGTTTCTGATCTTCACCTACAGGCACTATATCTGCTTTATAGATTAAAATATCCGCTGCCATAAGTATCGGGTATGCAAATAAACCAAGACATGCTTTACATTGATCACTACCAGCTTTATCTTTAAATTGTGTCATACGCTTTAACCATCCAAGTGGTGTAACACAATTCAGTAACCAACTCAGCTCTGCATGCTCCTTTACCATGCTTTGAGCAAAAATTGTTACTTTATCTGGGTTAAGACCTGCTGCTAAATAAATGGCAAGCACTTCCATAATTGAATTATTCAGTTCTGATGTCTTAATATCAATCGTAATAGCATGTAAATCTGCTAAGAAGAAAAAACAATTATATTCTTCCTGCATTTTAACCCAATTTTTGATTGAGCCTAAATAGTTACCAAGATGTAAAGCACCAGTTGTTTGCACACCAGAAAGAACAGTTTTTTTCATTTAATACCTTTTTATTTTACTCATTATAAAATTATGTTATAAATAGCATTTTTATATAATTATTTTAATAATGATGTTGTGGCGTTTAAGAATTTTATCATTTTACGGATTATTATCGTTATTTACATTTATTTTTTTTCTTATATGTTACATACCTATAACATTTTTCAATGTCAACTATCAAATAAAATATAGAATTGCCATTATCTTTTCTTATACTTTTGTGTGGCTTGCCAAAATTTGTTGTGGTCTAAAATATGAAGTAGAGGGGCTAGAGAAATTACCAAACACTACTTCCATAGTTGTATCTAATCACCAATCTTTTTGGGATCAAATGTTTATGCAATTGATTATTCCTAAACATTCTTGGGTATTAAAACGTGAATTATTTAATATACCATTGCTTGGTTGGGGGCTCCGTATGGTTAAACCAATTGCAGTTGATCGTGGTACTAATAGTTCTGTTGCTCAGATTTTAAGAGAAGGACAAGAAAAAATAAAAGAAGGCTTATGGTTAATAATATTTCCAGAATCAACTAAAGTACCACCTGATAAAACAGTAAAATTTAAGCCAAGTGCTGTAAAGCTGGCATCTATTACTAGAGTGCCAATTGTAATGATTGCTCATAATGCAGGTTTATTTTGGCCTAGAGGTTTTTGGTTTCAGAGACCTGGAACTATAAGGGTAAAAATTATAGGAGTAATAGATAAATCAGAGGTAGAGCAAACAGACGTACGTATTTTGAATGAAAAAGTTGAGCAAATAATTAATAGTGAAAAGCAAAAATTATTAAATTAATGTTTGTTTATATAATAAATCGTATTATCATAAAATAACCAATTATTATTGAGGTCTTTATGGTAGGTACAGCACTGTTAAAATTAATTGCAGTTATTGATAGTAAGCACATGATGCTTTATGATGCATTAGGGATTAAAATTACCACTAATAAACCTTTAAAACTCACTTTAGATTTGGAAGAACATCACCATCATCGTGAGAAAAGACAAAGCTTTTACCAAAATAAATCTACTCCTGGCGCACTTTTTGAGCCACATACTTCGTTAAAAGATATAGAACATAAAGAAGCAGCAAGAAGTGTTATTAAACATTTAGAGAAAATAACTACAGCTAATCAAACTAAATATAAGGAATTGATCATTATAGCAGAACCGCAAATGCTTGGATATATTAGACAAAAGCTGACAAGTGGTTTAAAAAAGATTGTCACTAAAGAAATCGCTAAGGATTTAGTGCAACATAATGTAGGTGCCGTTGAGCGAGCAGTATTTGCTTAACTGAATGTTGCGTAGAACAGTAAAGTCCACCTTGTTAATATGTATGTTGCTCATTAAGTGTAAAAATACTATTAATTTTAGTATTTTTAACTTGGTTCTATTCTTTAGTTACTAAATAGTAGAAGTAAAGTTAATCCATTCAACACGATTTACTCGTGTTGTCTTCTCTGTGTGGTTGAATCATAATTCAATGTATTTGATATCATTTCAGCAAAAGCATGCATTACAAATAGAGTGTATACTTTATTGTAATATATAGTGTCTTTGATGAACTTACACTAATTAGCTATATTATGTAAGAAATTTAATGCATAGTAACTTGGCTATAAGAATAGTTGCACTAATAAGAAAAAGTGGTAAAATATTATATAAATTAAATATTATAAATAATTATGCCGCAAATTTATTTTAACGGTCCAGAAGGACGAATTGAAGGAAGATATGCCAAAGCGACCTCGCCTAATGCTCCTATTGCATTGGTGCTTCATCCTCATCCTTTATATGAGGGTAATATGAATAATAAAGTAGTTTATAATGCTTATAAAATTTTAGTAGATAATGGTTATACTGTATTACGTATTAATTTTAGAGGAGTAGGGGGATCACAAGGTAAATTTGATAATGGCGTCGGTGAAGTTGTTGATGCAGGAGCAGCTCTTGACTGGTTACAGCAAAATAACCCAAATGCTCAGTCTAATCTAATATTAGGATTTTCATTTGGAGCATGGATAGCTATGCAACTTGTAATGCGACGTCCAGAAATAAACCATTTTCTTGCCATTTCACCACCAGTTAATACAATTCATAAATATGATTTTTCATTTCTTGCACCTTGTCCTATTCCAGGTTTTATATTACAGGGAGATAATGACAGTATAGTATCTGCAGATGATGTAAAAGATTTAGTAAATAGATTATCTAATCAACAATCGCACATTAAAATTGATTATAAAATTATCAATGGTGCTGACCATTTTTTTCGTTATAAAACTGAAGAATTTTCGAAAGCAATAAATGATTATTTAATAACAATCCAATCTAATTATCACCAACATAATAATGTAAATGAAGACAAGAATAAAAACCAAAAGAAATTATTTTTATATTAGTTTTGTTATGTTGTTAATGTATATAATCTATACTTAATGTCCTTACAAATTTGTGTGCTTCAATATCTATAATCATCCTGTGCTTTTCACAGGCCAATAATAAAATGAATGTTACAATTCTAAATAAGATTCTATTGCCAAAATGAATATTTTGTCTTTTTTCGTATCTAATACTTGAATTAATTCTTCGTAAATTTGCTTATCTGATAGAGAAGTGATTTTTTTAAATAGCTGCACTAATCTTAAAGAAGGGGTAATACGGAAAGCTTTTTTTAATATTTTAGTCTTTTGATCAACACTTAACTTATCATTTAAATTAAAATAAAATTCTAGTAATTCGTCATTATAAAAATTTAAATCTATAGCTTTTTCCAAATAATCTATAGCATTAGCAGTATTATTACTGTTCACTTCTTGCTTCGCGATTAATAGATAATACTGAGTAATTTTTGGTATAAATTCATGTTTATGAAATTTTGCTAGTTTATTTGTTATAAAAATAAATTTTGTCCATAAAGAAAGTTTAGCATAACAATGCATTAAGATAATTAAATTGTCACTATCAAGTTTATTTAAATTATAAGCTTTTATCGCATAATTTTCTGCTTTATCGTACAAAGATTTATCATAATAAAGTTTTGCAAGGTTTTTGCTGGCGTAAAAAATAAATTCTTTAGACGTAATAAGTTTTTGAAAATAAAAAATTTTACTATCGATATCATCTGCAGTTATGGCTAAGATAAAATTATAGAATTTTTGAAAATCTTTTAGATCATCAGAAGATAAATTTTTGCGTGCTATAGATGCAGCTTTCATCTTATTACCTATAATATATTCTGCAAAAGCCAAAATTAAAGCATGTCTATCATGATTAATTTTTCGTTTACTAAAAATATTATGTATTGTAGCTGGTAAATCGATAATTATGATTAGAAATCTAATAATAATAAAACAAAATACTAATAGTAATAATTCTAAAATAACGCTCAAGAATAAAGTAGTTTCAATATTATAATTATATAAACTAATGACAACTTTTGAATTAAAGTGCTCTATAAAAGTAAATCCGGAATATAGCACTAAAAAAGTAATAGATATTAATAATAACCTAAACATCTTTATTTACGAACTCCTGCATAAATTTTTCTGAATACAGAAAATAGATTAGATAGTTTAATTTCTCTAAAATTAGAGTTTTATCTTGTTCTTTTGCTATAATCGCAGAAGATTTTTTCTCAATTTTTATTAATTGTTCTAACCATTTATGTTGTGTAGGAAAAATTACTACTGTACTACTTAATTTAGAGACAAGATAATTATTATTATACTTTTCTAAATTATTTAAAATATTTCTTATATTTTGAGGTAATGGATAGGATTTGAGTATTCTTAGTTCTTTACTATAATCCTTATCTTGTGTAAAATTATATACTAATAGATTGACATTTAATAAGTAATCTGTATAATTTACAGAATTTAATTTAATAGGTGCTTCTACACTATCACCTTCAGAATTCAGTATCGATGTTTTAGAGGACTTTAAAAAATTTACGTAATTTAAAAACGACTTGGTAGATAATATAGTTTCGTATTCTTTTTTTTCTAAAATAGCATTTTCTTTATTTTCTATTTCTTGAGCAGTAATTTGGTTTAAATCTTTATTTTCAATTTTAAATAATTTTAAAATATCAGACCTATTATGATAAAGAATCACAGAAGACAAGATAAATATTACTATTGCTATAAAAAAGATGTTTCTACTTTTAAATAAACTATCGAATTTTTGCATTTTCGTATAATAACTTGATTATATCGTTAGAGTTTTGATTATCACAATAAACTACATTTTTTATAAAAGGTCTAACTATATTTGCGACTTTCAAACTTATTGCTATAACTAGACTATCTTGTAAATATTGTAGTAAATTATTTTGTAATAATAATCTTACTAAAGTCTTAGCACTATTCTGAGAGTAAAGTAAAATAAAATCAATGGACATCTTTCCAAGCTGCTCTTCTAGAGGATATGTTGGACCTAGACTATGATCATCATCTACTTTTTTATACGATGTGGTGTCACGTGTTATGTTCTCTTTAAATTCGTTTCTATAAGCTACTTTAGAAAAAAATCTAATATTTTTTTCAAACTCTTGTATAATGGATATTGGCAGCTCATTTAAATATTCTACATTATAAATGATATGTCTAGCTATTTTATGAGGTAAATCTTTAGTAATTTCATTTGAAGATAAATATATAGTATGTTTATATAAATCAGTTGGAAAGTGTTGAATCAAATCCGCAATGTTCTTAGCGGTATACATTACTTTTTTACCCAATAATTGTTTTGTTTTACTACCTACTACCCAAATATCTTGTTGTAAGTTATAATCTGCTAAGATGCTTGCTGCATATTTACTGGTAATTATTATATTTGAATAATTGTTTAAAATATTAATATTAAAATCTAATGTTTGATATTTAATTAAAGCACAATGAATATAACGTAAATCTAAATTATATTTACTAATTTCCTGTATAGTTTCCTTATTTTCTTGAATATTTCTAGTCAATAAAACCGATTTCATTTGTATTATAATATAAAAATTAATTGATAATAATAGAAACTATTTTATGCATTATGGTTTAAATGGTACTATCTTTATTTAGCTTTTTGATATTAAAATCTATAATCATATTTAAGATATAACTATACAAGTTATAATGTAACTTAAGTACTGCACCTATGACCATAATCGTACCTATAATGTATGCATATTTAATATTGACAATAATTTTAGATGTTTTGTTTCTTGATGAAATATAAAAATATTCCGTATTTCCAAATTGTACTAATTTCATGTCAAAAGTTATTTATAGTTTAGTTTGTATTTTTAATAATATTAATAAAGATGGAATAGTTATAATAGTAGTGAATAAAAAGAAATTTTGCCAACCAAAATTTACTACCATATAGCCTGAAATTATAGGGAAAATTGAACGTGAAATTCCCATCATCGATGAAAGCAAAGAATATTGAGTAGCGCGGAATTTACCTTGACAAAGTGAAGAAATAAAAGCAATATATGCAGTCATAGTCATACCTCCAGTAATACTTTCTATTCCTATCGTAATAAATAATATTAAAGAATTTTTACCGTTTACTTCAAGCAAAATAAATAAAATATGACTTAAAGCGTGAATTATACCAAATAATAATATACTATATAACATATTTTTATATTTCATAATAATACCACCGATGAGTCCACCGATTATAGCTCCTATAACACCACAAAACTTGCAAACACTTGCGATTTCGAAAGCATTATATCCAAGGTGAAGCAAAAACGGATTAATCATAACATTAATTAAGTTATCTGGTAATCTATATAATACTAGAAAAATTAATATAAGAACAATGAAGTATGCTAAGCTTATATCATTCCTATAGACGTGAGAACCTGAGAAAATCTTTAATAAATAGGCGGATATACAATTTTTAAAAAAATTAAAGTAATGTTTTATAAAAAACTCATTTTTTAGGTGCATTTCTTCCATCGTATAACATCGTGCAACATAAAAATAAGATGTATTTTCTTCTATGACATCAACAGAATTGGTATATCTTGAAACTAGAATAAGTAAAATTAAATAAACAAATATTACACAAGCAAAGATTTGATATATTTTATTAAATGTTAAATAAATAGATAAATAAATAGCCCCAGAACTTGCTAAAAGCATACCTACTCGATAACCGAATATATATATTCCTGAAGTAAATCCAAGTAATTCTTTAGGAACTATTTCTGTTCTTAAAGCGCTTAGTATAGTATCTTGTGTTGCACTAAAAAAAGATATAATAAAAGCAATAAATGATAATAATACTAGATCAGTACCAGGATCTAGAAAGCTGAGAATAGATGTAAGAGATATTAATGTTGTACTAGTTAGGCAAATCCAAGATAATCTATGACCTAATATTTTGTTTAAACACTTAATTTGTACTGTATCAAAAACTGGTGCTAACAAAAAATTAATAGAATATGGGAGTGTTATGAATGATAATATGCCAATTGTTTGCAACGCGATATCTTTTTTAGCAAACCAATAATTTAAAGTATTACCGGTAATCATTATATTAAAGCCGCTAATAAATCCAAATAACCAAATTATAATACATACATGAGAGTTTTTTAACATGAATTTTATATATGCACTTTTAGTATAAGTGCCTATTAGAAATAATATACAAAAATGTGAGTACTCTGTTCATTTGATGCATTAATATGATAATATTTGAATTTTGCTTATTTTATCATTTTTTCTCAAATGTGCTTATTAGTAATGAGCTAAAGTAATTTTTACTTTTTTACATTGTTGTATCCAGTTACAAACTAAGCTATTTATAAATTGCTAATTCTCGTTTAAATGACAATAAAAAATGTTTGCTATAATATTTTAGCATTTTCTTTAATCTAATTCAAGATAAAGATCGGCTATTTCTTGCAATCTCTAATGCCAAGCCTCAGCCTCGCCTTTATTAATAATCATTAATCTAAGTTGTTGTTCACTATTTTCAAATAATGCTTAACATATATTTTTCAAACACGAGAAAATCATGTATGAATCAGGAGTTATAGTGTTCTAAGAAAAGAGGTATTGCTATTTGCAATATTTATTGCTCTTTTTATTTTTAATTGTTAAAATTTGTACATTAATTTTGATAAAATATAAATGCCTAGTACAAATTTAATATTATTCTTTTTTATTTTTCTAATGGTAATTGTTATTTCCACTTTTTTTATAAGTAATTATAGAATGCATAAAAATACAAATTGTATTATGGATATTGGAACTTATAGTTATAAAAAATTCTATAGTACAATACGTGAAGATCAATTGAATCTTGATTTAGTACTTGAACGATTAGAAGATATTGAATCTTTAAATGCTAAAGATAAAGCAAGATTAGAAAAAATTTGCTCTTTCCAAGTAGAAGATGGAATGGTACGTTTAGATGTAGCAAAGGGATATGATTGCTTACTACGTTTTGCTCTAGATAAGAATGCTAATTTAGTTCAACAATATAAAGCGATTAAAAACGGTAGTTATAGTTTAGATACTTTATATACTAAAAAAGCTGCATTTAATTTAGCTAAACTCATTATTTTAGGTTACAAAGAGAAAGTAAAAGAAATATTTGCACTAAAAAATGATGATGATTTACTAAAATATTATAGCGGTTATACAGAAGATGAAGTTCCATTTTTAAATAGTTTAATTTCTCTTAATATACCAGAACTTACTGCTAGATGTTTATATAGGTTGAGCTTAATTCATGTACTAGGTAGGTCATCTTTTAATGAAAAAACTATACGAACTGATTACAAGCGTGCAATAAAAGAGATACAAAATGTCATTAAATTAACTGGCATCAGACAAAACAACATACTAGATATAGCATTAACTATTAATGATAGATATGCTATTCATGCTGGTGCAGTAATAGCTTCCAGTTTATTAAATAGTGATTTAGATAGTTTTTATAGATTCCATATTGTTATGGATTCTAATGATCCTATTAGTCAAGAGTCAATAAACAAATTATCTTCTATGAAATATATCAGAGATTATTCTATAGATTTCACTACTTTCCCTGACAATATATTAAATAAAATTTTAACATATAAGAAAATAAAATTTGCAGATAATTGGCCTAGTTTAGTAATGTATAGATTATATTTTGATAAAGTTTTTCCTAATCTAGATTCTATATTATATCTTGATGCCGATATTGTAGTGCTACGTGATTTGAATTCTCTAAAAAAAATAGATATGAATGATTATGTTGCGGCATGTAGTCTAGATACAGCTATTACATACTGTATTCATAAAGTACAAGAAGACTGTAAAAGGAATGTGGCTCATTCTTATAAAAATAGTGGTATAGTATTTTTAAATTTAAAAAATATGCGAGAAAAGCAATATAATAATATGCTTTTAGAAACTTTAAAAAATTCAAAATGTGATTTTTCTTTGCCTGACCAAGATTTACTAAATGTTGCATTTCAGAATTATCTTTATCCATTATCGATGAGATGGAATTTTTGTACATATTTTGAGCATCAAAGTCCTTATTTTTCTTATTTCATTTTACATTATGCAGGACCTAAGCCATGGACTATTGAAAAGGAAGAACTATGGAAAACCAATCATGATAAATTAGATAAGATTACACAATATTATTGGCAATATAGAGAAATAACACCTTGGAGTAGTATAAATTGATGATTTTAATTGACTTTAGAACTTAAGCGATTTAAAAGTTAACTTTAATATGTAATGTTACAATAAAAATGTTACCGCCTAAAATTTTCTTTGAAAAATTTAAAGAAATAATTTGGCCTATAGAAAGGAAAGAATTAAAGCTATTTATACCAATGGCTTTAATGATGTTATGTATCCTGTTTAATTTTGGGGCTTTAAGATCTATAAAAGATAGTTTAGTAGTCCCATCTATGGGTGCTGAAATTATTAGTTTCTTAAAATTATGGTTAGTATTACCCTCGTGCGTAATTTTTACAGTACTCTACGTTAAGCTTAGTAATAAATTAAATTTTGAATATATTTTTTACAGTATAGTCGGTACTTTTTTACTATTTTTCTTATTATTTGCCTATATTATTTATCCGAATCAAGATATTTATCATCCTAATGATGCAATGATTAATAATTTAATTGCTTCATACCCTAATTTAAAATGGTTTATTAAAATAGGTAGTAAATGGAGTTATGCACTGATGTATATTTTCTCAGAATTATGGAGTGCAGTAGTTATAAACTTAATGTTTTGGCAATTTGCTAATCACATTTTTGATACTGCTAAAGCTAAACGATTTTATCCTGTTCTTGGGATGATTGGTAATATCGGTCTTATAATAGCCGGCAGCGTACTTGTTTTTTTTTCAAGTGGGCAATACATCATTGATTCAGAATTATTAACAGATTCTTTTAATTCATCTTCTTGCAATTCTATCATACTCCAGCCAATCATATCAATTATTGTTACTGCAGGAATAATTGCTATGTTTTTATTTAGAATAATAAATAGATTTATTTTAACTAATGCTATAAATGTTTTAGATGTAAAAAAAGCTGCTGCTAGAACAAAAACAAAACTTGCATTAATTGAAAGTATCAAATTAATAATTCATTCAAAATATATCGGTCGTATTGCATTATTAATAATCTGTTATGGATTATTAATAAATATAGTTGAAGGACCTTGGAAAGCTAAAATAAAAGAATTACATCCAAATACTATAGATTATGTTAATTTTATGGGCATGTTTAATATTTGGATGGGGATCTCATGTGTTACTTTCATGATAATAGGTAGCAATATTCTTAGAAGGCTCGGTTGGCTCATTTCTGCATTATTAACTCCTATTATGTTGTCTATTACTGGCTTCATATTTTTTATTTTTATAATTTTTATTGAAGAAATAGGTACATGTTTTGGTGATTTTAATCTTCTATATGTAGCGATTATTGTCGGAGCAATTCAAAACATACTTAGTAAATCGTCTAAATATTCACTATTCGATTCAACAAAAGAAATGGCATATATTCCTTTATCTTTAGAACTTAGAACTAAGGGCAAAGCTGCTGTAGAGGTAATAGGAACTAAATTTGGTAAGTCGCTTGGAGCATTTATTCAGTCTTTAATATTTATTATTATTCCAACAGCTACTTTTGATTCTATTATAATATATTTACTAGTAATTTTTATAGTTATGATGAATTTATGGATTTGGAATATTATAAAATTAAATAAGGAATATATAAAGCTGTGTAAATAATAGTATCACTTCATTGTGGATAATCATATACTACATTGAAATATTTGTTACCGGATTGATTTAGTAAAATCAAAAGTTTTTTCTTGCAATTACAAACTAAAAAATCATGCATTAATGTTAATTAAAAATGAAAAAAATTCTTATAATAATATTATTTATAATTATATTTATTGTACTAGTATATAGTGGGTTGTGGTTTGTTATTATGTTTTCGTTGTCACGCTCTATAAATCAAAAATATTCCGGTGTAAATCTTAATATAGAAAAAGATAATAATAATCTTCATCAGCAATATCTCGTTAAATTTTCTAAAGTCCGGCCATATGGTTTCCCTTTTAAATTAGGTATTATGGTAATTAATTGGCAAGAAGAGAGTATTAATAGAGCGATTGAATTTACTACACCGATAAATATAGGTTATGATTTATTTGAACAGAAATTATTTATAAATTTTTCTGGAGAAGCATTAGGAAAATTTAAGCCTGTGCAAAGAGGATTTGGAGTAAGATTTCATAATGAGAACTGTATATTATCAGCTAAGATACCATTAAATTTAAAATTATTTAAAATGGTATGGTTAAAAAAAGATTTATTTGAATTTCTAAATTTAATAAAAAATATTAAATTTATTTCAGATAAGACACAAATTTTTGACTTAGTAGACAATCAAAAATTATATGAAGAAGATAATACTATACTTACTATGTTATTTGATAAGAGTCAGTATTATACAAGTAAACAGGATTTTCTTGACAAAATACCACAAAAATTAGAATTTTATTATGAAACCGAAATAATACAAAGTAATCTTGAAGATAGAATAATACCTGCAGGATTATTATTATATAGACCAGCTTGGCATCATAACTTTAAATTTTCTGGTAATTTCGTGATTAGTACGAGTAGTTTGCATTTTAAAGATGTTGGTAAAGATTTAACAATTAAAGTTAATAATGCAAAAATAAATAGTAATAATTTTGAAAATAATATGAATTTATTATATAAAGGTCAGTTAAACGATTTTGGCAATAGTAATATTCATCTCTCGATAGAATCGCAATTTAAGCTAAAATCTGGTTTTATAATAGGTTTTTTAGAATTTATAAAAAAATATTATGATAAGCAAAAGCAAACCGATTTGTTTAAATTTTCCGATAATAAAATATATAAAGATTTTAATAATGAATTAGTTTATATTTTAAATAATAATCAACAATATAATTTTAGTATTTTAGAAGAAAGACAATATCATTTTAATTTAAATATTAATTTAGTTACAGAATTAAAGAAATTAACTAGAGCACAGATAAATGCTTTAAGTTTATATTCTAACAGGTCAGGATTTAATATAACAAATGAAACTATAGTCAATGACCTTAAAGATTCGTACAGTAAAGGTATAATAGTAATTAATAATTACTCTAAAATAATAGAGATTTTAAGTCCATATATATATGGAGTAGTGGGTTTTAAAAATTTATCTAAAGAGAATAAAGTAGTATATGTAGAGGCTTTGCAATCATTTTTAAAAACTATATCCGACCACCCTAATTCATCTAATTTAATTGATGCTAGCATTGAGTATGAGTTTGATTTATCAGATTTAAAGCAAGCTAAGATAGGTACTATAGATGATATTAATAAACTCATACCTTTGTATTATTTATCTTTATATCAAGCAGCAGTAAAAAAAATGGAGCCTGGAGCAAACATAAAAGAAAAAATTCTTGAGTTAATACCAAGTATTAATCAAAAAATATTAGAGGAATGTGTGTTATCTGATATTGTAACCCAGTGATTTGATCACGAAATGTGTATATAGCTGTTTAAGCTATGATATTACAACTAAATACTGGAATTTAGCAATAAAAAATATCATGAATATTATAGTAAAAATACAACAAGATTTAAAAGAGGAAGTAACACAGTTAAACGATTTAATTATTAGTTGTTTAAAAAGTGATACAGAATTAATAGAAAAGGTCGGTAAATATTTACTAGAGGCAGGTGGTAAAAGAATTCGTCCACTTTTAACTATAATCACTGCGAAAATGTTTGATTATAAAGGAGATAATCATATCAAACTTGCAAGTGCCGTGGAATTCATTCATGCCGCTACCTTGCTTCATGATGATGTGGTAGACGATAGCACTTTAAGAAGATTTAAACCTACAGTTAATGTTATTTGGGGAAGTAAAACAAGTATTTTAGTTGGTGATTTCCTATTTAGTCAATCTTTTAAGTTAATGATTGCTTCTGGCTGTATTAAAGCTATGAATGTTTTAGCTAGAGCTTCGGTTATTATTTCAGAAGGAGAGGTTGTGCAATTAGTTAAGTTAAATGAGCGACGTATTATCACTATAGATGAATATCAGCAAATAGTTAAATCTAAAACAGCTGAGCTATTTGGAGCTGCTTGTGAAGTCGGAGCTATTATAGCAGAGCAGGTCGATCGTGTTTCTGAAGATGTACAGGATTTTGGTATGTTGCTTGGTACGATATTTCAAGTTATAGATGACTTACTTGATTATTTAGGTAGTGATAAACAGGTAGGAAAAAATATCGGCGATGATTTCTTAGAAGGCAAAGTAACATTACCTCTAATTTTTTTATATCATAAACTAGAGCAAGATAAGAAGCTGTGGCTGGAAAATATGATTAAATCTGATAAGCGTACTAAAGATGACTTTATAAAAATACGTGACTTAATGTTAAAACATGCAATTTACAATGAAACAGTGAATTATTTGAGTAGCTTAGAAAATGAAGCAAATAATTTATTAAATAAAATTCCCGTTCAGAATATTTATAAGTATTATTTATTTTCGATTATTAGATTTATTTTATACCGTTCTTATTAATTCAGGATAGTGAGAATCTCCAATTTGCATTCGTAGCTCAGTTGGATAGAGCATTGCCCTCCGAAGGCAAAGGTCATTGGTTCAAATCCAATCGAATGCACCATCAATGAAATTGTTCTATAATATGTATTATGGAAAATAAACATTATAGTTTAAACGAGCATGGCTGGGACGGGAGGATTCGAACCTCCGCATGACGATACCAAAAACCGTTGCCTTACCACTTGGCGACGTCCCAATGTAAAATATAGAAATAGAACTTATATCAATAAATAACGTAAACGTCAATTATAATAATGATTATAAAAATAAATTTATTTCATTATTAAGCCAATATTTTGCTTGTGTGGATAACAAATCATAAATTTGAGCTCTAATTTTATTATAATATTCCTTAATATAATTTATTTCATCAATATTAAGTAATTCCATATCAATTAATTTACTAGCATAAGGTACTAAACTTAAGGTTTCAAATTCAAGCCATCCATTATTTTCTTTATTTTCTTTTATATATATTAAATTCTCAATTCTAATACCATATTTTCCTGGAATATAAAACCCAGGTTCATTAGATAAGATCATACCTGCTTTAAGTATGATTTTATTGCTAAGATTTATACTATGTGGACCTTCATGAACGCTTAAGAAACTTCCTACTCCATGCCCAGTACCATGCGGATAATCTATCATATCTTGCCATAAATATTGCCGTGCGAGTATATCAAGGTTTGCTCCTGTTACGATATTTTTTGGGAACTTAGCTTTAGCTAAAGCAATATGTCCTTTAAGTACTTGTGTATAACGTTTTTTCTGTTCACATGTTGGTGTACCTATAATGATTGTCCTAGTTATATCAGTGGTAGCACCTTTATATTGACCACCAGAATCAATCAGTAGTATACCATGTCCTTCAATTTTCTTAGCAGTTTTTGGGTTAGCTCTATAATGAATAATAGCACTATTTTCTTGAAATCCGCAAATAGCATGAAAACTATCAGAAACATACCCATCTTGTTTTGCTCTTTGCGCTGTTAGTTTTAAACAGAGAGAATATTCTGTTATTCTCTCATGACTGTAAAAGTAAGAATCCATGTTTTCACTTGAATTATATAAAAAGAACTCAGCAAAAAACTCACATAAAGCCACTGCATCTTTAATATGAAAATCAATTGCATTTTTAATCTCTATATCATTTTTACAAGCCTTTGGTAATAAACAAGGTTCTAAGATTTTTTTTACTTTTTTATTAGCTATTAAATCCATTATGTGAACTGATGTTATACTGTCATCAATAAGATATCTATTCTTACTATCTCTTAAAATATTTTCAAATTCTTTTTCCGGTAGAACCGTGATTTCAGGACGTGCATTAATAATTTCAGTATCAATTCTTATAGGGTTGATAAATAGATATAATTTTGTAGGAGTGAGTATAACTTTTGCAAACATTAGAGGTGCATAATTTACATCACTAGCACGCAAATTTAATAACCAGCATATAGATGCAATATCTAGAATGACTAGCATGTCATTGTTATTTTTATTTGCATCTACGGTCACGCTGCTGGATGATAATATTGTTTCACGACATTTATTTATTTTATCATTATGACTAACACCTGCAAATTTAATATCATGTAAATAAATTTTAGAATTTGGTTCTAGAGGCTGGTTATACCAAATTTTGTCAACTAAATTTTCATTTATTTTATGAAAATTGATATTTAAATTTGATAAGACTTGGTAAGTAAATAATTGAGGATCATAACCTATTTTAATATTTTTATCTAAGGTTTTAGATATATCTTTTAAATCAAAAATTTTATAAAATTCTAAATCTAACTCTTTGTTTGCCTGCTCTAAATAACGTCCATCAGTAAAGAAGAATGCAGTATCTTTACATATAATAGCTATACCATTTGAGCCAGTAAAACCTGTTATATATTCAAGCCTTTTAGCATACTCAGGTACATATTCATTCATATATTTATCATTAGATGGTATGATATAACCTTCTACATTATATTCTATGAATAAGTTTCTAAGTAGATTAATCCGATCGTGTCTCATATTCACTACTATATACAACAACTTTATCTCAGTATATAAAAAAATACTAAATGGAGACAATGGACAAGTAACTTATAATTTAATTCTATTCATTAATCTATACCATCCATAATATACAGGAATACCAAGGATAGTAAAAGAACAAGCTATAATTAGAGTTTCAAAAGGTGTTTTATAAATGACCCAAATACAAAAGATAATCGATATTATGTCTACAAATAAATAATAATACGAGAAATTTTCTTTTGAACTAAAAATTAGTTTTAAGAAAGCTAAGCTACAAATTAAATAAACAAACAAAAATGCTATTACAGAAAAATCTATTATTTGAGTAATTTGCTGGGCAAAATTATTATTTGAGGTAAAGAATAATAATGGTGTAATTCCAAGGCAGCTTACAATAATTCCATAAGTTGGAGCATTATTACTATTTTTCTTAGCAAAAAATTGTGGCAATAACCCATCTTCTGCCAGTCCTAGTGCAATCTGTCCACTAGTTAGAACCCAAGCGTTAAGAGTGCCTATACATATAACAGAAGCTATAACTGTAATTACTTTTGACCATGTACCACCAAACAATAATGTAGCAGCATCGGCATAAGGAGCTTTAGAATTAATAAGTTCAGAAGCTGGGATTAATCCAATTATACCTATGCTATTAATAATGTATAAGAACGCTACACAACAAGTTCCAATTATTATGGCTCTTGGAATAGTCTTTGCTGGATCTTTGACTGTTCCTGCTGTAGTAGTTGCACACTCTATTCCGATAAATCCCCAAAAAGTCAAAAGTGCAACTCTTCCCATAATAGTCGGAATAGTTAAGTTTTCTATTTCTTGAGCAATGACTATATTATCTATATTAAAATGAGATAATGCAGCTAAACCTACTACAAGTAGTGGAACAAATTTCAATAGAGTTAAATAAAACTCTATTTTTCCTGCTATTTTTGGGCCTTTTAGATTTAAAATTGCAATAGCAGCTAATAATATTAACTGTAATATCAAATCCAAAATCTTTTGTGATTTAAAAAAAGGCGTTAAATAACCTATTGCTGAAATAACAACTATACTTGTACTGACAAAGGATATAATCCAATAAGTCCAACCAGTAAAGAACGCTATTGTCTCACCAAAACTTGCTCGTACATAAACGTGAGGGCCACCTGTTTTAGGAAATTTTGTACATAAACAAGAGAATACAAGTGCTATACTCATAGCACCAAATAATGACAGAACCCAACCCCAAATGCTATATACACCGAATGGTGCTAAACTTAACGGTAATATAAAAACACTAGTACCGATTTGACTACCTGTCACCAATGCAAATACAGACCAGAAACTTAATTTTTGTGACATATCAAAATTTGATTTAACGAAAATAGCTTTAAAATAAATGAAATAATGCTTTTTAGCAATAGTAAGACTAGTATTAATTAATTTTAGTCATGTCTTCATAAATAAAAGCTTTATTATAATGATAATATGTATATCTAAAATACAACACTAATCTGATTGAATAGTATCTTTATCATTATTTTTGTATCTAAATCAAGTTGTATTACACACTAAAGGATTTTCCGCAGCCACAATTAGCTTTTTCATTAGGATTAGTAAAAGTAAATTGTGACTTGAAGTTAGTCTCGACATAATCCATTTCAGAACCTAGAATATACATTAATGCCTTTGGGTCAATTAGGATACGTACACCCTTTTCTTCAACCACCTCATCGAATTGATTTTTATTATCAGCATATTCAACGTAATAAGTCTGACCAGCACAACCACCTGACTTAATACCTACCCTAATACCAAAGGTAGGTTTAGCACGCTTTTCTATTAGCAATTTTACTTGCTTTGCAGCAGAATCAGTTAATGAAATAACATTCTTCATATTTTAAGAATCTTTTTTGTTTCCTTTTTTCTGTTTATAATCGGCAATAGCTGCTTTTATTGCATCTTCTGCCAAGAGTGAACAATGTAATTTTACCGGCGGCAGAGATAATTCTTTTGCTATTTCAGTATTTTTAATCTCTTGTGCATCTTCTACTGATCTTCCTTTAACCAACTCTGTGACTAGAGAACTTGAAGCAATAGCTGAACCACAACCAAATGTTTTAAATTTAGCATCTGTAATAATTTCGTCATCGTCAACTTCGATTTGTAATTTCATAACGTCACCGCAGGCAGGAGCTCCAACAAGCCCTGTACCAACATTTTTTTTGTTTTTATCAAGTGACCCAACATTACGAGGATTTTCATAATGATCTATCACTTTTTTATTATAAGCCATTGTTTTCTCTTTTGATTGTTATATTATACAACAGTATGCAACTTTATCAATGTGCTGTCCACTTAATCTTCTTTAAATCGATTCCTTCTTGCATCATTTCCCAAAGAGGGCTTAATTTCCTTAACTTGTCAATTTTTGAACATATTAAATTTACTGCGTAATCAATTTCCTGCTCAGTAGTGAATCTACCTATGCCAAACCTAATTGAAGTATGTGCAAGTTCTTCACTGATACCTATGGACCGTAAAACATATGATGGTTCTAAGGAAGCAGAAGTACACGCAGAACCAGAAGAAACAGCTAAATCTTTAATAGCAAGAATAATTGACTCACCTTCTACTCCAGCAAAGCTGAGATTTAGATTACCTTTATATCTTTGATCTTTATCACCGTTTAAATAAACTTCTGGAATTCTACTATATATATTATTTAAAAATCTATCAAATAAGTAATTGACATGCTGAGCATCTTTTTCCATTTCATTATATGATATTTCAGCAGCTATGCCAAAACCTACGATTAAAGGAGTAGGTAAAGTACCTGAACGCATTCCTCTCTCTTGTCCACCACCATTTATTAGTGGTGTAACACGCACACGAGGTTTTTTTCTTATATATAATGCACCTATTCCTTTTGGACCATAAATTTTATGTCCTGAAATACTTGCAAGATCAATATTATACTCGTTAACATTAATTGGAATTTTACCGAATCCTTGAGCAATATCGGAATGAAAAAACACACTTCTTTCACGACAAATTTTTCCAATTTCCCGTAAAGGTTGAATAACACCTATTTCATTATTAACAGCCATAACTGACACTAACAAAGTCTGATCAGTAATTGCATTTTTGAGAATTTCTAAATCTATTATTCCATTCGGTTTAATCGGTAAGTATGTGATTTTGATACCTTCTTGCTCTAAATACCTACAAGCGTTAAGTACACATTTATGTTCACTTACTAAGGTGATAATATGATTTTTTTTATTACCGTAAAATTTTGCTATTCCCTTTATTACAAGGTTATTAGATTCGGTTGCACCAGAAGTAAAAATAATTTCTTTACTATCCGCCCCTATTAACTTTGCTATCATACTCCGTGCATTTTCAACAGCATTTTCTGCTTCCCAACCAAAAGAGTGACTTCGTGAATGAGGATTACCGAATTTAGTAGTAAAATATGGCAACATTGCTTCCATTACCCTTGGATCTATTGGAGTAGTAGACTGATAATCCATATATATTGGTAAAGTTAAATTTTTTAATTGTTGATTCATATGTTATAAATGTTAAATAGTTTATTTGATATCATGACTTATCCGCTGGAATAAATTTTTATATTTTTACTTGATACCGTGGTTACTAGACGGTTTATATTCATATATCTCCTCAAAAGCTTTTATAAAAGCCTTTATATCACTTACTGTATTAGTATGACTTAAAGATATACGAATTGAAGACTTAGCTTCTTCTTCTCTTATGCCCATATTGGTTAATACATGCGATTTAGATATTTTGCCTGATGAGCAAGCAGACCCAGAACTTACACAAATATTACGTAAATCGAACTCTATTAATTTTACTTGTGCATCAGTATTGTCGACAGTAATTAAGGTAGTATTAGCTAACCTAGCTACGTTATTACTAATAATATTTACGTTTGAATATTTTTTTAGTTTTTGCTCTAATCTTTCTTGCAAATCCCTGATTTTTATGTAATTCTCTGAAACATTTTTTCTTCTAAATTCAGCAGCTAAACCAAAGCCGGCAATTGCTAAAACATTTTCAGTACCTGAGCGTACTGATTTTTCTTGGCCTCCTCCTATAATTATTGGTATAAGCTGAAAATTAGAGTTAGAAATTAAAGCACCACAACCATGCCCTCCTCCTATTTTATGTCCTGAAATTGTAGCAAAATCTAACCCTAATTCTTTAATATTTAAAGATATTTTACCAAAACTCTGTACTAAATCACTATGAAATTTTGCATCATATTTTTTAGTTATTTTACTTATCGCAGCTATATCTTGTAAAACTCCATTTTCATTATTTGCGATCATTACAGAAACTAATTTTTTTCTAGCATTACTTTGAAATAATAAGTCTTCTAGATGTTCTAAATCAACTAGTCCTTGCTTATTAACTCTTATAACTTTAATATTTGGAGCATAATTTATATGATTATAAATCGATAAATGTTCAATAGCTGAAATAAAAATATCACCATCATAAAAATTTTTCATTATTAAATTATTACTTTCAGTTCCAGAAGATGTAAAAGTAATATTATATTCTCCAGATAACATTGTTATACCAAGAGATGTTGCTATTTGTGAACGTGCCGTTTCTATAATGTTCTGAGCAAATCTGCCAGCCATATGCGTAGATGAAGGGTTAAGTTCCTTATCCATTAAACTTATTATATATTCCTTAACTCTCGGATCGATGAAAGTAGTCGCATTATGATCAAGATATATCATATATTTAAATTAAAATTTACAACATTTTTAATAGATATATTTTAGTCTCTAACATGTTGCTCAAGACCTTTCCATAATTTATGTGAATAACATTTTACTGTATCAAGAACACAAATTTTAATTGATAGCATGTAGTCATAATAAAATTTTCATTTACAACATTCATAATAATCAGAAATTTTTATTGCTTCTAGATTACCTATTAAAATATATCCATCTTTTGATCCTCTAATAGGCTTAACTAGAGCAGATTTTTTAAATTTAGAAATATTTATACTAAATAATTAAGTAATATATATTATTGAAATTTTATGCAACGTGATCGGGTCGCTACTTATTATTTGTAGCCATTTCAAGTATCGCAATTACAGCATATCTACATTTTGTCGCAAGTCTCACTATACCAGAACTATTAACACTTAAAATTGTTTAATGTCTACAATACTAAAGTAATTTAGTCAAGTATTTGATTATAAAATCAAAAATTAGAAGTAAATTAAATTTTGTAGACTTTTTAGTAGAAAAGTATTCATGATGACAGTCAAAGTATCATTATGCTTTTTTAGATATGTGATAGACTCTTATTAATTTGTAAAATAGCAATAAATACTAAAAAAGTTGTAAACATTTGTAGTAACTGTATTAATATGCTTAATTTCGGTATTAATATAATAATCACTGGTTGTAATATTATTGGGATTCCACTTGAAAACATCACTAATCTTATAGCAGTTTGTATTGAAGTTTTAGTAATAAGTAAATTCGCTAAGCTATATACTAACAAAACTATAATACTCCTCTCTAATAAGAATGTTACAAACCAAAATAATATAATAACTGGTGTGCCAAAAAAAATAAATAAATTTGGCGCATATAATAAATTATCTGCAAAATATTTTTTTATTATTTCAGGAGTTAAAATGACTTCATTTTGCTTGAATATCTCAGAATAATTAATAATACTTGGAAAATGTTTCTTAGTATTAGATACTAAATTTATTTTCAGCTTATTCTCTTCAAGAACAAACGGTACTTTGCTCTTTTCTTTGTTAGAAACTTGATTTTTTGTATCAATGACAAATATTTTATTATTATTTTTACTATATAAATATATAGGTTCTACTTCTTCAACGGAAATTTTTGAATTATTATATTTAATTTTTGGTAATTGATTGATAACATACTCAATGTTGTCTGTAACTTTTGATGATTTTGTACCGTTAAAATAATCTTTTAAAGCTACTATGTAATTTAATATCAAAATACAATAAATTATTGATGGGATAAAAGATAAAGTAAAGAAATATCTTATTCCGTATCCTTGATAATTTTTATACACATCTTTATAAAACTCTATTGAGCTAATTGATAATAGTAATTGACGGACTAGTGTATTTAATCCGCCTAATATAAATGATAATAAATACATGTATTAAGTAATATATCCCTTCTTTAATCCGATTAAAGTAACAATAAAATCAGTTTTTACACTAACTTTAATTATACTGTGTGCTTATGCTATTTTGCTATTTCTATTATATAATTTTGATCAAGTTTGGTCAAAATGTAGAAATTAATAATATTACATGCCATTATATTAATACTCAAGGATATATGAAAGGAAATTTTGTTTTTTATTATTTATATAATATTCAGAGATATATCAAAATTATTGGTTAGTATGTGATACAATTGCTATATACAAGAGCTGTGTCCAATATACAACAAAGCTATTGTATTAATATGAATCTAAGAGTATAAATAATACTAATCAATAGTAATGAAATATTAAAACTGTGATTAATTATAGCAAGTTATTAATAATAATAATGAAATTTATGTTACGACTGATCATGGTTTATCAATTTTTTAATCTGAATCTAATTAAGATATGATGCTAAATTCATATCAACCCTTTAGTATCAAATATTCAAAACTCATGATACGTAAAGACTAAAATGATTGAATAATATATTCAAAAAATCAAAAATCTAAATCTGTATAATAGGTTGGAGGTGTAAATCCAGGAATTCTATCTTGTAATAATAACCTAAAAGCCGGTCTTGATTTAATTAGTGAATACCAATGCTTTATAAGTGCCCATTTATCCCAATAAATTTCTCCGAAATAATCTAGTACAGATAAATGACAACTTGCTGCAATATCGGCAATAGTTAGGCATTCAGATACAAGATAACTTCTTTTTTCTAGTAAAGAAGTCATATATTCTAAATGATAATTTAGATTATTTTTGGCAGCACGTAAAAATTCCGTGCGTGGACTGCTCATTTTAGAAATCGATCGTATAACTTTTTCATCGATAATAATTTTAGTAACTTCAAAATAAAACTTATTGTTGAACCAAAAGAACAATCGTCTAATTTCGCAACAAATATCAATATCTGTGTCTAAAAAATTAAAATTTGGATATTTATTATTAAGATATTCAACAAACGGATAAATACCAACTACAAGTAAGCCGTATGATTCTTCTAAAATAGGCAATGTTCCTGCAGGATTGATTTTTAAGAAATTTTTATTAAACTGCCAGTAATCTTCTTTAATAGTAGTAAATTCTATCTCTAATTCTTTTAAGAAGAAACGTGCTTGTCTTGAAAGAGGACAAATAGGATTATGATATAACTTTTTCATTAAATTATGTCACAGTAAGTGTTAGTATCATCTCATGCTGTAATCTATACGTGTATTGTTTTCGTCATTGCGAGGGAAAACTAAAAATCTACAGAATCTTATTATTTTTTCTAGATTGCCATACATTTTCTCAGTTACTACTCGCAATAACTCTACAGTATTAACGCATGTAATACCTGTTAACCTGGTCTATAAGCCGGATTCTGTATGAATATTAATTCATTGCAGTTATTTATCTAGGATAAACGTTACCGTTTACCTCAAGCGATCTACCCGCATTACAATCCAGTTAGAGGTAACCCGGGAATTTAAATAAATATTTAAATTCTGTAATGCCTATTTGATCTTGCTCTTGGTGGGGTTGACCATGCGTAACTTGTTGCCAACTTACCGGTGTGCTCTTACCACACCTTTTCACCCTTACCGAAAATACTCGGCGGTATCTTTTCTGTGGTACTAGCCCTAAAGTAATAATACTTTGCCGGATGTTAACCGGCACCATACCTCTATAGAGTCCGGACTTTCCTCGTGATTATCATCACGCAACTGCACGACCATTAAGAATTATGGTAACTTTTTTTTAATTAGTCAATAACATGTTCAAAGAATTTCAATTAGCGTATTAGGTTCTACAGAAAAATTTATTGTAATCATTGTACATAAATATGAATAACAATAATAAATTCATAATTTTAATTCTTTTTTTATTAAATATACCTTAATTTAACATTGCTACTATTTTTTCCCTACTGTATAAATATTGTAGTACTTAAAACATATACACTATTAGCAAACTTTGATATATGGTATGAATAAACTAATTTATTATTTTGGGAATAATGGTAGTGATGGAAACGCGAGCATGAAAAATATACTTGGTAATAAAGGTGCAGGTCTTGCTGAAATGTCCAACCTAAAACTACCTATTCCTAATGGCTTTACAATAACTACGGAATTATGTAATTACTTTTATAAGCACAATAATAACTTGCCAAAAAATTTTCAAAATGAATTACAACAAGCTATTACCAAACTTGAAATCACTACCGGAAAAATTTTTGGTAGTACGACAAGTAATCCTTTATTATTATCAGTTCGCTCAGGTTCTACAGTTTCGATGCCTGGAATGATGGATACTATACTTAATCTTGGAATGAATAATGAAGTGTGTAATGCTCTTGCTGATTCATGCGGTAATAAACTATTTGCTCTTGATAGTTACAGAAGATTTTTAGAGATGTACGGTTCAACTGTATTATCTATACCTAGCGATCTATTTGAACAAATTTATGAAAAACACAAGGTTCAGGCTGATATTTATAAAGATAGTGATATCACCGTAGAATTATTAGAAAAAATTATTGATGATTTTAAACGATTGCATATTAAGTATACTAAGCAACTAATCAAGGATCCTTATGAACAATTAGAATCGGCAATTAAAGCTGTGCTATATTCTTGGAAAAATAATAGAGCGATTGTATATAGAAAACTCAATAACATTTCAGAAGATTTTGGGACAGCTATTAATATTCAAGAAATGGTTTTCGGTAATTTAGGGAAAACGTCAGCTACGGGTGTTGTTTTTACTAGATCACCTTCTACAGGAGAAAAAAAACTATTTGGTGAGTTTTTAATCAATGCTCAAGGTGAAGACATAGTATCAGGAACTAGAACGCCTATGCCTATTATAGCAAATGATTCAAATTCTATGCAAGCAATGATGCCGGAAGTGTTTACCAAATTATCACAAATTGCAAAAAAGCTTGAAGAACATTATCTAGATATGCAGGATATAGAATTTACTATAGAAAATAATAAACTATATATACTACAAACACGTACTGCAAAAAGAACTGCTATAGCTGCTATTAATATTGCAGTACAAATGGTAGAAGAAAAACTTATTTCTAAAGAACAGGCATTAATGCGCATTGATCCGGAATCATTAAATCAATTATTACATACAAGAATTGATTACAGCAAGAAACTTACTGCTATTGCTGAGGGACTGCCAGCTTCTCCTGGTGCTGCAACAGGGATTGTAGTATTTTCGCCTTATGATGCTGAAAAATTATCTCATCATCATAAAGTAATTTTAGTACGTCATGATACCAGTCCTGAAGATATTAATGGAATGCATGTTGCTTCTGGTATTTTAACTATTAGAGGTGGAATGACTTCGCATGCCGCAGTTGTAGCAAGAGGCATGGGGAAACCTTGTGTTTGTGGTACAAATAATTTATCTATAGATGAGCAAAAGCAAATATTAATAGCAGGCGACATAGTGATTAAACAAGGAGATATTATAACAATTGATGGAGGTAGTGGTAAAATCTTTTTAGGTGAAATGCCGTTAATTCAACCTACTTTCAGTGAGGAATCAACGTTAATTTTAGATTGGGCAGACGAAATTAGCAGCTTAAAAGTTCGCGCCAATGCTGAAACTGTTAACGATGCTTTAGTATCTATAAAATTTGGTGCTCAAGGTATAGGTTTGTGTCGTAGCGAACATATGTTTTTTGATAAAAATAAAATTCCTTTAGTAAGGGAGATGATTATTGCTCCTGATATAGAACGTAGACAATGTGCATTGCAGAAATTATTACCACTACAAACTGAAGATTTTAAAGCGTTATTCAGAGTAATGAAAAATAAACCTGTGAATATTAGATTACTTGATCCGCCACTACATGAGTTTTTACCTACTACTGACGAGGATAAAAAAAATTTAGCACATAGCTTAAATTTACCGTTATCTATGATTCATCAACGTCTTCATGCAATGCATGAAGTAAATCCTATGCTTGGTCACCGTGGATGTAGACTTGGAATATGTTTACCGGAAATTTACCAAATGCAAATTGAAGCAATTTTGACAGCTATTTTTGAGCTACATAAAAAAGAACATATAGAATCTAATTTAGAACTAATGATTCCTTTAATTAGTAATGTAGCTGAAATAAAAAAGCTAAAAATGGATATTTATGCAGTAGTAAAAAAACTAGAACAACGTTATAGCTATAAATTTTCCTTTACACTTGGTACTATGATAGAACTTCCAAGGGCAGCACTTGGGAGTAAAAAAATAGCTAAGGAGGTTGACTATTTTAGTTTTGGGACTAATGATTTAACGCAAACTACATATGGCATTTCTAGAGATGATATTGCATCTTTTCTGCCATATTATTTAGAAGAAAAGATTTTTGAATCTGATCCATTTACTACTCTTGATGAAGAAGGAGTAGGAGAATTAATTAAAATTGCTATAAAACGAGGCAAAAGCAGCAATGCTAATTTAAAACTCGGAGCTTGCGGAGAGCATGCTGGAAACCCTACTTCAATCGCGTTTTTTCATAAGATGAATTTAAACTATGTTTCCTGCTCTCCATACCGAATCCCTATAGCAAGAATCGCTGCAGCTCAAGCCAAAATTAAACAAGGATCATAAACTTATTTGTATATTGACTTCTGCAACACTAAACTACTTAGGATGCAGTCAGTGTTATAGCTCTTTGTAAGAATTAAAAAATTATTTACAAATGATTATACGATATGAATTCTTTTGGGTTGTTCTATTTTACAATAAAATTGATTCGTACTATGATTTTATAATGCTTTGCTATGTTAAAACTATTACCTGCTATAAATTATCATTTTTTGGATTTCATCACTGATTGTACATGAATCTAGAAAAAAATATAATTGAAGTATTTATTTTAGTAATTTTTATAAGAGCTTTTTATCACTGCATTTTTATAATGAATTTTCGTATTGGTGGATATTTACTACAGAATTACTATATTTTGATCTTATTGAAAATAAGAGCTCTCTTACTTTCATTATGACTATTCACGCACACTATATTAAGGTGTACTGCAGTTTATAATTACTTTTTGCTTTCACTTTTTCACAGATTATTTTGATGGTATGTATTATTGGCATATTGCTTATTACATTTAGCATTTATAGTTTCTTTAGATACAAATAAAAAATTGTTGTAAATCCGGTGTGTTGTTTCTACTTGGATTATATAAACAGGAATGTACTCAATATTATAATGACGGACTATAGTGTTATATGTTTCTGGCTATTTTTTATGATTTATATCCTTAAACAAAATCAGAAAAAGTAATTATTGCTTATTTTTTCTATTTATTAAAAGAATATAAATTTTTTGTTGTGTAGATTTATATTTCTTGAACTTATTATTATAATAATACAAATTAGAGGAGACTCTTTATACATAGATTGTTATCCATACAACTGTCGCACTATAGATACTGTAGATATAAAGTGAGATCGCTATACTCCTTTTAAATATATAATCCTAGCTAAAAGCAGGAATTTATGCTTTTTTATTGTGATATTGTATCTTGACGCAATAATAAAAATTGAACTTTGTTGTATGATGATGATATAAAATTAAGATACGTAAAAATGATATAAAACCAATATAGATACAATAATGGATATAAAATATAATTTAGCTGCTGCTTACAGAATAATGGCATACTTGTCATTAGATGATCATACTTATACACATCTATCAGCACGATCTAAAAATGCAGATTTTTACTATATTTATCCTTTTGGGCTAAGATTCGAAGAAGTAACTACAGAGAATCTTTTAAAAGTTAGTCTAGATGGAAAAATTTTAGAAGGAGAAGAATATCAATATAATAAAACCGGTTACTTTATTCATGGTAGTATTTACAAAGCACGTCCTGATGTTTTCGCGATTTTTCATTATCATACTCCTGCATCTATTGCAGTTTCTTCTTTAAAATGTGGGCTTTTACCAATAAGTCAATGGGCATTACATTTTTACGATAGAATATCATACCATGATTATAATTCTCTAGTGCTAGATGCTGGGCAAAGCGCTAAATTTGTTAATGATCTTAAGCAAAATTACGTGATGTTGCTACGTAATCATGGTGCTATTATATGCGGCAAAACTATTCATGAAGCTATGTTTTATACTTATCATTTAGAACAAGCTTGTAAAACACAATGTTTGCTAAATTCAACAATACAACAAGAACTTATAATTCCTTCCGTAGAAATATGTAAGAAAACGGTAAAAGATTTATTATCTTTTGAAGAAGATTTAGGAAAACGTGATTGGGAAGCATGGCTGCGACTTATAAATATGTGATTGTTACAATGCATATATTCTCTAATACTTTTATACTAAGTAGTTATGGTAACTGCTAATGTATAGTTTTGATTGTTTCCACTATCAATAAATTCATAAATTTTGTTGTAACAATAAAACTCTTTTTAAATAATGCTTTTCTAGTGCCTCTATGCCAATAATAGCACTCTATTTCATCTTGTCATATTTAAGAATTATAAAATATCAAGCAAGAAGAACTCTCTAAAAGGCTAAAATTGTATCATATATTATCATTAGAAGTATTTGTTGCATTAGATTTACATAAATTAGCAAATTGCACAGCTTCATTACAAGATGTTAAGAATATTAAAGATCAGTTTAAATACGCCATAAGACCAAAATTTAAATTATTTTAATAACTTACGAGTTGTTTACATATTTCATTACCACAATCTTTGTAGCTTATCTATATTTCATTTATGACAATCACTATATAACAAAATTATACATTTTCTAGATTTTACTTATTATTGTATTCATGATGAATGAGTAATAATATAAATTACAACTTAAAATCAAATATTATCTTTTAATCGTAAATCAATTATATATTTTTTACTTCTGATTAAGAATTAATTGATGTCTAAAACAGCTACCGTAATATTATGTTCAGGGTAGTACTAGTATCTTTTTAAGGAATATATCACGCTTCAATATGACTTATTTCTAATAAAAACTATAGGCTATGATTTTTCCCTATTAATGGTTAAGTACAATGTGATTTCGATATGTAAAGTATGAATCATTTTATTAATACTAGTAAAGTAGGAATACTATCTATTTTTTAATGTTGTTTGGTGCATCAATTCAATTATTGGATAGTAATTTTTCTCTTGATCCATTAAAAGATAAATTAAGAGTTATTCATCAATTATTTAATTACGATAGCTGATAATATTTTTTCATTATAAGGTACTTGCATATGATATGAGCGTCTTTTGCTTGGATATTTAAATGGGTTTGTATAAGTATCTTCAGTAAGATTTTTTATATCTTTCACACCTGATTCATTAAGCTTGAATTCTACAAAAGCTGGTAAATCAAACATATAATGATTTTCTTTTATTGAGTTTATAAAAAATTGTTTGTTGTTAATATCCTTACTTAAGAAAGTTTTATAATATTTATCATCAACTTCATATGAACTTTGTGCTATAGCTGGACCTATCACTGCTATTAAATTCTTGGCTCCTGTTTCAACCATTTTAGTCACTATATTACTAATAATATTATTTATACTTCCTTGCCAACCTGCATGTGCAGCTCCTATTATTTTACCGTCATCGCTTGCAAGTAATACCGGCACACAATCTGCGGATTGTACTGTTAATACTAAATTTTTCTTAGTTGTAATGCTTCCATCTGCTTCAGGTATAGTCATTATATGCTCATCAGCATTAACAATTTGATTGCTATGTACTTGATTTAAAATTAAAATATCTTGTGCTTTAAAATAATTAGTAATAGATTCTATGTTTGCCACTATTTCTGCGTCATATATAGAGTAATTTTTTTGTATATATCTATGACTCGAGTTGTTGAATGTTTTATCAAAAATTTTATAATAAACTGATTTATGTATTAATCTTTCCATGAAGATACCATATATTAATTATAATAATTTTATTAATACTTTATCTAACAATTTACAAAAAAATAAACAGTTAGAAAAAATAATAGAACAATTTTATCAAGACTATCAGCTCATCCCTATTATAGGCGTAGAAATAGAGTTTTATTTAAGTAACAATATTGATATAGCTAACTTTGAAATACTTTCACGCGAATACTTATCTAAATTTAAAATTTCTAAAATCAAAAAAGAAAAAGGAAATAACCAATTTGAAATAGCACTTCCTCCTTCTATAAATTTAATACAATATATCAAAAATATATTAGAGGTTAAAAAGATTTTAAAAAAAAGTGCAAAGCAGTTAAACGGTTATATAGATTTTTCTCCTAAGCCGTTTTTGGATGATTATGGTAATAGTATGCATTTTCATATTAATTTTAATTCTGAATTACATGATTATTATATATTGGCAGCACAAGGGATATGTCACTATATGCTAGATACACTACTAGTTTTTATGCCTACTACTTTAGATTATTTACGGATAAATAAAAAATTTATGTCTCCTACGCATGTATCATATGGTGGTAATAATAGAAGCGTAGCCGTACGGACTCCAAATTCTTTACCAAAACGTTTAGAACATCGCTTATCTTCTCCTGAAACTGATCCATATATAGCAATGTTTACTATTTTAAAGTCAATATTGTTAGCTTTAACTTTTCCAAATTCCATCAAAAAAATAGAAAAAATTTACGGTAATGCTTTCGATCCTCAATATAATTTAACTCCATTACCTACATCATTCCAGGAGAGTTCTATGTTATTTAAACCAGAATTTTTTACATAATTTGTATTATCTATAAAACTTAAAAAGTCAAAAATATTTGAATATAAAACTTATGTAATTGTCAACTTATTTTTTTAAAAACTAAATAACGTATGTCAGTGCTTTAAGCCGCACTTTGCTCTACATTTGCATAATTTTGCATTAGATAATTAAATTCTGCACCATAAATAAATATCATATTTATAATATAGAAAAATATTAATGTCACGATTATACTTCCAAGGGAACCATACATGAGATTTAGTTGATTATAGTATACTATATATGTTGAAAGTAAATACCCACTGATTATCCATAATACTACAGTTAATACAGCTCCTGGAAATACATCAACAAAATTTAGTTTTACATTAGGTAATATATAATACAAAGATGATGCGCCTAAAAATAATAAAATTAAAATTAAAGAATATCTTATAAAATTTAAAATGATCTTATATTGTTCAATGGTCTCTAATATTATTGGTATTTTTGTGAATATTATTGGAATCACGACTAAAAGAAACATAGTAAAGGTAATTAAGGCACTAATTATAAGAAATTGTATGATACTAAGTAATCTTCTTCTTATATAAGGTGGTGGAGATTTAATTTGATATACACGATTTAAAATAGTCCTTAAACATTCCACAAAAGAAGAAGCAGTCCAAATACTGCCTATGATTGCAAGATTCATTAAACTTTGAGGAGGAGCACTTAGTAATTCTCGTATTCTTTTTTCTATTGATTCCGTTGCTTGTTCCGGAAGACTTTCTAGAAAAATTTGTATAAAATTTTGACCAAGTTCTGAAGCACCTAAAAAGCTTGTTAAAGCTAATAAGAATACTAAGAAAGGGAAAATAGATAAAAGTATCATAAATGACATATATCCAGAATGTTCAACGCCATCATCTTTTATTGTTCTAAATAAAGCTACATAAAGACAATTTAAAATTTTTCTCATTATCATTATTAAGTTGTGATTATTAATTTTATATTTAACCTTAAATAAGTTCACTGTACAAAATGAAACTATTTATTCAAAATATTCATGTAGAAATAAAATTTTCTCTTGCATTAATTTTATATTTTTCTATAATACACCAAAATTTTGGTTTTTTATAAATTTGATGCTTTATAAGTTTTAACAACATAATCATAATATTAATATTTTATCTTTTAAACAATTGTAAAATTTTTATGATATTTTTTATTTGATAAAATAATTGTGTATTATTCTTTAATAATTATTTTAACAAATGATTACAAAAAACTTAAAAATATTATTTTATAGTTGCTTATAATGCTAATTTATGATATTATTTCTACTTACAATTGGATAAGTTTAATGGTATAAAATTACTAATAGCCAAATGTTTTATATAATATAGGATAATATTATTTATGTTCAAAGAAAATTTTTAAATATAGACATAATTAGTAATCAAGGAGAAGATAATGGGTAGAAAAAACGATATTATACAAAAAATCGATAGCTTTATTGGTCAAAAAATTTATTCTTTAAGACTTGCTAAAGGATTGTCGCGTCAACAACTTGCTGAAGTCATTGATGTTACTCATCAACAATTACAAAAATACGAAAAAGCAATTAATAGAATTTCTGTAGGAAGACTAGTATTAATCGCAGAAGCTTTAGATAGAAATATTGATTATTTCTTTGAAGGTTTAGAAGAAGCTAATAAACCGCAGCCTGTGCATACTCAACATCAACGTATGTGTATTGAAGTTTCAAGAAATTTTATGAAAATTAATAGTACAGAAGAACAACAAGCAATTAATAATTTAGTAAAATGCTTAGCTGGTAAAGAAAAACTAAAAACTAATGTATAAAGATAAGTGAACCTCATTATTATATCTTGACACCATTTATGTCATTCCAACTTTTACCTAGGAATGACATTATAAATTATAAAATACAAATCTTGATTAGCGTTGCGGAACAGAAGACTCTTTTTTAATATGTGTTGATTTATTTAAATTTTCAGACTGAATACTATCTCTTGCATTTATTAATGCACCCATAATTTTTATATTGTCTTTAATACCAACCCTATCTCTTTCTACTACCATTTTAGCTTTTTGAATATATGGTTCGTCTTTACTTATAGGTTCTAATTCAGACTTTCCTGATACTACTCTTACATCTTCCGTTTTAGCACTAAGGTTTTCAATTGTTTCTGCTCGTTTTTGTGCCTGTGCTTTTAATAAATTATCTATAATTTGTAAACGTACTTCTCTAGATAAAGTTTTATTATCAATTAAATGAGATTTAATGAAATTTTGCTGTTCTTCAGTAGAAGATTTATTATCAAATGCCTTTACTAGCTCATCTACTTTTTTTGTTGATTCATCTTTTTTTTCTTCAAAAGTTTTAAGATTAGCATCTTGAGAGAGCATAGCTCGCAAATTATTGACTTTCTCAATTGTACGCTGAGAGATATCATTTAATAGGCTAGAAGTGTTTTTTGGTACTTCTTCTGAGACTTCACGTTTTCCGTGGTTATCATCTAAAAAAGTTTTAATATTTAATTCATTAGCAACATCTTGCGTTTTGTTATATATATCATCACGAAGTTTAGATTCTTCTATATTTTTCTCTTTTAACTCTCCATCTAAATTTTGTATTTCTTTATCTAAAACTCTCTCACTTACTATATCTTGAGATTTTTTAAGTACTTCTTTCTCAGATTGATTAATATTACTATTAGCTATCACACTAGAAATTGCATGAACAACTGCCTTGTCTCCTTTTACTTCATAAATTCCATTTACTAACCCTTCAGTGATTAGCTCTCTCTCACGTAAATCAGTCTTACTTTCGACAATACCTTTTGCCACTGACTCCATAATCACTCCTTTATCATATAAAGGTAAAGAAGTATCACTATGAGTCGCTATAATCTTGCCTATACCTTTAACAATCTCTGTTTTGTCTTTAGGTTCAAGTGCACTTTCTGCCACTTTTTGAGTAACTACTTGAATTAATTCACTTTTTATCTCTACTGGAACTGGACTATCTAGAACATTAGCTGTAATAACTTGTATATTTGTTGTTTTTAATACAGTATTACTGAAAGGATCCAGTAAAATATTATTTACTTTTTCTATTGTATCTCTTTTAGTGTGTTCTGTCGTAATCTTATCTAAATTCTGATGGATCAATTGCTGTTGTTCCGGACTAATAACTTTTGTTTCTACAGCTTTCTTTAACATAGAACCTAACAATTTTTGTTTTGTTATATTGCTGAATTCATAGCTATTAACTTGATCAAATATTGTCATAAATATTTGCTCTTTATCTTTATTAGCAATATTACTTTTTATTACAGCATCCGTAATACTATCAATTGCTACAGCTCTACTTATATCATCTTTAATACTTAAACTGACATCTACTACCTTCTCTAATATTTGCTGTTTTTGTTTTAGTTCTATATTCTCTGAGTTTAATGTAATAGCTACTGTAGCTTCAAGTATTTTTGATTTTTGTATGTCTAGTGTATTCTGATCATTTTGTATAGTTTCTAATAATGCACTGACTACATTTACTTTAGCGTCTGCTATAATGTCTTTATTAGAGAGTGTATTTTCAGTTAAAGCAATTATATTATACTGCTTTTCAGCAAAATCACTTTTCTTATTATTAAGAATTGTGTTAGCTGCTTCCTTAATTAAATCGCTTTGCTTATTGATGTCTTGTTTTTGTGTTAAAGATGCATTTATATTATGTAACAAATCTTGCATACTTATTGATAAAGCATGAGCTGCATTCAGTACTAGATTTGGAATTCCTGAAGATTGAGCTTGTTGTGGTTGCAATTGATGTGTTTGTGAAATTTCAGGTTGTAGTGGTTTATTGAACGTAGTGATTGGTGGCACTTGTTGATTAGAATGTGTTTCAATAGATAATTCTAATTCTTGATTTGGAGTTATTATTGGTGTATGTCTCACATGAGATGGACCTTGTACCTTTGTTAAATCTTCAGCTATAGTTTGTGATAAGTCAACGCTCTGCCCATTGTTTAGTGCTACCTCTTTCATCATTGCTTTATACTTACCACGTGTAACTGCAAGCGTATAAATTTCTCCACCATGCTCAATATAAGCTACTGCATCATCACCAGTGCCTACAAATTTTAAAGGTTGTGGTGAACTGATTTCTTTAAGTTGTGGTTTACCATTTGGCCCTTCTTCATAGTGTGCAGTAAAATATACTGCTTTATCTTTAGCTGGTTTTGTACCATCAGCTTTTAATGCTACCATAGATAAATGCATTGACCCATCGGCTTTATCAAGTTTTATAGGAAAATCTATCTCTCTATATGAGTTGATTTGAACCTGAGTACCATCTTGTTTGGCTACAATCAGAGAATTAGTTTTAATAGTTGTTTCATTTAAGGTACATAATTCTTCACCTGCATCATTTTTAACTACCGTAGATCTAAGATCACTTGCACTAACTTGATTTTCCCACTGTACTGGTTGGAATCCACCTGGATATCCACTCGCAGCACTATATGTAGAGAGAATATTTCTATAACCGACTATTTCAACTTCTTCTAGGTTCTTTTTCGTCTCCGGATCTTCAAAAGCTTTATTAATTAAAGCATAATTATCTTGATTACTCAAAAAAGCACGGAATTTTTTATCGTCTTCTTCTTTTGCTATTTGTGCAGCGAGTTCTGGATTTGTATTAGCCAAATATTCCCTTAATATATCTCTTTGTTTTTCAAGGATTTCTTTTCTTATAGCTTCAGTTATTGGATCTGATTTCTGATCACCATGTGGGAGACTGTTTGATAAAACACTAATTGAAGGTGTAGATTGAGAAGAAGATGCAACTATAAAACCATCATCAACTATATCTAGTATAGATTGAGAAAAAAATTCTTGTTCTTGTTGCATTTGTTGTTGTTTTTCTGCTTCCGTAAATTCTCTATTTAAAGGATCAAATTCACTTATATCTTGGTTATCGTTTTTACTCATAAAACCTCTAATTTAACAAAAAATTAATTAGCACAAACTAAATGTTATACCAAGACCTGTGAGCTAGATCCAAAAAAATCATCCAAAAGATCCAGTGCTTAACTTAAGCCACAAGATTATAGAGGAAAAAACTGGATTTTTGCTTTTGCTGTAATAACATAACCTACCACTTTCATAGTTTGTGTTATACTATTAAAGATAGTATAAAGAGATTATAGTAATATCAAGAAAAAAATTTAGATTATTTTTGCGAAAATTTAATAGAATTTTTATATTCTTTATTTAGTTCTTTAGTAGCCCAAATCCAAGTTAAGCAAGTGAGGATAAATATAATCATTAAACAGATTGAAATAGATTGATAACTAGAAGAAGGTAATATTATAAATATCAATGATTGTAAAAATGCACTACCGGATTTACCAAGTTTTGTACCTATAACATCGGCAGCGGCCTTGCCACTTATTTTGATTTCTGGTTCTAAAGGAACATAAGCCATTTCTTTTGTAGAATCAAATAAGGTATATTTGCTTGATTTACTAAGTACATTTTGAATAGCACCTATTGTTATCGCAACTAAAGCAGGATCAGTTAAAATAAAATTTGCTATTATTAAACCGGCAAAGCCTTCAAAATTATTAAAGGCAAAAAATAATATACCGGTAATAAAAACTATTGAAGGTGTTATCACAGCTGAAGTAAACCAGCCAATTCTTCTAACTATATTTGAACCAAGTAGCACAAAGAAAATAGTAAATACTCCAGTATAGCTCAAATAACTTCCTATAAAAGCTGCATATTCAGTTGGAGTTTTATAAATTTTAGTTGCTGCTGCTTTCCAAGGGCCTTCTACTAAATTAATTGCAATACCATAGCAAATAAGCAAAGTTGCAATTAATCTAATATGTCTTGATGATAGAATCATCTGAAAACTTTTAGCAATAGTAATAGATTTATTTTTTGTTTTGAACCTGAGCAATGACATATGCTTTTTGTCTAGTACTTTATGATTAAGCAACCAAAAAGTTTTTATCGATACTATGCCTAAAATTAATACTATAGTTAGTATAATTTGTATAGAAAGTGTGTGAAAAGACGATTGTAATGCAAATTTATCAGTGATATAATAATTAATTTTACTTAAATTTTCTAGAAAATGTCCTGCTAAATAAATACCTGTTTGACTCAGTAAACCAAATAATGGATAAAATCTTTTCGATTCTTCTACTGTAGTAATATTATTCACAAACTGCCAAAACAGTAATGCAAAGACTACATTTGGCCATAATTCGGCTATTATATAAAATAGTGAAAAACTCCATTTTGATAAAAGAAGTATAAACCATTTTAAATTCGGTAAACTTGTTGTTAAATTATGCACGGTTACAGGCCTTAAATGCAGTATTTCATGATTTGGGAAAATAACGTATGCAAATAAAGCAAAGAATATTAAAAAAATTGATATAATCAGATAAAATATATTTTCTGCTTTCATCCTATTGACAAGTTTAACATACATAACAGTTATTAAAAAAGCTGACGGCATCACACCCCAAAACTTCAAAAATGATATAGTCTCGGCACCTATCATAGTAGTAACAATACTATCTTTTAAAGCTCTGATAAGATTTTGAATAAATAAAATACAGAACATTAATAAGGTAATGAATAAAAACTTAGAAATTTCATTGCGTTTTATAGGCCAGATATAATCTGTAAGTTTAGAAAAATGGCTATTGATTTTAGAAAAAGAATTTTCTATATTACTGGCGTTAATCGTCATTATTTAGTCTAACCTATGTCTATTGGCTAGAATTATATATTAAAGATTTTCTAAACTTAAGTCAAGGAGATACTCGTTTAATTTTTAAATTTGATACGTTGTCTTAATAAGCTCTGTAGTGCTAATACATTAAATAAGCTCCTTGCATTTTATAGACTCTTTAGCTCTTATTGAAATTAAACTGCATCTATCAATTTTTCAGTATATTCATGAGTAATTATTGGTTAAATTTTTATAAACCAAAAGGTATAAGTTCTGCTAAACTTGTTAATATAGTAAAAAAAATAATCGGTAAAACTAAGATAGGACATGCCGGTACTTTAGATGTAGAAGCGGAAGGAATATTACCTCTTGCAGTAGGTGAAGCTACAAAACTAATACAGTTGCTCATTGATGCTAAGAAAACCTATATTTTTAGTGTAAAATTTGGTGCACAAACAGATAACGGAGATTATACTGGTAAAGTAATAGCATCAAAAAATTATATACCTTCTCAAGAAGAGGCATATGCAGTATGTTCTAAATTTATAGGTAACATAAAACAAATACCACCGATGTTTTCTGCTATTAAAGTTAATGGTATAAGAGCGTATAAATTAGCTAGAGAAGGGAAAGTAGTAGAATTAAAGCCACGCAATGTAACTATATATGATCTAAAATGTTTAAATTTCGACAAAGAAAAAGCTATTGCTACATACTATACGGAATGCTCAAAAGGTACTTATATAAGGACTTTAACAGAAGATTTGGCATTATCCTTGCAAAGTTTAGGATTTGTGATAGAATTACGCCGTACTCAGGTTGGAATATTTAAAGAAGAGAATGCTATTCACATTAAAGCATCTGACGCAATTACTAAAAATTTTATAGACAAAAAAAGTATAAAGATAGAAGCAATACTGGACGACATCCTGGTTCTTGATGCAACCGATGATCAAGCACAGAAAATTAAATATGGACAAAAATGCGTATTTGATTATGAAGAAGACGTTAATTTTTTATGGGTTCGGTATAATGGTACTCTGCTTGCAATAGGTAGCTTAAACAAGAGTTGTTTTAATTCTTTACGAGTATTTAATTTATTATAACATTTAAGTTAAGGAGAAATTATCGATGTCGATTACTACAGAACGTAAACAACAATTAATTAAAGAATATGCTATCACTGAAAATGATACTGGTTCAAGCGCAGTGCAATGTGCTATCTTAACTGAAAGAATCAATAATTTAACTGAGCATTTTAAATCTAATCATAAAGATCATACTTCAAGACGCGGATTATTAATTTTAGTTGGGCGTCGTCGTAGACTACTTAACTATATTAAAAAGAATAATGTTAGCGAATATTTAGATTTAATAACTAAGCTAGGTATCAGAAAGATTAAGTAGTATAAGTATTATACCGCAACTTAATTGAGTGTAAGCACGTGACTTGACCATTTGATCTTATATATGTTGAAAAATAAGATTAAGTGGTTGATGATTACTGGACTAGATATTTAATAGAATATAAATTATGAAATGAGATAAATAGATGTTTAATGAAATAACTAAGAGCGTGATATGGAATAGGCAAGTGCTTGAGATTAGTACAGGTAAAATAGCAAGACAAGCTGATGCAGCAGTTACTGTAAAAATGGGTAATTCAATTTTATTATGTACGTGTGTAGTAGCGAACAAAGTGAAAGATGGTATAGGATTTTTCCCTTTAACAATTAATTATAGAGAAATGGCATATTCTGCTGGTAAGATACCAGGGGGGTTTTTAAAACGTGAAGGGAAAGCATCAGATAAAGAAATTTTAGTATCTCGTTTAATAGATAGACCAATTAGACCATTATTTCATCAAGCTTTTATACATGAAACGCATATAACTTGCAGTGTTCTTTCATATGATCCTGAAACTCCTGTAGATATACTTGCAATTATAGGTGCATCTGCTGCACTTAGCATATCCCCTGCCCCTTATCTAGAAATAGTTGCTGCAAGTAAAGTAGGTTTAATTAATGGTGAATTTGTTTTAAATCCTACACTTGAATTATTAAAAACAAGTCAGCTTGATTTAGTAGTAGCAGGAACAAAAGATTCAGTGATGATGGTTGAATCAGAAGCACATTTACTCTCTGAAGAAAAAATGTTAGAAGCAATAAAATTTGGATTTGAAAATTTCCAGACAGTCATCAAGCTAATTAAAGAATTCGCGAAAGAAGCTAAAAAGCCTAAATTCGAAATGCAAGATTTATATCCTTCTTCATTAAAGAAAGAAATTGGGAAATTATTTGCAAAAGAAATTGAACAAGCTTTTGCGATAAAATCTAAGCAGGAACGTAATGCTAATTTAGCTTTAATACATGAAAAAGTTCTTACACATTTTGTATGCGATATAGAAAATAAAAAATATAATAATTATCAAATTGAATCAACTTTAAAAGCTATTTCAGCAGATATATTACGTAATAAAATTTTAGAACAAAATATACGTATTGATGGAAGAAGCACAACAGATATAAGACAAATTGCTTGTGAAGTAGGTTTATTACCATCAGCACACGGATCAGCTTTATTTACTAGAGGTGAAACGCAAAGTTTAGTTAGTACTACATTTGGGACTAGTTTAGATGAGCAAATAGTTGACAGTTTAGAAGGTGAATATAAAGAACGTTTTATGCTAAATTATATATTCCCGCCCTATTCTGTCAATGAAGCAATGCCAATGAAAGCTCCTAGTCGTCGTGAAGTTGGACACGGTAAACTTGCATGGCGTGCTATTAATCCAATATTACCTAATAAAGTACAATTTCCTTATTCTATTAGAGTAGTTGCTGAAACTACTGAGTCTAACGGTTCTTCTTCGATGGCAACTGTTTGCGGTAGTTCTCTTGCTTTAATGTATGCTGGCGTGCCAATAAAAGCACCGGTTGCTGGTATTGCTATGGGTCTTATTAAGGAAGGTGATAAATTTGCTATATTATCGGATATTATCGGTGATGAAGATTATTTCGGTGATATGGATTTTAAAGTTGCAGGCACTAGTAAAGGGATTACTGCATTACAAATGGATATTAAAATATCAGGAATAGATTTTAAAATAATCCAAGTAGCTTTAGAGCAAGCACGACACGGTCGTTTGCATATACTGGAGCAAATGAATAAAATTATCAGTAAACCAAATAGTGAACTAAGTAAAAACGCCCCTTCTTCTACTACTATAAAAATAGACAAAGATAAAATTAAAGATATTATAGGGCCAGGTGGTAAAATAATAAAGGAAATTTGTGAAACTAGTAATGCGAAAATAGATATAAGCGATGACGGCACGGTTTCTGTTTATGCTGCAGATAGGGATAAGATAAAAGTTGCATTGGATAAAATTAAAGCGATTGCTGTTGAGCCTGAAATTGGTGAAATATTTAACGGTACGGTAATGAAAGTTTTAGATTCTGGTGCTTTTATTAATTATTTAGGGAATAAAGACGGCTTTGTTCATATTAGTGAAATTTCAGAAACAAGAATAGACAAGGTTAGCAGTGTTTTAAAACAAGGTGATATAGTAAAAGTTAAGCTAATAGGCTTTGATAATAAAGGTAAAGCAAAACTAACTATTAAAAATGCTTGCAAAGATCACTCTTTAAATAATCCAAAACAAAAAAATAATGTTAAAGAAGATTCAGAACCTGAGCAGCGACGTGATGCTAGTAAAAAACGTACTTGGAATGAAGATAATAATACTGAAATGTCTGAAGTAATTACAGAACGTAAATATTTTACATAACCGTTATTGTAAGAAGTGTTAAACCGCGTTTTAATCAAATGAAACCATCATCAATTCCTCAGATTATGTATTACTCACTGCGTAATTTCCTTGAAGATATTTTTTAGGTACCCATAAATACTCCTAATACTAATATGTACTAGATATAGTTGGTAAACCACAGTGTAAAAATGAGTGAATCAAATGATCAATACAAATAATTACCACATTATCGCAAAGAGGATTATTTCTAATGCAGCAAATGCTTTAGATAAATTATCCAACAATATTCCTGCAGACTTTAACAGAATTATAGAATTTTTACTATCTTTTAAGGGACGGATAATTTTAACAGGTATAGGCAAAAGCGGTTATATTGCAAGGAAAATAGCTGCTAGTTTTTCTTCAACCGGTATGCCTTCCTTTTATTTACATCCTTCAGAAGCAAGTCATGGTGATTTAGGTACGATAACAAGAAATGATCTAGTAATGATGTTATCTAATTCTGGTGAAACTAAAGAACTATTTAATATAATTGAATATTGTAACAACTCTTCGATAAAAATTGCCGCAATGACAATGAATAAAAATTCCACTTTAGCTAAAAGAAGTGATTTTTTATTAATAATACCTGAATGTCAGGAGGCTTCATTAATTGGTGCCCCTACTATCTCATCTTTAATAATGTTATCACTCGGCGATGCTGTCATGACTGTTATACATGAAGAACGAGGCTTTACTAGAGATGATTTTAAAATTTATCATCCAGGTGGTACAATAGGTGCGAATTTAACAAAAATTAAAAATATAATGCGTAGTGGTGATGAAATACCTTTAGTATACGAAGATACTTCATTTACCGAAACTATCATTATTATGAATAAAAAACGGTTAGGTTGTACTCTTGTTACAGATAAAGAACAAAATTTGATAGGGATTATCACAGATGGTGATTTACGTCGTAATATTAACGATCAAATCCATTTAAAAACAGCATCAAGCATTATGACCAAAAATCCTCATCATATCTCATCGGGAATATTTGCACAAGAGGCTTTAAATTTAATGAAAGCAAAAAATATCACTAATATACCGATTGTTGATAATAATATGATTATAGGCATTATTCATATTCATGATTTACTCAGAATGGGAGTTAGTTAAAATAATATGCCATATTTTTATAAACTGCGAAAAAAAATTTGGAAATCTGTATATCTTTTAATAATACTAGGAATGTTATATATAGGATATATTTTAATTCAAAACGGTTATATGAATGAAAAAAATGATATTAATGTTACTAAAAAAAATCTAAATTTAAGAAATAATAAAAATTATGATTTAAAATATAATGTGATATTGCAAGATTCAATTTTTGAAGGAGTCAATAAAAATTTAAATGCGTATAAGATTAAAACTGAACGAGCTATAAAAGAATCAGGGAATAAATATAAATTAGATATAATAAATGCTATTTATAGTATTAAGCAAGACCAAACTCTTATTATTACTGCGAAAGAAGGTTTTTTAGATCAAGAATCAAACACATTAGATTTAAAAAACGATATAAAACTTTTTGTTGATGAAATAATATTTAACACTAATAATGCAAGGATTAATTTAGTAAATCAAAATATAAATGGTAACTCCTCTGCTAAATTAATTTACAAAAACTCTTCAATTACTTCGGATAGTTTTAATACAATGAATGAAAATAATATTATAATTTTTAAAGGCAATGTCTCTACAATCATCGATTTATCGGATTATTAAACTTATAATATTTCTTACTGTTAATATATCTATTGCTAGTGCTAAAGATACAAATTTACAAATTACTGCTAATACTTTAATTATTGATAGAATAAAACAAAAGGCAGAATATTCTGGAAATGTCATTATTTACTTCGATAATGCGATACTTAAAACGCAAAAATTATATATTTTTTATAAAACAATAGCTGAAAAGAAAATTATTGAACATATAGTTGTTCCTACCAAATTGACTGTAGAAAGAAAAATAAATAATGAATTATTACTTGCAGATAGTGCTAAATATTTTTTTGTTGATAAACAACTTATTCTACTTGGTAATGTAATATTACAACGCAACGATCATGTTTTAAAAACTAATAAACTAATCTACTATGTAGAGATTGTTAGAAAATAGTTAGATGTAATACTCTGTTTTGTCCAAAATACAAATTTAATAACGCAAAAGTTAATGGTCAAAACGTGGTAAAATGGAGGTATTAATACACCGGAAACATACAAATAAAAAGATGGATAATTTACAAATTAAAAATATATCAAAATCCTATAAAAAAAGAAATATATTAACTGATATATCTCTTCATATAAAACAAGGAGAAATAGTTGGTTTATTTGGGCCTAATGGAGCAGGGAAAACAACTTGTTTTAACATTATTATTGGTTTAATGAGTCCGGACTCAGGACAATTACTTTTAAATGATATAAATATTACAAACTTGCCTATTTATTTACGAGCAAGGCTTGGAATCGGATATCTTCTTCAAGAACCTTCAATATTTCGTGGATTATCAGTTGCAGATAATATTAAAGCTGTAGTTGAAATATCTGAGAATGATAAAGAAGTAATAGAGCAAAAAACACATGATTTGCTAGAGAAATTTTCAATAATACATTTAAAAGATTTTTCCTCTGCTAGCTTATCAGGTGGTGAAAGGCGTAGGCTTGAGATTGCACGTTCGTTTGTAATAGAGCCTAAATTTATAATGCTTGATGAACCACTTGCAGGTATTGATCCGCTTGCTATTTCTGATATCAAAAATCTAATTACTTATTTACGTGAATTTAATATAGGTATATTAATCACTGACCATAATGTACGTGACACTTTAGATATAGTAGACCGTGCTTATGTTATTTTTGAAGGTAAAGTATTATTAGAAGGGAGTGCTCAAGAAATAGCTAACAGTAAAAAAGTCAAAGAAGTATATTTAGGAGAGAGTTTTAATTTTTAGGCTATGTCATCATGTGATTAGGTAAGCATATTGACAACGTAAATCAATATTAATAATTTTACTTGATTCTGTGTCTAGTCGGCTATAGTATGACATCGTACAATATTAAAGGTTTCATGAACATTAACAAAGAAATTTTTAGGGCTTATGATATAAGAGGTAATAGCATTAAGCACTTAACAGAAGAAGTAGCTTATAAAATAGGCTTTTGTTTTGCTAATATGAGTATAACAAAGGATAATAACAAAATCTGTGTTGGTTTAGATGGTAGGATTAGTTCCCCTACACTTTGTAAAGCCTTAGAACTGGGATTAACTGATTCAGGAGCTAAGATCATAAATATTGGTGTAGTGCCAACTCCAGTTTTATATTTTGCCGATAAACACTTTATACCTGCCGGTAGTATTATGGTGACAGGATCACATAATCCTCGTGATGATAACGGTTTTAAAATGCTACAAAATGGTAAATCTTTTTTTGGTACGCAGATACAGTCATTATTGACTAAGATTAATGGCGTGCAGTGGCCTGATCACAACCTAAAGTCAAGATGGAAAATAATACCTAGCTGGAATGAGATAAAAGATAAATATACCGTAGATACTTTAAAAGCTAAAGGTCAATTAAACAGTGATTCTACACAGTGTATCAAAAAAGGTTGTTACATGAGCAGCATAGAATTTGATGTATTAAAGGTATACATAAAGCGTATTTTAGAAGGAATAAATATCAATCCAAAACTAAAAGTAGCTTGGGATCCAGGTAATGGAGCAACATGCAATGTTATTACAGAGCTAACAAAACATTTAATTAATAAAAATATAATCATAAATAGTAAGATTGACGGAAATTTTCCAAATCATCATCCTGATCCTACTAATCCTGCTAATTTACAAGAGTTAATAAAATTAGTTAAAGAACAAAATTGTGATATTGGTATAGCTTTTGATGGTGATGGTGATAGAATCGGTATTATAAGTGGAGTTGGAAAAATATTATTTGGTGATCAAATTGTATGTATTTTTGCTGAGGATATTTTAAAAGCACATCCAAATGCAAATATAATAGTTGATGTAAAAACTAGTCAATTTATAGTAGATAAAATAAAATCATTCAGTGGAAATACGATAATATGTAGAACAGGACATCCTTTTATTAAAAGCAAAATGCTTGAGACAAATGCTTTACTAGCAGGTGAAATGAGTGGACATATATTCTTTGCCGATAAATATTTTGGCTTTGATGATGCAATTTATGCAGCTCTTAGATTCTTAGATTTACTTAGCAAATCAAGTAAAACTCTAGATAAGATAATAGATGAGTTACCAAAAATCTATAGTACCCCGGAAATTAAAATTTTCGTTACATCTAGATTAAAATTACAAATTATTAAAGAGATTAAAGAAAAATTATTAGAAGATAAAATCGAGTTTAATGATATAGATGGTGTACGTGTAAATACTAAGAATGGTTGGTGGCTTCTACGTAGTTCTAATACCGAATCTATTATAGTTGCAAGAGCTGAATCAGTTAGTCAACATGGCTTAAAGCATATAATAGCTATGATGAATAAATATCTTGTAAAATACGATTTATTAATTAATTATTAAAATTAAAATACTATTTGTATTATTTTGCTTACATTAAATGTATAATATTATGATCTTTTTATTTAATAGCAAAATATAACTGTTTAAAGAATTTATTTATCATGTAGAAACTGAATAAGTTATTATTTACATGAAAATTTTGTAGTATGTAATTTAATTTATCGATTATAAAGAAGTTAACAATACACAAACTTGAGACAATACTAATATTGTCTATATGCTCCCTAGCTAGAACCAAACTTGCGGTATATGGTTCAACTTACCTACTGTGATCACATTATTTACAGTTAAAAATATTAATATTTAGTATATTAAATTGTGTTCTTGATACTGCGAACAAATCATTATATGACACATCGTATGTTTCACATGCCATACAACAATGCCATCAGAAAATGATACATGACACCAAAATTTATACAATAACCTAATAATTATAGACTTATCAGTGATCAAGAAAGAAATAATTATATTATGTGGACCAACTGCTAGTGGAAAGTCTTATTTAGGGCATGAACTTGCTAAAGCATATGGCTGTGAAATCATTAATATCGACTCAATGCAGGTTTATAGAGAAATACCTATTATCACCGCCTCTCCTATTCAAATTTATAACACCGGCATCCATTATCATCTTTATAATTTCTTATCAATTACGGAAGATTTTTCAGTAATAAAATATCTAAAACTTGCTTCAGAAAAAATAAGAGAAATAACAGCTCGAGGTAAGATACCAATATTAATTGGAGGCACTGGTTTATATATTAACTTATTAGTCTTTGGCTATAATAATATTCCTGATATCTCACAAGATGTACGAGTACAAGTAAGAAATTTACATAATGAAATAGGTAATATAGAATTATGGAATAAATTAGAGAAGCTTGATCCTATTGCAGCTACAAAAATCAATCATTGTGATACTCAGCGTTTAATTAGGGCTTATGAAGTACTCATGCACACTGGTAAATCTATTTTTTCTTTTCATACTGCACAAAAAGAACGAATCTTATCTGATTTTAATTTTAAAATTATTTTCTTAAACCCTGAGCGCAAATTTTTATATAAAACTTGTGATGAGCGTTTAGATAAGATATTTAAAGATAAAGCAATTGATGAAATTGCTTTAATAAAAAAACAATTTACTCCTAAAGAGTATGCTAATTTAAAAGCTGTAGGGATAAAAGAAATTATAGCATATTTAGATGGGAATCTAACACTAAATGATGCTTTAAATGTAGCTCAAATGAGAACTCGTCAGTATGCTAAAAGACAAGTTACTTGGTTTACACACCAGATACAAGATAAGACAATATTAGAATATTCAACCCAAGAAGAGTTTGAACAAATATTAAGAAACTTGTTATTTACTTTAAAAAGTTAATGTACTAAAGATCAATTTAGTAAGTCATCTTGATACTTTTTTCCATTAATATGTGATAATTAACAGCAAAAAATAAAGAAGCGAATTTTAAATGCATCTAGTGTAATTATTTATTTCTCCTTTCTTTGCTATTAGATAATAAGAAAATACATTTGGTATAAGATATTAGAATAGCAATCCTATTACTCAAATTTAAGACAATACTTTGTACTTTTTAATATCAACTAAAACTTTAGGTGCTAATGCTTTTGTCTTATCAGATTTGGTATTATTAAATAATATTCAATATTGTTGTTTGTTTAGACTGTCTATTGTATGCACACATACATATACCTTTGATTTGTTACATTTTATGTATTTTTGGAATAGTTGTTGATACGTGATGAGCATATATTAGTATATTATTTCTTATCAAGGTGACTTTGATACATAAAACTCCACTAAAGTTTTAAGAAAATTACTCTATAAAGTTACTTTATTCCAGTCTGTTAGCTCTTGCTTTAGTTCAACTGCAATATCTTGAAGTTTGTTAAGTACTTTTTCATTTTTAAAACATTCTTTCAATATGCTGAGTCCTTCTTCATTAAAGCACTTTTAACTTGAAATTCTCTAAAATCTGCTTTTGCTAAAATAAGATGCAACCTATTTCCGGTAAATAATCTGAATGTTTTTTTTAAATCCCAATATTGGAGAATTTGCAAGAAGTGATTTTTTACTTTAATAGTTTTATTAAAATTCTTGAATTGAATATATTAGAAATGTAATAAATATTATCGTAAAATTGATTTAAATAATTAAATCAAGAATTATCTATGTATTTTTTGATTTTTTGTAAGTACTGATTTGTAAGTATGCGATTTATTCTTATTATCTACTATATGTACTTTACTATCTAAATTTGAAACTATACTTTTTGCTTCTTTTAATACATCTGATGTATTAATTTTTTTAAACTCATTCTTTAAATTATCTTTTAACTGTTCATTAAAGATTTCTTTTGGTAAATAAATTCCACTGGTAATAGTGCCTAATAAGGTATATTTAGATTTAGAATAGAAAGTAGATGCAATATTACTTGCTAACTTTTCTAGATTTTGATGCTCTAAAAAATTATCAATATTATTTTGGTTTGGTTTAGAATATTCAGCAACGATAGATTTTAGCATCTGATTAATCAGATAAAAATCTTCACCTCTATTATCACCTTTATCAAAAAGTTTTTTTGATATTTTCTCGCTTAAAATATTTGCAAATAAATTACTCTTAATATCTTGTTGATTTGCAATATTTTCATATAACGGATTCAATATTTGAAATGGCGAATTAACATGATTTGTAATATGTTTATATTGATTTATTTTAGGAGTTTCTAGATTAGTAACCATATTCATAGGCAATGAATTTAACTTATCTATAATATAGTCTTTAACTATTTGATTTTCTTCAAGTAATATTTTTACTTGTTGTACAAATTCTTTTTTACTAACTAAATTTCTTTTGTCTTCAGCTTTTATTTGTACAAATACTTTATCAATTGCCTTATCAACTAATTTTGCTTGTTGTGCTTTAATTAGTTTAGGTGCTAAAGTAGGGATAGTCTTATCAAGATTATAAGTGTCTGTAAATATTATTAAATTATCTGGTAATTTAGCATCTACTAAATTAGTATTTTTAAAATTACAATCTCTTAACGAAGTTACTTGAGTTAAATCTGCATTTTTAAGTGATACACCTGAGAAATCAATATTTGATAAATTACCTGATAATATAGCGCCTTCTAAGTTGAATTTTCTATTTCGTATTTTATCTAAATTTGTTCTAATAGTAATTTCATCTATAGCTTTATCTTTAAAATCTTGTGATGAACTAAATATATCTTTTACTTTTTCAGTAGCATAGTTAAACCCTGAGTTAAACCCTGCTTTTATAATATTAGGTAATTGTCCTTCAAAATAATTTGTTTTTTGAGCTAGATCATATATCGCACTAATTGCACCATGGTAATTACTTTTTTCAACTTCTTCTATAATTTTAACTAACTCACCAGGATAATTTAACATTGATGGTAGTACATTATATAATTCTTGCTTATCAAGGTTATTTATACCTGGTATATCTGATAAAGTTTTATCTAAAATATTTGCAAATATTGTTCTATTATTATTTAAATATTCTTTAATTTCAGGATTATCTTTAGTTAAAACTATTAACTCTTTTGTCATTTGCGTATAATTACCTTTAATAAAATCGCGAAAAACATTTTTTAAGGATTCCGGTTTATCAAGTAATATAGGCATTATTCTAGTGAGCTTTGTAACATCACTTGCTTCCATACCATAATTTATAAGTTGTTGTTTTATAATTTGGCTATTTTTTTCATCTTGTGCTAAAACACCATTAATTAAGTTATCAAATAACCCTTTTTTACTTTGCTCTACTAAGATATCTTTTAATTTAAATGAAGGATCATTAATAATAGAGATTATATTACCGGTTAAACTCATATAATCGCCTTTATTTAAGTCTGTAATAATCTCATAAGCAATTTCTGGCTTTGACATCACTTCGCCTACTATAATAAGCATTTGTTTATCAAAATTATATTCTTTTGTTATGTTTTGTACGCTAGGAGTATTTTCAATAATCCCTAAAGCAATATTTGGTAATATTGTTTTATTATTAGCAAAAAAATTTTTTAATTGATCATCACCAGCTACCATTGCTAAGGCTTTTTCAAGAGATATCATGACACCTTGATTTGGATCATTAAGAGTATCAAAAATTTCTTTTATCTCAGGAATTTTATTTAATAAAGTAGGAATAATATCTAAAATTTTAAGATCGATTTTGTAACTTTCAAAATATTCTTGTAAGAAAGGTTTAGATTGTGCCTTTACTTCTTTTAGGAAACTTGAAAGTATTATTTCTTGTTCATAGAATAATTTATTAAACTTTTTTAGAATATTAGGATTGTTTATATTATTTACTAATTCTTGTTTAACATCAGGATGTGTATTAAATATTTTTAATAATTTTTTCTTTTCTGGTTTTTGTAATATATCATCAAAAGATTTGATATAATCACTTGGAAGTATTTCAGTTACTCCGGTACGTATATAATGAGTAATATCTTTGCTCTTGGCATTAAAAAATTTTTGGAAATTTTTATCGGTAACCAACATATCTAAAATGTTAGAAGTTACTTTATTCCAGTCTGTTAGCTCTTGCTTTAGTTCAACTGCAATATCTTGAAGTTTGTTAAGTACTTTTTCATTTTTAAAACATTCTTTCAGTATTTTGAGTCCTTCTTCATCTAAAGCACTCTTATCTTGAAATTCTCTAAAACCTGCTTTTGCTAAGATGCGACCTATTTTCGGTAAATCATCTGAATGTTTTTTTAAAAATTCCCATATTGGAGAATTTTCAAGAAGTGATTTTTGGAATTCTGAACCCAGATATATATTAGATGACTTAGCAAGCTTGACAAGATTATAAGTATTCACAGGATGAGTTAAAATAAACTTTGCTCCGAGTAAGATCGTTCTTAAGCTGATACTATTTGAAGATGATAAATCTTTAATTGCACTCTTTAGTGCTTTATTAGCTTTAGATGAAGATAAAACTTTTTCTACAACTTTTTGATAATTTTTATTATTTGTGGCAGCCATAAAATTAATCTTAGAAAAAATATTTATAATTCTATTATTAGAATATGTACTAGTATTAGTATAGTACTATTTATTATCCATTTCAGCAAAAACTTCTTCCCATGAACCGGTAGTTGCTGCTTTAGAATATTCAGTTGCTCTATTTTCAAAAAAATTTGTATGCTCAACTCCATTTAACATTTCATCAAGCCAAGGAAGAGGGTTATGATTTACCAAATATACATCTTTAAGTCCTAACTGCATTAAACGACGATCAGCAATATAACGAATATATTGTCTTACTTCATATGCTGTTAACCCTTCAATACCACCAACTTCAAAAGCCAGTTCAATAAAAGCATCTTCAAAATGCACAATAGTTGTACACGCTTCATAAATACGTTTACGTAGAGTTTCAGTCCAAACTTCAGGATTTTCTCTTACAAAAGTCTTAAATAGCGTAATAATTGAGTTAGTATGTAGTGTTTCATCACGAACAGACCAAGCAATAATCTGTCCCATACCTTTCATTTTATTAAAACGAGGAAAATTAAGCATAATCGCAAAAGAAGCAAATAGTTGTAATCCTTCCGTAAAAGCTCCAAACACTGCAAGTGTAGTGGCTATGTCTTCTTTATTATCGACACCGAATTGCTGCATATAATCATATTTATCTTTCATTTCTTTATATTTAAGAAATGCTGAATATTCTACTTCTGGCATACCTACCGTATCAAGTAAATGTGAATACGCTGCGATATGTACTGTTTCCATATTAGAAAAAGCCGATAACATCATTAATACTTCAGTTGGTTTAAATACTCTTGAATAATGTTTCATATAGCAGTTATTCACTTCAATATCCGCCTGAGTAAAAAAACGAAATATTTGAGTTAATAAATGTTTTTCCCCTGGAGTTAAATTATATTTCCAATCTTTAACATCATAGGCCAATGGCACTTCTTCTGGCAACCAATGAATTTTTTGTTGAGTGTGCCAAGCTTCATATGCCCATGGATATGAAAATGGTTTATAAATTGGACTTGCATCAAGTAGTGACATAATGTTATTACTAATATTACATTGTTTAAAGGTTTTTGGTCATAAGTCTAGAGAAATTATGGAATAATTTTATGCATGCAATCTTACACAAAATTTTTGAGTTTGGCATACAGTACATCATTTCTTACAAATGACGATTTGGTATATATGTATATAAATATATATTTACTGACAAGCTAAGCATTCTTCATAGTTACGAGTCTGTGCTAACTTGGCATTTTGCTTTTCTAAATCTTTAAAATCGGCTTTTAATACGTCATGCGAAACTTTATCAGCGCGCTGTATTGATGTTGATCTACAATAATATAAACTTTTTATTCCTTTTTTCCATGCTTTAAAATGAATATTATTTAAATATTTCTTACTAACATTACCATGTAAAAAGATGTTTAACGCTTGTGATTGCGTAATGTAAGGAGTACGGTCAGCAGCAAGCTCAATTAGCCAATTCTGATCAATTTCATAAGCAGTTTTGAAAATTTGCTTTTCTTCTTCAGATAAAAATGTTAAATGTTGCACTGATCCTTCATGTGTTGCGATAGAAGACCAAACTTGATCATTATTAAAGCCTTTTTCTTCTAATAACTGTTCTAAATGTTTATTACGTACATTAAAAGAGCCGGTTAAAGTCTTTTGTACAAAGCTATTAGCGGCAAACGGCTCTATACCAGGTGAAGCATTACCTGCTATTACTGAAATTGAAGCGGTAGGTGCTATGGCTGTTTTATTACTAAATCGTTCATTACTTCCTGAATCTAAAGCATCAGGACATGCTCCTTTATCTTTCGCGATTTCTATTGAAGCTTTATCGACTTCAGAAGATATATATTCAAATATTTTTTTATTCCAAACTTTTGCCATAACAGATTCTATTGGTACTTTTTTCATTTGCAAAAATGAATGGAAACCAATTACACCAAGTCCAACGCTTCGCTCACGAAAAGCTGCATATTTCGCTCTTGCCATCGTATTCGGCGCTTTATTAATAAAATCCTCTAAAACATTATCAAGGAATAACATAATAGAATGAATAAATTCCTTATCATCTTTCCAGACTTCATAATATTCTAAATTTAAAGAAGAAAGGCAGCAAACTGCAGTTCTAGACTTTCCTAAGTGATCAATTCCTGTCGGGAGTGTGATTTCGCTACAAAGATTAGACATTTTAACTTGAAGCCCTAATTTTTTATGATGCGCAGGGATAGTTTTATTAACACTATCAATAAATAACAAATAAGGTTCACCCGTTTCTATTCTAGTAGTTAATAATTTAATCCATAAATCTCTTGCCCTCACTTTATTCGCAACTTTTTTAGTAGCAGGACTAACAAGGTCAAAATCCATATTATTTTCAACTGCTTGCATAAATTCATCAGTAATAGTTATACCATGATGAATATTAAGAGACTTACGGTTAACATCTCCACCAGTTGGTCGTCTTATATCAATAAATTCTTCAATTTCAGGATGATTAATAGGTAAATATACAGCCGATGAGCCTCGTCTAATAGAACCTTGTGAAATAGCAAGAGTCATTGAATCCATTACTTTAATAAATGGTATAATGCCAGATGAATGACCTTTATCACGAATCGCTTCATTAATAGAACGAACATTACCCCAATAACTTCCAATTCCACCTCCACGCGCAGCAAGCCAAACATTTTCCATCCATAAATTTACTATATCGTCTAAGCTATCATCAGTCTCATTCAAGAAACATGAAATAGGAAGTCCTCTCTCAGTTCCTCCGTTACTTAAGATTGGTGTTGCTGGCATAAACCACATTTGACTCATATATTCATATAACTTCTGGGCATGCTGTTTATTTTCAGCATAATAACTAGAAACTCTTGCAAATAAATCTTGGAAATCCTCACCTTTCATAAGATATCGATCTCGTAGAATCGCTTTACCGAAAGGAGTAAGTAAATTGTTGTATTTGTTATTTATAGTTATTTGAAATTTATTTTTTTTAAGCATATTCATTATAGATACTATTGGTTGTAGTCGTTATTATAATGCTTTTTTGCAAAAATGACACCATTTTAGTGTATAGAACTAAAATTAAGTAGACACGAGAATAATAATTTATTCAATATAAATATTTAATTTTTTTTTTGATTTTTGACTTGACAAGAATAACACTTGATAAATATTTATTTTTTTGATTTTTGACTTGACAAGAATAACACTTGATTACGATACATGCGTAATTAAAAGTTATATTTCTCTATAGATATTTGTATCTTATTAGATATCGGTAAGAGATATTTTAAAAAATGTTTTAGATTAAACAATCAAGTATCACATAATGCAACTAGACATATTGTCGAAAATGATACAAAAAACCTTAAATATACACAATAGTGCTAGTAGTAATATAACATTAAAATAATGTTATAGACATCTTTAATCACCTCTGAAACCTCATCCTATTATAATAATCAATATAAATAATGTTATTTATTAGATATCAATAAATATAACGCGGTGCTTTATCTAGAATAAGATATGCCAATTTTTTTGATAAAAAGCTAAGTTATTAGCACAGTTAATAGAATTAAAAAATTCATTACATGTTTCAACAACTATAAGATCATTACAAAAAAATTCTTATCTCTGCTTTACTTGTTTTAAATACGTTAAATTTTACTCTTCATTGTTTTAGTAAAAATTAATAAAATTTTTTTTTCAAAAATAAACTTCACAGCACCATGATTAAGATTTATGTATCATAAAAGTATACAAATCTTCATTATTTATTGTTACGGTAATAATTACTTAAAACTTATAGATGCAAAAGTCTGTTATTGCAAATGTGCATATACTTATATCGCTTCTTTTTACTGATCAATTGTATAGATATCATCAGTATTTAAACCTTTTACACACTATTATGCACACTAAATTATTCGCATCATATACTAGCTTATATAAAAATACTTAATTGGATATCAACTATTTTATTGCTACTGTATCATTGTTCTGTAATGTATATTTATCATTATTTTTTACTATAACAATTAGTATAGATGTGATAAAAGTGTAAAGTATCTAACAATAAAAGTACTTAACAGATTAAGAAATTACCTGCCAACAAAACAGATAATTTTTAATTTTCATAATTAATTTACAAATTTTTGTCCGTTTAAAAAACGTTATATTAATAAATATTTTGCTACATAGAAATCTTTTATTTTGACCAAAAGAGATTGGAAGTAGCATAGATACTACATGATCAATAATAATCTTACTATAAAACAAAGCTAAAAATATTTTAGCATCAAAAAAATTAAATGCATTATAACATTTAAATTACAATATTATAATAATACGATAGTGCTTAAAAAAGCTTACTACAAAAATGTTTAATTTATAAATTACTCATATAACAATTGATTATTTCATCAATATCCAATAAAATCCTTCTTTAAATTTAAATACGAAATAATGTATAATACTGATATTGTAATCATAGGTTCAGGTCCAGTTGGATTATTTGCAGTGTTTCAAGCTGGAATGCTTGGAATGAAGTGTCACGTTATTGATGCACAAGAAGTTATCGGTGGTCAGTGTATTACACTATATCCTGAAAAGCATATTTATGATATACCGGCTTATCCTAAAATTACAGCGAAAGAGTTAATAGAACAGTTAAAGTCTCAAGCAGCTCCTTTTAATCCTGTATATCACTTAAACCAACAAGCTATAGAGCTCAATAAACACAATGATTTTTTTGAAATAAAAACTTCAAAAAATACTATTATTAAAAGTAAAGTTATTATTATTGCAGCAGGAGCAGGAGCATTCGGTCCTAATAAACCGCCTCTTGCAAATATTGAAGATTTTGAAGGAAAATCAATTTTTTATTTTATTAATGATAAAAGCAAATTTTTAGGTAAAAATATAGTTGTAGCTGGAGGTGGTGATTCCGCTGTTGACTGGACTATTGCACTTTCGGAAATTGCAAATAAAATATATTTAGTACACAGACGTGATAAATTTACTGCTGCTACTGAAAGTATAAGGCAATTAAGGCATATAGCAGAAACTGGGAAAATTGAATTAGTAACAGGTTATCAATTAAATAATTTAGATGGTCATAATAATGAACTTCAAGCAGTAATAGTTAAAGATTTGCAAAATAATATCCGAAAATTAGATGCAAATATATTATTACCGTTTTTTGGTTTAAAACAGGATTTAGGACCTTTAGCGAATTGGGGTTTAAATGTAAAGCTTCAACATATTGAAGTAGATAATTACTATTATCAAACTAACATCAAAGGTATTTATGCAATTGGGGATGTTGCTCATTATGTTGGTAAGCTTAAGTTGATTATTACAGGTTTTGCGGAAGCTGCACACAGCATTAATCATGCTTATAGTAGAGTATTTGATGGTAAGGCATTACATTTTGAATATTCTACAAACAAATATGAGCAAAAACAATAAATTAAGATATCAATGTGTGTATAAAGAAAAGAATAAACTTATAGGCAATGATATTGGCATGTTCATTACAGAATAAAGTAAAATATCATCACATCAGTTAAAATACTAAATTTATGAGTATTATTTATTATATGCCTGAATACAGTGTGGTCAAGCCACTGCATTACAAACACAAAAGGATAACAATATTGTGAATAATATAATTGACGGTAAAGCATTAGCAAATGAGATACTAGCAGATTTAAAGCTAGAAATTCAAGGATTTAAGGAGAAAACTCAAACTTCACCAAAACTTGCTATAGTATTAGTAGGCGATAATCCAGCAAGCATGATTTATATAAAAAATAAAATAAAAAATGCACAACAAGTAGGAATTGATACTTTATTAGTAAATCTATCTACTAATATTTATACAGATGATTTAATATCAAAAATTAATGAGTTAAATCTTGATAAAGAGATTTCAGGAATTATAGTGCAACTTCCTTTACCAAGTTCTATAGATGAAAATAAAATTTTATCAGCTGTACTACCGTCTAAAGATAGCGATGGTTTCCATCCTTTAAATGTTGGTTACTTACATAGCGGGATTAATCAAGGTTTTATACCATGTACTGCTCTTGGTTGTCTTGCAGTTATAAAAAAATACGCACCGAATTTAAACGGTAAAGATGCTGTAATCGTTGGACGCTCAAATATAGTAGGTAAGCCTTTAAGTGCTTTACTATTAAAAGAAAATTGCAGTGTTACTATTTGTCATTCTAAAACATGTAATTTAAGCTCTATTACTTCTAAAGCCGATATTGTAGTTGTTGCAATAGGCTCACCTTTAAAATTAACTGCAGAATATTTTAATCCCGAATCTATAGTAATAGATGTAGGAATTAATAGAATTAGCAACAATAAAATTATCGGTGATGTTGATTTTGAAAATGTTAAGTCTAAAGTAAAATATATTACTCCCGTTCCAGGAGGTATTGGGCCAATGACTATTGCATTTTTACTTAAAAATACGGTTAAGGCATTTAAGAATGCTATAGCACTCTAAATGCATTAGAAGTCATTATTTACCTTTTTGTATTGCAATCTCAAGAATTTTTTATTACATAAAATTGCAGTATCGCGCTTAACTCAACTTCTTACAATTGTTTATACTATGGAGTGTGCATTGAGATTGAGTCTTATAAAGATTTGCAAGTTCTACATAATTTCTTATATTATCTTCCATATATTGCAAATCTTGATCTGTTAAATATCTAATAAATTTTGCAGGAGATCCCATCCATAATTCGTTAGATTTAATTATTTTTTTTGATGGAACTAAACTTCCTGCAGCAATGAAAGCATATTCTTCTATTACAGCATTATCCATTATCGTAGTACTCATACCGATAAATGCATTATTATGTATTGTACATGCATGAATTAGAGAGAGATGACCAATAGTTATATTATTACCTATTTCTACCGGTCCGTTAAATCTTGAAGTATGAATTACACTACCATCTTGCACATTAGTATTATTTCCTATTTTTATCGATTCAACATCACCTCGCAGAACCGTATTAAACCAAATACTCGAGTTATTACCTATTACAACATCTCCTATTAAAGAGCTATTTTTGGCAATATATGCGCTTTTAGCGATTTTTGGTATAATTCCTTTATAAGGGATAATAAGCATTAATTACAATCTACCTAAAAAATATTATCGTCTTTACTGATAAAAAACTATATTACATATGATTTGATATTTTTAAATACAACAACAGGTAAATCTTCTAAATAAATTTTCCGCTTCTGTTAATAATCTTAATATTTAAACAGGCTGTTCAGCGAAAATTATAGGATTTATCTTAGTAATTAGATGTTTCACGATCAAAGTATTGATGAATCATATATTGGTACCTTCGTAAGAAATTTCTGATATTTTTACTTTACCAGCATGATGATTTTTGAATTTTGATTTATATTTTCTCAGCTGTTTTTCTAATTTTGACATAGCTTTGTCAAAAGCTAAATATATATCGTTACACATATCATTACTTTTGACTATATTATATTTACCTGAGCCGTATTTGACTATAATATCACATTTAAAATTAATTCCCTCTTTTGAAAAATGTATATCTATATTTATTAGATCAGTTAAATATTTTTTAATACCTTGAGTAGCCCTAACTTTTGCATATTCTTGTAAATTACTACCGATCGAAATATGTTGACCTGAAACTGAAATAATCATAAATAACCTTTATAATCTAAAATAATTTATTGTATAGGGTTACTAAAATAGTATCTATACAATTAATTTATATTTAAAATAATTGCAAGTTTTATTACAAATTAATTTAAACTTTATCTATAGAGATTACAATATTCATATTTTATGTCCTGAAATTTAATGAGGTTTATAGCAATCTTCCTGATATTGACATAAATTTGCATTGTTTCAAACAGTCATTTTTTAGCTTTATATTCTTCTCTAGTTACTCCTTGTGATAATAATATCAGTTGCTGCTATTATTTCTTGTATAATAGAATTTCTAAGAGCTATTATAGTAATATAAAATTATATTCCACGCTTCAACTAATAGTGATGAATTAGGATTAATAATGATCAGTACTAATATTTAGAGTATTTAGGAACTATAATTTTTGATAAATGAGATATTTTAGTCTTGCAGAAATAGCAGAATTAATATATATATGTATATTCTCGTATCTATCAAGTAGTATAATAAGGGGATGTAGCTCAGTTGGTTAGAGCGTCTGCCTGTCACGCAGAAGGTCGCGGGTTCGAGTCCCGTCATTCTCGCCAAAAGCTTAGATCCTTCGTTTTATTTTCTAATTAAATTTCGTTTTTTTAAGATCGTTATGCTTGTCTATAAGCTTATTGGATACAATGTTCAAATTTTAGAAAAAATCAGCATATGATTATCTTTTAAAGATGGTTTCAAAATAAGAAACAACAATGCAAAATAAAAAGTTAATAGAATTGCTAAAGAAAAAAGTAAAAAATCAAGCATATAGTTTTAAGTGTTATAATTTACTGACACATCGTTCAACAAATAAGAGGTAAAGAAGCAAAATATTATAATTAATGCTCTTTAAAATGTATCATTCCTTAAATTTAGAGTAGTATAAAACTTTCAAAAAGGATGTCATTGAGTATGTATAATAGAGCAACATAAATAATAACATTGCTAAAAAATAGCAACAGTAATAACTAAAAACTATACAAATAGTACGGTATATAATTAACTAATCTCAGTAATAAGATATTATAAAGCATCAAAAGTAATAAAGCATTAGTGGTAAAACTTATTCTTGAAAAGAAAAAGGTATCTATCAAATAATTAGCAAAATAATTTTTGACTTACATATATCAATATCTATTTATGTTTCTCACTCCTTCAGACATCATATATTTCAAAATCAGATGTCATAGACATTTAATTTCTTAACATGCTGCATCCATTTTCAATATTTTGTACCACATATCAATCAAGACTTGATGCATTTGATCAAAGTATAATACATTACTAGATGTATTATCGCACTTATAATTTATATAAACTGCAAAAGTGTTTTCCATTTTTTTTCTTCAGAATTTTTTCTCGTATAATTTGTCTGCAAAATACTGCATTATTGAATATATTTTTACATTATGTAACATTTGATGCCCCAACTGTATGTAATACTAAATAATTGTGTAATTACTTTATTCATTGTATACTCTCTTAATTGGAAAGACTCAGTATAAATTATAATTAATCTAAAAAGATGCTAAATAAAGATTAAACATTATTTATTTTAGAACAAAACAAGTGCTTTTAAAATATTTATAAATTGAAATAGAAATTAAGACATGGTGGAGTCAAGGGGAATCGAACCCCCGACCGTTTGAATGCCATTCAAATACTCTACCAACTGAGCTATGACCCCGATAACAAATCGTTTCCATTATACTATAATAATGCAAATAAATCTAAGATTTTTTTATAAAATACTTTCTACCTAAGTAGAAATTAACGCAAGGAAAATTAAAAATTTGATAAATGCAATCTAATAAGGAAATGTTTAATTTAACTTCGCACTTTGATTAAAAATACAGCTTTGTGGATGCTCGCGATAATAAATCTATATTTAGTTAACAATACCAACGCTTTATTTATGCAATAATGCCATAGCATCTCTAGAAGAAATTATATTATCTACTAATCCAAATTTTTTGGCTTCTCCCGGTGACATAAAATTATCACGTTCCATACTTTTTTCAATATGTTTTAATGCTTGTTCAGTATGTTTACTATATAATTCGTTAAGTAACTTTTTAATTTTCAGGGTTTCCCTAGCATGTATTTCTATATCAGTCGCTTGCCCTTTATAACCTCCTGATGGTTGATGTATCATAATACGACTATGAGGTAAACTATAACGCATCCCATGTTCGCCACCACAAAGTAACAATGAGCCCATAGAACACGCTTGACCTATACATAATGTAGCAACTTTAGGTTTTATAAATTGCATTGTGTCATAAATTGCAAGCCCTGCAGTTACAACACCTCCTGGTGAATTGATATACATATATATGTCTTTTTTAGGATTTTCTGCTTCAAGGAACAATAATTGTGCAACGATTAAGTTTGCCATATGATCTTCAACAGTACTACATACAAAGATTATACGCTCTTTGAGTAATCTTGAATATATATCATAAGCACGTTCACCGCGTGATGTTTGTTCAATTACTACCGGTATATATGACATTAATATTTTCTCCTGAAATTTGATTAAATAAAGATGTGATACCATTCATTGTCAATGGTATCAAAATCAAAAGACTAACATTGTGATTATTTTCCACTACACACGGCACGAGAAAAAAGTTAGAATAGAACACAAGTAAGCACGCAGTAAAACTGCTACTTCTTCTCCTCTAAAACATTAGCAAGTATATCGCCCATATTGGTAGTATTATCGCTAGAGCCATATTCTTTGAGAGTTTTTTGACGTTCTGCTATTTTATGAGCTTTTACCGATAATAAAACTCTACCAGTCGATTTTTCGATAGAAACAACTTTCGCATCGATTTCTTCATCTACTTGAAACATTTCAGGTTTTTGCTCATCTTTTTCATCTGATAATTCAACTCTTTTAATAAAGCCTGTTACTTTATTATTTAATAGTACTACAAGTCCATCATCTTTAATTTCTGTTACAACTGCTTTCACTATTGTACCTTTTTTATATTCGTCACTAATTTTTTGATATGGATTTGGCGATAATTGTTTTATACCTAAACTTACTTGTTCTTTTTCAAAATTAATAGCTAAAACTTTGCATTCTATTTCGTCACCTTTTTTATATGATTTTAATAGATCTGTTCCATTATCTTCCCAACTAATATCTCCTTCATGAATCATACCGTCCATATTATTACCAAGTACAACAAAAATACCAAAATCTGTAATATTTCTAATTGGTGCTTTAATTATAGTACCGATAGGATTATTTTCGGCAAATTTTATTAAAGGATTTTCTTGGCATTGTTTAATACTTAAAGAAACACGATGCTTTTCAGTATCAACCTCTAAAACTATGAATTCTACTTCTTGCCCTATAGTTAACATTTTTCTAGGGTTTTGATTAGATTTTAACCAACTAATTTCGCTTGAATGTACAAGTCCTTCAAGTCCATCTTTTAATTCTAAAAATACACCATAATCAGCAAAATTTGTAACTTTACCTGTCATTTTTTTACCTACTGGAAATTCTTCTTTAATTGCATCCCATGGATTAGAATCAAGTTGTTTTATACCAAGTGATATTCTTTTGGTTTTTTCATCAAACTTAATAACCATTACTTTAACTTTTTGATTAAATTCTAATACTTCTGAAGGATGATTCACTCTGCCCCAAGAAATATCTGTTAAATGTAATAAACCATCCACGCTGCCAAGATCGATAAATGCACCGTAATCAGTAATGTTTTTTACGACTCCTTCTAATATCATACCTTCTTTAATTTTTGATAGCATCTCATCTCTAGCTTCAGAACGTGATTCTTCTAGGATCACTCTTCTAGAAACTACGATATTACCAAGCTTTTTATCCATGCTTAAAATTTTAAATGGTTGCTTGATATTCATTATAGAAGTAGGATCTTTAATAGGTCTTACATCAACTTGGCTTCCAGGTAAGAATGCTACTACACCTGATAGATCTACGGTAAAACCTCCTTTTACACGACCAAAAATCGTACCATCAACAAATTCACCCTTGGAACACATTATTTCCAGCTGTCCCCATAACTCTTCTTTAACTGCTTTTTCACGACTTAGTATAGTTCTACCGTTACGTCCTTCAATTTTTTCTATAAAAACTTCAACTACGTCCCCAACTTCAGGTAAAGATAAAAATTCAGACTTGGGTATTCTTCCTTCATTTTTTAATCCAACGTCCACAATAATCATATCATTTTTTATTTCGATTACTTGACCTTTAACTACCGTTTTTTCTTTTATATGACTTGTATCAACAGTTTTAAGCATTTTAGAAAAATCTTCTTCAAATTGGTAATTAATTGCTGCAAGTTGTGGAACAAATCGTTGTTTTAGTTTTATTGACATATTATTCTCGTAATATTAGCTGAAAGTGCATAAGCTAATAAAAATTTTTAAAGGTTAATAAAATTATATGTTATTGCATAGCTTGGAGAACAAGCGTGTTGTCATAACATGACTTAGTGGCCAACACATCCATAAAACAACTAAAACAGTAATGAGTTGAGTATTTTTACTGGATCATGAGATCGAGCCGCTGAAACACAACTGAGAAATTGCATCATGCAATAACGCAATAAAATAACTGAGCACTTTTTTAAGTTATTTTATTCTTTATGTAATTTGTTACTTCTTCTACAACCTCTATAGCAGAAAGTTTTGAAGTATCAATAATGAAAGCACCTAAAGCTGGTAATAATGGTCCGACTTTTCGCTCTTTATCCCTTTTATCTCGCAAAATTATTTGCTGTATAATCTCATCAAGTATACATGTTTTCCCTTTTGCTTGCAACTGATTATATCGTCTTACAGCTCTTACGTAAGGACTTGCAGTGATAAAAATCTTTAAATCAGCATCAGGTGCAACAACAGTACCTATATCTCTACCCTCCATAATAATTCTTGGCGTTGTTTTAACTAGATTAATCAAATTGTGATTTAGATTATTTCTCACCTCACTTATTACTGCAATTTTTGATGCAATATCGCCTATATCCTCATTCTCTAAATCAATATTATTATCAAGTTTTAATTCTTGAGATAAAGCAATTACTGCATCTATATCAGTAATATCTATCTGTTGATGAATACAGTTAAATGCAAGCTGCCTATACACAATACTTGACTGAAAATATTTAAGAGCAAATTTCTTTGCCAATATTAGACCTATCGTCCCTTTACCTGAAGCAGCAGGACCATCAAGCGAAATAGTAAAATTTTGAGCAATATCAAAGGCTTTAGTTTTTAAATCAACCATTATAGATGCTCTCCAATAGCAAGTTACAAATAATAATTATTATTATTTTAGTAAAGAATTAAGCCTATATAATCAAAAATTAATTATTTGATTTACCGCTTTAGTGTTATTTAGGCACAAACATTAATGTACATTTTAAATTTTTGCTATTTTGGATTGCGCAGTGCACATTTTATACGACATCAACACCACCCAACGCATTAAAATTAAAATAAGCTTTTATTAAAGTATTTGCTATCTCAAATTCCATTTTTGTCCTTAATAAGTTTTTTTTACTTTGGCATTTGATAATAATTTTTTTAAGTCATCAAAATTTCTCATTTAAGCTTTCCTTTATTATATTGTTAGCTACGGAAATAGCTTTTTTAGGAACTTTCAACTGTTTCCAATAAATTATTAAACTAATCAATTGACACTTATCTTAAGTGTAAATATTATAAGGGCCATAATAAGGGTGATTAGCTCAGTTGGTCAGAGTATTACGTTGACATCGTAAAGGTCAGTGGTTCGAACCCACTATCACCCACCATTTTATATTTTCTGACAGTTGATTTTTATTTTCATAATTATAAAATCGGTGATCACTCATCCAGTAATTATGATATTTTAACATTATTAACTTTTAATATAACGCACTATCAGAGTTTAGTATTCCATAATCTAAGGATGAGCAATCTTTTGAAATAGTACAGACAAAGCAACTTAGTGCACCGCGCTAACATTCAACATATTCCATTAAATTTTAAGTTAATTGTTAATACAGTTGCTATTTCCTTAAAAATGAACTTTAACTAATTGATATTTAAGCTTATTTAGAGTTTATTACAGTTAAATATTATTGTTACGATGAATTTAGTAAATATGTGCATACTTCAAAAAAATGTTATTTATCTAATAAAGACCTGATATAATCAATAAATGTGATTGCAGAAAATTTATAACTCATTTTCTTACTATATATTATCAACAATATTTATGGAAAATCGTATACTCTGAATGATCAAATCACTAAACTTGCTTTATTTATACGCACAAGTTTTGTAATTATATTCATTATTTTTAATAATATCTTAAGAGCTTAGCAAATAGCTAATTAATTAAATTAATAAATACAAAAGCAAAAAACCATGTTGTTGGTTGTTGGCTCTAACTTCTTAAAATTAATAGTGTTAACAAAAGAAATAATAACAAACATTTTCCATAATACTAGGATAAAATGTAGTAGTGCGCGCGATATTTCTGCGAGTACTATAGATTGTTTTCATAATTGCATCACTTAAATCATAATACTCTACTATTTTTATTTCCTAGTTTTGCGGCAAGTACAACAAATTAATTTTATAAAAGTAAATAAGATTATTAATATCTGATAAATAAATACCTTAGTTTTAATTTTATGCTTAAGATGATTGCTTATTATGCTTATATGCAAGAAATATGTTATTATTCTAACTGAAAATAACAATCTAAAGATTCTTCATAATCTTAGAAATCTAATACTGTATAATTTAAATTAAAATATCGTGTTTTGTTTCTAGTTCAAGAATAATAATAATTTTACAAATTAAATTCTAAAATAACGTCATATTACAATCTAGAATGATGGTTAGATTCTTCTCAAGATATCATTATTGAGGATATTTTCCTTCTTCACAAAGAAATATCCTTGCATTTAAACCATTATCCATTATATATTAAGTAAATCTATTAAATGCTTTAATAAATAGATATTAAAGAACTATAAAAATAGAATGCTTTTCCAACTTTTCTACAATACTACATTTAGAGCATTCCATGGCTTATTTAATCCTTAAATAAATTTTTCGGCATTCTGTAATAAACAGTATTATAGAATTTATTACTTTCAGGAAATTTACGTTTACGTATAGAGAAATTACCGAAATTCCTGATTTCAATACGCTTTTGTTCTTTAAGCGATTCATTTAAATAATCTAAAATTAAATCTACTGATTCTTTAACATCTTGTTTAGAAAGATAATTCAGTTTATCATGTACTTTATCTATTAAATAATTCTTAGTAGCCATTAAGAAATCGATTTTATTCCATTAAAACTATTTTTAAAAAAACTTAGAACTAAACTAGTAAAATCCTCAAACATTATTTCAATCAATGTTGATTTCGGTTTTAATTGATAATCTTTAACAGTTAGATTAATGTCAATTTTCTTAATTTCTTGTAGCCATTTTAACGCAGTATCTTCTGAACCAATAGTATCTACAAGTCTTAATTTAAAAGCTTGACGACCAGAATATACTCGTCCATCTGCAAGCTTGTGTACTTCTTCGATAGGAAGAGAACGCCGTTCTGAAACAAGTTCAATGAAAAATTTATAAGTATCTTCTATATTTTCCATAACTGCTACCCGCACTTCTTCTGTCAGTTTTTCGGTAGGGTTTGGCACAGCTTTAAATGCACCTGATTTAAAATTATTAAACTTAATTCCTAACTTTTGAGCAAGCTCAGTAACTTCAGCTGTTTGTAGTATTACACCTATTGAACCTGTAATAGTACCGTTATGGCTAATAATATAATCACCTCCAAGAGATATTAAATAACCACCACTTGTAGCCATTGTCCCCATAACTACTACTACTGGTTTTTTTGCTGATATTTTACGTAAAATATTATAAATTTTTTCAGATCCTACTACTGTACCGCCAGGAGAATTTACGTTAACTATTAACGCTTTAATATGAGAATTATCTATTATTTTTTTGAGCTTTTTGTCGCGCTTTTCGTCTTCAAGAATTATTCCGTCTATTAATACAGAAGCTATATAATCTTCATTACTATTAATAGATAAAATCTGTTTTTGCACAAAATCTTTACTGATTAGTAAGCATATTATAGCAATTAAAATAATATCTGCTAGCTTCCAAATTAACAAGCGAGATTTTAGTTGTCTTCGTTCAATTAAATAATCAGGGGTTATACTCATGATTTATTATATTTTTAATAATACACTCACACAATTATTTAGAACAACTACCATGAGTGTAGCAATTCAAAAAATAATCAAATTATTGATTTTTACTGAGTCAAAAAATTTAACTTTTTCCTTACGCTGACGATATAATTATAAACCGTTTCTAGAGCGTTCAGGACTCTTCATCATCTCAAAAAACTCATAGTTAGTTTTAGTATTTTCAAGTTTTTTGAGCAAAAATTCTATTGCTTCACTGCTACCCATTGGATCAATAATACGACGCAAAACCCACATTTTATTTAAAATTATTTTATCTACTAACAAATCTTCTTTTCGAGTTCCTGATCTTGTGATATCAATTGCCGGATAAATACGCTTATCTGCAATCTTACGATCTAAAACTATCTCAGAATTACCTGTACCTTTAAACTCTTCAAAAATTACCTCATCCATACGAGAACCGGTTTCAATTAAAGCTGTACCAATTATAGTAAGTGACCCACCATTTTCAATATTTCTAGCTGCTCCGAAAAATCTTTTTGGTCTCTGTAGTGCATTAGCATCAACACCACCAGTTAATACTTTCCCTGATGAAGGTACAACTGTATTATAAGCACGAGCAAGTCGTGTTATCGCATCAACTAAAATTACTACATCTTTTTTATGTTCTACCAAACGTTTTGCTTTCTCAATTACCATTTCTGCAAGCTGCACATGTCTACTTGCAGGTTCATCGAAAGTAGAACTAACAACCTCCCCACGCACAGACCGTTGCATATCTGTTACTTCTTCAGGTCTTTCATCTATTAATAATACTATTAAAAATACTTCCGGATTATTTGTTGTAATTGCATGCGCTATATTTTGTAATAATACAGTTTTACCAGTACGAGGTGGCGCTACTATTAATGCACGCTGCCCTTTACCCATAGGAGCCACAAGCTCAATAACACGTGTACTAAAATCCTTACTATCTTTACTATTATTTTCCAGTTCTAATCCTAATTTTTCATCAGGATACAATGGAGTTAAATTATCAAAATGCACACGATGGTAAGCATTAACAGGATCGTCAAAATTTACTCTATTTACTTTCAATAAAGCAAAATAACGTTCTCCAGCTTTAGGAGCTCTAATCTGACCTTCTACCGTATCACCTGTACGAAGACCAAAACGTCGAATTTGACTAGGAGAAATATAAATGTCATCAGGACCTGCTAAATAATTTACTTCAGGCGAACGTAAAAAACCAAATCCATCAGGTAATACTTCAAGTACGCCATCTCCTACTATTAAACCTCCCTGCTCTACAGATTTTTTTAAAATTGCAAAAACTAATTCTTGTTTAAGTAATGAACTAATATTTTCAATTTTTAATTCTTCTGCTTGAACTTGTAATTCTTCCGGTAATTTACGTTTTAATTGTTTTAAATTAATAATATTATTTTCTGCAAAATCATTATGATCGTTATTGGATTCAGTATTGTTCAGTTCTTCTGTCAATTGTTTATTAGTTGTGTTCATTATTTTAATATTAATAGATTATAATTGAAAAATTGAGTTAGCAATTAAGTTTAAAGGTAAGTAATATACTTATTTAAATTAGGAATCAAATTAGATTTTTAGAAAATTTTTATTCTTGCGGTTTAAAGAATCATTATATATTATTAGCTTATAGGCGTTTTCTATGTATGTCAAAGCATATTAACAACGTAATAGCACCTTGTCAACCCAAATCATCTTACTAACACGTATTATTGTATTTGTATTTACTGTTAAAACAAACTGCTTAGTATCATAGAATCAATAGCAAACATCTTTTTCAGTATAACAAGCGTTACAAATCCTTTGATTTTAACAATAAAACATTTGTATTAAGTAATGGCATAAATACATTTTTAACTTCATTTAATAATGCTTCATCACTTATTTCTTGGTTTAATTCACTGCGTACCGCATCAAATATTTCTCTTAAACTTTTCTCTTCTATCATATATTTAAAAATATATTTAGTACTTCTAAATATTGACATTGAGATATTAACATTATTTAATATCCCATTATTAATAGTAAAATTAATAACATTATTTATTGATGAAGAATTAGACTCCAAATATTCATAAATTTGTTTGGCAAAATTGAATATATTATGGAAGTATGGTATATTATCAAGGTTATCAAGAGATGCTACACTATCTTTTTGATTTGATACATAAAATGAATGTTTAATAATATTACCTGTAAGTATTTCAGAAATTGCTTCTTGAGTTACTTTATCCATCTTTTTCACTTTTTGCAAGAGTGTAAAATCTTTTATATAATTTTCTGTTCTTAATAAAATTTTTTCTAAAGGATCAAGATAATCAACAAAATTTAAGTCTGCTTTTGCTATAAATTCATATAACTCAGGAATGGAATAGGCTCTATCCTGTTTGTGCAAGAACATATCATAAACTCCAATGTCACCAAAATTTTGGTAATCTGAAAATAAATCACAACCTCTTTTGTACCAATTAGTAGCAGGCAAGTTATCTAGAATTAACTTCCCATTCATTATTTCTTCAATACGATTTTTAGTATCTTTATTTATCATTTTCATTAAATCTTGAATTTGATAAACACCAGTACGTCCATATTTAGCATATACCATTAAGCCCATACCACCTGTTGGTTTTAAAGAAGCTTTAAGATTTTTTAGACCTTCATCGGGATTTGCTAAATGATGCAGCACGCCAGTGCAATTTATATAATCGAATTTTCCAAGTTTTAGATTAGGTATATTTAATATTGAATTATTAATCCATTTAATATTTTTAAGACCTCGTACTTCTGCACGTTTTTGTGCTATTTCCATGCTGGGCTTACTAAAATCTAGATATATTATTTCAGCATTTTTATCTTTTAACTGTTCAGCAAGATAAATAGTCGAATCACCGGTACCACCACCTGCTATTAAGCATCTAAAATTATTATTAAAATTTTCTTTTCCTTTATATAAAAAATGATTTAATTCTCCTAAGAACTCACCACAAATTGCAAGTAAACGTTCTTTTTCATGATTTGGATCTCTAAAAGGATAAGGATAATCTTGATAATGTTCTTGTACTTCTGCTAAATCTTTAGAAATTGTAATATTTTTTATTTTCTTTAAATTATTCATAATCTTATTTATTAAATTGCTAATTGCTATTTTAACAGTAAATCTTTTATAATTAACTGAATAGTATAATTATCTTTCCAATTATTCGTTTTCAACGTGCCTATTGCAGAAATATGTTTTGCGCGAGAACTTAATAAGATATCTTCAAATGGAGTACCTACAGCATCAAAAGCAATAGCAGACAATACTTTATTACCAAAGCCTCGCTTATCTGGCGCAAGCATACATTTAATATGTTTACTTCCAACGATATCAGCTTTTAATATAAATAAATCATCAAATTTAAATATTGGCTCATGATTTCCTGAACCGAAAGGCTCTAAAATTTTTAATTCCTCCATTAAATAAAAATTCACACTATTAACCGTTAAATCAATATCATATTCAGCATGTTTATAATTTGCTAATTTATTTATACTAATGCTAAAAGCATTATTTAAAAAATCTTGCAATTCTTCTAATTTGCCAGCAGTTACGGTAAATCCTGCTGCCATAGCATGACCTCCACCGGCTATTATTAAATCTTTACTTTTAGCATTGATAATTTCAGCACTAAAATCAATACCTAAAATTGAACGACATGAAGCTTTACCAATACCGTTATTTAAAGCCACAACTGCTACTGGCTTATCAAATTTTTCTTTTAATCTTCCTGCAACGATCCCTATAACACCTGGATGCCATCCTTCTTTCACAACAAATAATAAACTACTATCTTTTTGAGTTAAAGCAATGTCTATGGCCTCGTCGATCATTAATAACTCAATTACTTTACGCTCATTATTATATTTTTCCAGTTCATTAGCTAATTTGCTTGCTTCATTATGACAACTAGTAGCTAAAAGATTAGCACCTAAATTTGACTTACCTACTCTCCCACCTGCGTTTATACGAGGACCTAAAATAAAACCTAAATGATAACATTGCGGTATTTCATTAATCCCTGCAATATCATATAATGTTTTAATACCGATATTTTGTCTTTGCTGCATTACTTTTAATCCAGTTGCGACAAATGCACGATTCAAACCTGTTAATTTCATCATATCGCAAACAGTACCAAGGGCAACTAAATCTAGATACTGCATTAAGTTAGGAGTCGGTATGCTTTGCGAGAAATAATTGCGCTTCTTTAAATTTGATAATATTGCAGTTGCAAATAAGAACGTAACACCTACTGCGGCCAAATATTTATATTCACTTGTTTCATCAATACGATTTGGATTTACTATAGCTACTGCATCCGGTAATATTGCAGTAGAAATATGATGATCAATGACTATAACATCAAGTTTAACATCTTTTGCATATTTCAATGCATCATGTGCCATAGCACCACAATCAACCGTAATTAATAATTCAGTTCCATTATCTTTAATTTTTTGTATAGCTAAAGGCGTTGGACCGTATCCTTCATATATACGATCAGGAACATAAATATCACATATTATATTTAAATCTCGTAAAAGATGCTTAAGTAACGCTGCTGAAGTAGCACCGTCTACGTCATAATCTGCAAAGATACAGATTTGTTGATTATGTACAATAGCTTGAACGATTCTATCGACTGCCTTATCCATATCAAGTAGATGAAAAGGATCAGGTAATAAATTTTTGATTTTCGGTATCAAAAAATTTTCTACTTCCGCTAAATTATTGACTCTTAATGATACTATTCTAGCAAGTAGATCACTAATTTTAAAACTACGACATAATTCCGTTACTATATCTTCTTTAATTTGCTTCTGTTTCCATATTTTACCATTTATAGATATCTGTGGTTTCATTTGTTTATTTTTATTGTATCATGTCATTACATAAAATTGTTTATGGAGTAATGTCAGGATACAATTGCCATACAATCTATGGCTACTTGCAATGACATATACACTTATAATTCTGAAAGTTTCTTAGCTTCATCATTAGCAATTAAAGCTTCAATAAACTCATCTAATTGTCCATGTTTAACTACTTCATCTATCTTATAAAGAGTTAAATTTATTCTATGATCTGATACTCTGCCATGTAGGAAATTATAGGTGCGTATCCGTTCTGAACGATCCCCCGAACCTACCTGCCACCGTCTGCTATCAGATCTTTCCTGTTCCTTTTGACGTCGTTTTTCTTCATAAAGTCTAGCACGAAGAATTTTTAATGCTTTTGCTTTATTTTTATGCTGCGACTTTTCATCTTGCAAGGCTACGGTAATACCTGTAGGGATATGAGTGATACGCACTGCAGAATCAGTAGTATTAACGTGCTGTCCACCAGCCCCAGAAGATCTATAAGTATCAATCCTCAAGTCTTTATCTTCAATTTTAATATCAACACCTTCAGCCTCAGGAAGTACAGCAACCGTTGCTGCTGAGGTATGAATACGTCCTTGTGATTCCGTTTCTGGTACCCTTTGCACTCTGTGAACACCTGACTCAAATTTAAGTTTTGAGAAAACATCTTTACCTTTTATCGACGCTGACGCTTCTTTATAACCGCCTATTCCCGTATTAGAAATTGCTAATATCTCAAAACGCCATCCTTTAAACTCAGCATACCTTTGATACATATTAAAAAGTACTGCAGCAAAAAGTGCAGCTTCTTCTCCACCGCTTCCTGCTCTAACTTCAATAATAGCACTTTTACTATCTGCCTCATCTTTCGGTAATAAAGAAATTCTTACTGCTCTTTCAAGTTTTGGCAGTAAATTTTCAAGAATGTATATTTCATTATTAATCATTTCTAAAGTAGCATTATCAAGAGCTACTTCTAACCTCAAATTATTTGCTTCTTCAAGTTCAGATTTGACCTTATTATATTCTTTAATCTTTACTACAATATCTTCAAGTTCGGCGTATTCTTTAGAGGCCTTAACAAACTCATCTCCAATAATACCGGAAGATAGTTTTCTGCCTAAATTTTCGTATTTATCTAAAATTTTTACTAAATTATCTGAAAAACTCATTTTATTTTGATTTGTTGTAATTATTATAATGCAGTAGTTTGATTGACAGCAAGCATTCAGAAAAACAACCTAAATTACTAATATTAATATTTTAGATACCATGATCACACTACATTATGACACTTACAAGCACTAGATTATAGTCGATATGGAAATAACATGGACTTCTCCAAGGACATTCTTATATCAGCATCAAAACAGGATGCTCTATAAACCTTTTAAATGATGCCAAAAACTCAGCACTAACTGCTCCATCTATTACTCGGTGATCAGCAGAAAGAGTGACGTCCATAATTGTTGCTATAATTATTTGATCATTTTTAACTATAGCACGTTTTGTACTAGCTCCAACACCCATTATACAACTTTGCGGTGTGTTAATGATAGCATTAAAATTCTTAATACCGTACATTCCGAGATTAGAAATTGTAAATCCTCCACCCTGAAATTCTACAGGGGTTAATTTATTATCTTTTGCTTTCTTGATTAATATTTTCATTTCGTGCGATAATTCTATAATATTTTTTTTATTAGCATCTTTAATTATCGGTGTAACAATACCATTCTCGATTGCTACCGCCACTGAAATATCGACATTATTGTAATATCTAATCGCATCTTCTGCCCAGCTAGCATTAGCATTTGGCACTTCTTGTAAAGCTTTAGCTACCGCTAAAATGATAAAATCATTAACTGATATCTTTGTTAATTTATCTTCAGAAAAAGATTTATTAATGTCTTCCCTTATATCTAATAATTTATCAACATTACATTCTATAGATAAATAAAAATGTGGAACTGTTTGCTTCGATTCAAGCAAACGCTTAGCTATAATCTGTCGGATATTATTATTTGGTACTGAACGATATTCTTCAGTATCTCTGTTATAAGCAGTGCTAGGAGAATATGATAATATATCTTGTTTGACTATTCTACCGTGCGGTCCACTACCTTGCACACTCTCAAGTCTAATATTTCTAATTTTTGCAAGCCTTTTTGCAAGTGGTGAGGCAAATATTTTACTAAGATCATGTTTTACAACCTCTACATTAGTTATGCTCTCATTTGCTTTCTTAAGAGTAGTATCTGTTTTGAGCGATAGTGATACACTATTATTTTTTGCAATAAACGCATCAATATCTGCTGTACTTTCTCCTTCTTCACTTAACACTGCAATTAAAGAGTTCACAGGTACATTTTGACTATTTTGTGGAATAATTATTTTAGCAAGTATACCTTCATCTACTGATTCTACTTCCATTGTTGCTTTATCAGTTTCAATTTCAGCAATTACTTCCCCGGGATTAACTTTGTCCCCTTCTTTTTTTAACCACCTAGCTAGATTTCCATCCTTCATAGTTGGAGACAAAGCAGGCATTAAAATTTTAATCGGCATAATTTATTGAGATTTATGTTATTATTTTTTAAACAAGTCTTCATGCATTAATTGCGTAACCTCGGATATAAACCTGTAATACCAAAATATGGTGTACAAATACGTGATTACATTACAACTATCACACCTTAATATCAGGACTAATTATCATTATCATCTGCTTACCTTCCATTTTAGCATGCTGATCGATTTTAATTAGTCCTTCTAATGCTAGTTCTATACGCTTAAATAGTTCGTGTCCAACCTCTTTATGAAGAATCTCTCGCCCCTTAAACCATAAAGAAATTTTTACTTTATCTCCATCTTTTAAAAATTCTTTTATTTTTCTTAGCTTAGTTTCAAAATCACCTATACTAATATTAGGTTTAAATTTCATTTCTTTAAGCACGACAATTTTTTGCTTTTTACGTGCCTCATGTAAACGCTTTTTATTTTCATACTTAAACTTACCAAAATCTAGAATCTTACAAACAGGTGGTACAGCATTCGGCGATATCTCAACTAAGTCAAGACCGGCTCTTTCTGCCATATCTAATGCTTCTCTAATATTTACTACACCATGCATTTCGCTGTTTTCGTCTACAAGACGTACCTCTCTAGCTCTGATTTCTCTATTAGCCTTAGGCAAATTATTTTTAGAAATAAAATTTCTCCATATTATGTTTACAAATAAATATATTGCATTTAACTTATTTTATTTAAAATTACAAGTAAATAATATCTTTAATTTTATTTAAAAAGTTTTAAATAAATTAAAACTACAAGACCAATTCCAAATATTAATAAACAGATGCGTGTTAATTTAGCGATTCTTTCCTGTATTTTTAAGTGTTTTAGATCTATCGCATGCTTATGTGCTTGTTCTTTTTGTGCCATATGCATTAATTCTTGTAAAGTGCCAGGATAAATATTTTCATATTCACTAATTAAATCGATTGGTGGTAATATATGTTCAAATTTTTTACGATAAAAATTATTATCAGGCTCATTGATACTAAAAGTCTTAGCATAACCTTTATTTAATCTGTTATTTTTATTAAAAAAACGTTTTGTCTCTTTCATATTCCTTTTTAATTTTTCGAAATGTATATAATATATTACTTTCAACTATTTTAAAATAATCAATTAATTGTCTTTCTCTTTTTTTCTGTTGTTTAAAGCTTTGCATATTTATGATATTCTTTAGCTCTATATATACTAGTTTTATAAAACTACGTTTCATTGATTATACTAAATTTATAAAGTCTTTTTGTGGTATTATGGCCCGTTACTAAAATTTATAGCATTATTTAATTTATTGCAATAGACATCCTGTAATAATTTTTACTTCCTAATTTCATTAGAAGAATAAGATATGATATAGTCAAAAAATTTTTTAAAACCTTTATTTTAAAATGATTTTCATAAAATTGTCCAGTGAATAGTACAATTTTCTTTATCTAAATCTAATATTTTTTCACGTTCCTTGAAAGATTGTTTTAACCTAAAAAATTACATTATATACAATAATAATCTATTAAATTTACTATCTACTATTATACATAGTTTGCCAGATCGATTCATGGCCGTCTGATCATATTATACTGTTTCTCCGTTTCAAGTTTTAAATTTATTGAATAGAAATTTTCTATATAATATAGCAATAATAATGCTTAAAAAGCTCATAAGTTTAATTAGTAATATTTTTACTAAAAATAAAACTCAACAGTAGAAAAAGAGATTATTTTTTGAGAATTTAGTTGCAATATGATTCTGCCAGTATTATCAATATCTTTAAAAAGACCGGTTACTATACCATTTTGATATTTAATATTGATATTTTCATATAACTTATAAGCATGTTCTATCCATTTTTTTCTAATAAAAGAAAAACCATTATTTTGCCAAATTTGATAGTACTTTTCAAAGTTTTGTATTAATATCTTAAGTAAAGCTTGTGGCACTACATGTATTATATTTTCAGTTATTAAGCTAGTAGTAGGTTGATCGATATTCTCAGGATGATAAGTGATATTAATACCAATACCGATAATAAGGTAATAATTATTATCCACTTTAACTGATTCAAGAAGAATACCAGCAATTTTCCGACCATTCATCAAAACATCATTAGGCCATTTTAGTTGTATACTGTAATTCTGTGCACACACTGACATTGCATTGAAATTATTTATTAATTGATTAGATCCAACACAAAGGACACAGGATAATATAGTATTATAAACTGCAAGTGCCGTAACGAAAGACAATTGCGGCAGTAATTCTAGCTCTTTCTCAGGCCTTATTAGTAAACTTACATGCAAGTTACCTGACCTAGACTGCCAGTTTTTCCCGCTTCTTCCACGTCCGCTAGTTTGAGATTTAGCAAATATTGCATAATCTGCATAAACTTTATTATGCTTTGCAATTCTCATAGCTTCAGAGCTGGTACTGTCTATTTCATCAAAAACAATTAGCTTAAATTTACCGATGTTCATTTTCTATTGATAATCATTGCAAGTATATATTGCCAGCATAGACAAGAAGATACAGTAAATGCAATACATTAACTTTGCTACAGTATACAGAAAAATAACTAAAATACTAATAATCATTATGTTTTTACCAAGTAGAATAGATGGTATCTATATACGAAGATAATGTCTTTTTGCAATTAAACTTATTACCACCTATTCCTGTGATTCCTAACTAAATCATATTTGTGTTGAATTTTTAGCGCAGCGCTTTTTTTCTTTGCTAAAAAACTTTCTAAATCTTTTTTGGTAAATTGAAAATTAGCAATATTATAATCAAAGGTTTTAGTTTTATCAAACCTTGTATCTTTATTTTTATCTATTTCTAACACCTCAATGAAACTATCTTTTATTTTACTTGAAGCAACAGAAGTATTTAAGGTATACAATAAAGCATTCAATGAGTTTGTATCGGTCTTTATTGTATTGTTACGACTAGTTGCAGCAATAATTACATATTCTCTCAGTTTTTCATTTAATTTTTCTTCGGTCAATAATCCGATTTTACAAAAAGATAATAGCATTTTTGCTTTATCGTTATGAGTCTCAATAATGCCGTCTTGCCATTTAGAAGTATTATTGTCTTTTGATGGAATAAACATTCCAAATAATTTAGTGCCAAATGTTTTATGTAGATTTTTATTATTATAAACTTCATAAACATTTAGTAGAAATTTTTGATGATCAAATGTTTTATCTATTTTTGTAGTAAGATCATGATTATTCAAATGTTCTAGAGTTTGACAATATCCTTTAATATGCAAATAATCAGAATATTTTTGTGCATCTTTAAAATCCAAAGTATCTATTCCAGCAGTATCTAAAACAACGGTATTTAAAGAATTTTCACGTAATTGCTCATTAGTTGCTCTTAAAGTTTCAGTATATTTAAATTTTCCTCCTACTTGTGCAATAATTTTAAATAATACATCAACTAAAAACTTGATTATATCACTTGGACTATCAAAATTTTTTGCACTATATATAGCAATATTTGCATCAGCTCCCATACCAGTACCAAAAGCCATAGCCAGAGTTCTACCTTGCTTTTTAGCTAATGTAATTTCTTCCAAATTATCAGTTACTTCTTGTATACAAAATTCTGGTTCATTATCTTTAAAATATTTTGTCGGTATATTATCCCTATATCCACCATCAACATATTTTTTACCATCAATTTCTACCGGCTTAAAAACTATAGGTATAGAAGCAGAAGCACGACAAGCTAAAGCAATTTCAACATTTGGTGTATCAAAACTATTAAAAATAGTTAATGCACTTGTCTCTCGTTGTGTTGCTGTAATTACTAAATCCTTATATTGTACAGGATCATATTTTCGTAATAATGCTATATCTTTAAAATATATTTTACCATCCTTTTGGTTATATCTTGCTCTTAATTCATTAAGAGCCTTATCATTTTTAACATTTACTATATCTGATCTATGTAAAAAATTACCTATATTTTCTTTAATAATCAATTCCATTAAATCATATAAAGGCGTACCGTCTTTATTTAACTGTATCATACCTGCAGAAAAGCCTTGTTTCCCAAATAAAGTTTGCAGATTTGTATTTTTAGAAATTTCTTCAAATCGCTTAGGCGGTGTCCCAAGAGCTACAACTGCAGCAGTGATAGCACCAACAGAAGAACCTGCTACAGCCTTAACATTATCTAAAATACCAGCTTTTTTTGCTGCCTCATAAACTCCGGAATATATTGCACCCTTAGCTCCACCACCACTAAAAGCTATATATTCGATAGGCGCTTTTTGTGCTTTTTCTAACTCATACAATGTTTTTATTTGATTGATAGAAGAATTTTGATCTTTTGTTATGTATTCTAACTGCTCTAAGATTTCAGATTGCTCATTAAATACAGAAGTTTTGAACTCTTGCTTCATAATAATATTATGTTTCCTTATCTTTATATCAGTTATAGTGTTATTATATTACTGTATTAAATTATCTTCTACAAATTTCCAGTTAATCATATGACTAATAAATATGTCAATATAATCAGATCGTTTATTACGATAATCAATATAATAAGCATGTTCCCATACATCGCATACTAGAATCGGCTTCATCAAGTTTACTATAGGTGTATCTGCATTAGAGGTTTTTATAATTTGTAACTTATTATTGTTATATACAACCCATACCCATCCGCTACCAAATTGTCCTAATGCCTCTTGTTTAAACTGTTCACAAAACTGTTCAAAACTACCGAAATCTTGACTAATTTGTTCAAATACTTTACCACTTGGTTTTCCTCCACCATGCGGTTTTATTGAATACCAAAAAAATGTATGATTCCATATTTGAGATGCATTATTAAAAACAGTAACCTCCGAATTTTTTGAGGACCATTTTATTATTCCTTCTAAATCTTTTTTTTGTAATTCTTCTCTATCTTTGAGTAAGTTATTGAGATTTTGCACATAAGAATTATGATGTTTGCCATGATGATAATCAAAAGTCTCACAAGTAAAATGTGGTTTAAAACTTTCTTTAGCATAAGGTAAATCAGGTAAAATAAAAGGATATGAGGTTTGATTAGCTTTGCGACAATATGTCATGTTATTTTTTCTCCTAAGTAATTTTTATACTGTACCTATGATACCGCAAATCGCGATATCTCGTATTGTGAATTTAATAATAAAGCCGAGTGGTCAAGCTATTTGATAACAATTGGATAATAATTTATAAAAATCGGAAGCTAAATAAAGTGATCCGGTTATTATAATATTTGTCTTATTATCACCATTACGCTTGTTTATATCACTAATCGCTGCTTCAAGTGAGTCACTTTCACTAAAATCAATACCACTCTTTCTGCCTTCCAAATTTATTATTGCAGCACTATGACTTAGCGGTTCGGACAAAACTTTAACACCGTAACCTTTAATTGTCAAATCATTAAAGTAAGAGCAAAATGCCTTTATATCCCTATTTTTAGTCATACCAAGTATTAAATATATCGGTGATTTTAAATTAACACGCACCCAATTTGCTAAAACTTGAGCCCCACTATTATTATGAGCTGCATCTACCCAAATTTGAACATTTTCACCTATTAATTTAGAATATTTTTGTGGTTCTATTTTTTCAATTCTGGCTTGCCAAACTGTATTTTGCAATCCTTTAGAAATAATTGCGTTGCTGATATAAAATTGTTGATTTATCAAACTTATTAAAGCAATAACACTTGCAGCATTTATTAATTGATGATCACCGAGTAGTGAAGGAGAAGGAAATTCATAGGTAAAATTGCGTGACGCATAAATAAATCCATTGTCGGTCTTTTGAATACCGAAATCATATTCGTAGCAAAATGTAGGCACATCTAGCTCTTGAGCTCTTGCAAATAATGTTGCATAAACTCCTAAAGTTTGCATACTGATAACGCAAGGGACACAAGCCTTCATAATACCAGCTTTCTCAACTGCTATCATCTGTAATGTATTACCAAGCACATTCATATGATCATATGAAATAGGCGTAATTAAGGTAATTAAAGGATGTTCAAATATATTTGTTGCATCTAATCGTCCACCAAGTCCTGTTTCTAAAATTAATATATCAGCTTTTGTTTGTGCAAATGCTAAAAACGCTGCTGCCGTAGTACCTTCAAAAAAACTAGCTTCAATATTAAATTTTTCGCTTACTATCCGCACATGCTCACAAACTTGCCACAATGCATTATCTGAGATTTTCTCACCTGCTACTATGATGCGTTCGTTAAATTCTAATAAATGCGGTGATGTATAGCAATGTACCTTATAACCAGCAACAGTAAAAATACTTTTAAGCATAGCACTACTTGAACCTTTACCGTTTGTACCGGCTATATGTATGACTGGAGGCAGACTTAAATGTGGATTACCTAAAACCTTCAAGAGTCTTTTAATATTATCTAAATCATATTTAACTTGATTTTGCCATGTCGGCAACGGAAAATGCGGCATTAACATTGTTATTGATTTTTTATGTATTATATCAAACTTTATAAAAAAAACGTGACTAGTTGTTAATGTAAAGCTTGCCAATATTCTAAAATAATTGCCAAATTGCAAATTTTATATTGATTTGATATACAAATGATAAGCTGTGGTATTTTAATAAGTTGTGAGAATATATTTTTAAGAGTTTAATTTAATCAGTTAGATTGAACGTTACCATAATTTTAACTTAAAACATAAACTAACCCCCCTTGAAATTGTGAATCAAATCTGCATAATCTTTTTCTATTCTTTTTTGTACACTAGATAATAAAAACTTCATGTGCACATTTAATGCTAAACGCTTTTAACATGTTAATAAGTTCCCTCAGCTCAATAAATAAAGTCATAATTTCATTAATTAAATCGTTTAGGACTATAATGTCATGATGTAAATATTAATGTATACTGTCACTTAAATTAGTTTCTAATATACTAATTAAAGTGGTGTTTATATATCTGTACAATAATATTGGTAATATATTACAATATATATTTCAATACAATCAAATTTTGAAATTAATTGAGTTTTACTAACAAGTACAATTATTGATTTAATTATTTCACGTATTATAACAAGTAAATACTTACTGTATCTCCTAAGAGTGTAGAATGAAGCATCAAGGCTAAAATATTACTATTAGCCATTAACAATATAAGTTAATTACAAAATCAGACAAAGATCAATACAATCTTATGGTAAGACCAAAAAAATATTTGTACTCTGGTTCAAAATTATGTTCTGAATAGAATAATTACGCCTGTGATAAAGATATTGCATAATGAAATTTGAAAAGCACAATAAATCAAATTCATAATAATGTTTCAAATCTAACAATGTTTTGTATGTAGTAAAATAGAATATATTATATCTTAAGAGATTGATAATTTTGCTTATCTGATTTTTGTAGCGTTAAAAGATATTAACATGATGCAATATATTATATCCTTTTCATTATGCACGTAAAAATTGTTTTTTTGTTCAAAATACCACCACGTACAAATTTGATAAATAAAAAAATATCGTTGCACAGCTAAATTAGCTATATCATCTTTTTTTAAAGATTAAGGAAACACAAATTCCTTAACTGCATTATTCAAATTACTAGTTTAATTTTGAGATTTAGGAGAATTTTTAGTAGAGCTTTAAAAGAGTGATCATGAGTTTTTAATAGCTTCTTTTAAATTCTCTATTCCAATTTTATTTTTAAGATTTTGATTTTTATTATATCTTCTTTCTTATTAATATGATAGTTAAATATTGCAGAAAATGCATTCCATTAATCCTATATTTCATGTACTATAAAATATGCATTTTAAGTATTTAATCTTATCTTCAAATATATCTTAACTTTGATTCACTAACTATTCTTGACTAATCAATACACTAAAAGTAACATCATATCTTTATACAATATTAAAATTAATAAGTTATAGGACCTATAGCACCAACTTTTGAATATGCTTTTATTTCCGATTATATTCGGTAATGCATTAAAACATTTATTCAACAATTCTATTTGACCTTATCCATATTCTTTAATAAACTAGTTTATATTGGTCATGTTTATGTATAAATCTTCATCAAATTGGAATTCATCACTTGAAGTGGTTCTGCTTTGCTCGATGTTGCTTTTTCTTCTACAACTAGGTTCAAAGTGTAGCCTAAAACTTTATAATATAATCATCATTACTAAAGAATTTTTAAAATATTTTGAGATATTTTCTATGTAATATTGACTTTGTCTTTATTATCTTAATTAAACTTTTAATAAAATATAATTTATTAACTAATCTAATATTTCAGTATCTAACTCAGGCATAATATTATGATCTAAATCAATATTTTACGTATTGAACAACCTAATGTTTTATTATAACTACCTAACCTTTTTTCTTGCAGAATACTTGTGTTAATTCTTGCAAAATTATTTTATATCTTCAACGCTAAAAGCAGTAAAAATCTTTTATTGTTTTATTTGCATTTACTAGAGTACACTTTATTCCTATAGGTACTTTAAACCTTCTTGAGGTACAACAGGTCCTTTATATTGCATTTACTTTTTTCCAAATTGGATAATACAATCTCATCTATTAAATTTTATATTTTGTCATCAAATAACTAAATATACTTTAAAGTAGTAGATATAATTAATCTTTATGGAAAGCGCTAAAATATAGCATTAATATTACAAATTATTTCTTACTAAAATATTCTAGTTAATTCTTTTTTCATTATTAGTTACTATTCATTCTGCTAAAAGTTTCAGAGTCATGAAACATTTCTTTTATTTGGATATGAGAATCCAAAAAGCGATAATACTCCTAACTCTTTAAGCATAATGAAAATTTTTATACTTTCACTATCGAAACCTTTATTGTCGACTCTGAGTCCAAACATGTCACTCATTGCTACTAGCTACAAAACATTACACCTAAAAGGCATTATTTAGTACTAATACTGCAATACTTAAACTATAAATATTATATGTATAAGACTATATATAGAATTACGTGATTTTACACTACCTAGCAACAATACTTAAACAATCATCGACTGAGATTCTATTGATTGATTCAGATATTTTTCGTTTCAGCTTTATTATGTAATAAAGCACATATATCTTATTGTGAATATCTGACATTTGCTACCTTAGCGCTATACCATTATTATATTATCAATATAATAATTATGCAAGAACTCATCTAAATGCACTTCTCTCATCATCGCTTCTTTATCTAAAAATTTAAAAAACTTTCTACTAATTTTCGTTCTCTAACAACTTTATCGCTTAATACTGTTCTACTAACTGCATCAATGTAACTCAGTAATATCTGTAATTTTACATAATATTCTCTTAAAACTGCGCTTTGATTGAGTAATAGTCGCTTAGATTTTGTAAAGCGTGTGATAACTACATAAGATTCTGCAGTAAAAAGTTAATATAATTAAAGTAGAAAGCTGTATTATGTTCAAAGTTATAATTATGTTATTAATGCAAGCATGAAATTTATTATAATAAGCACTCAACACATCACATTATTAATGTTTTTTTATAATTGTTTTTATGGTGAAATAATTTTATTTTTATTGTATGTAGTATTAAAATACAATATTACTATATCAGTTTATTGATAAAAAATATTTTATTCAATAAAATCTATATTCCACTAATAATATTAGTTTATATGCTACTGATACTCCCTGAAATAACTTTAACTTTAATAGCACTTTTAGGGCAATGTTTTGCCCTAATGATACCAAACAAAAATAAAATTATTTATAATATAGTTATTTTATTATGCATAATATCAATTTTTCTTACATTTAAATATTCAAGTTATGAAGGAATATGGCATTCATTTGCTACAGGAATAAATATTGGTATTAGTAAAAGCATAGTATTACTATTCACTATAGTGTCATTGATTATATACCGTGACTATTCTAATCTTATTGGTGAGGCAATAAAGTTTGAATTTATTACTTTAATATTATTATCAATCGTAGGTATTTTTGTTGCAATCTCATCACGGAATTTTTTATTATTATTCTGTGGTATGGAGCTTACTGCATTAACTTCATATGCACTTGCAGGATTCAAATTAGATGATATTCAATCCTCAGAAGGTGCTTTAAAATATTTTATATTGGGTAGTTTAGTTACTTGTTTATCATTATTTGGAATTTCTTTTATATATGGATTTGGTGGAAGTATACAATTTGAAGATATCTTACATCAACTAAATAATAATTCTGAAATCAAACCTGGTTTAATAATTGGTATTGTATTATTTTTAAGTAGTATTTTCTTTAAACTTGCAAGCTCGCCACTCCATTTTTGGATTCCTGACGTATATGAAGGATCACCGATTAGTTCTATTACTTATTTCACATCCGCCGCAAAAATAGGTATGGTTATTGTTTTATTTAACATTAGCAAATTAATTATAGGTAATTACTACCCTATTAATTATAATTTGATCAAGATTATTGCTATATTATCTATGCTGTTTGGAGCGTTCGGAGCTATTCAGCAAACTTCACTAAAAAGGTTAATGGCGTATAGTACTATTTTAAATATCGGTTATGTATTAATAGGTGTTATTCTTCCTAATCAAGAAGGATATAAAGCAGCTCTACTATATATTCTAATATATGCAGTAGTAAGCATAGGATTTTTTACTTGTTTAATTATGTTATTTGGTAAAGACGTTGATAAAGCTAGTTTTAAAACGATACAAGGTATTGCAGAAACACATAAAACAATCGCAGCTCTAATTAGCATAGTTATGTTTTCAATGATAGGCATTCCCCCTCTTACAGGATTTTTCGGCAAATATTACCTTTTTTACCAAGCAATTAATAAACAAGAATTTACATTAGCGTACTGTGGTATTTTTACTAGCGTAGTCGCTGCTTTTTATTACCTTAAAGTAGTAAAAGCTATGTATTTTTCTAAAAAGAATTCGATAATTAAGCTACCAATACAATATGGACTTTTACTGATTAATTACTTAGTTCTAGTCTTCTTATTGTTTGGTTCATTTATTATCTTATTTTAGTCAGTGTAGGCTTTTTATTTAAAATAACACTAGATTCAGTAATTTTAATAGGCGTCATAAGTTTTTCTTTTAGATTCTTTATCTGTTTTAAATCTTCTACATCTAATTTTAATAGATCTTGGTCTTGCTGTTTCGCTTTGCTAATTAGCCCTAGTTTACTTGGCGTAACACAAACAATATCATCCATTCCTCCTGCTTGATAAAATTTTGCTAAAGAATCTACATATTCGCTTTTTCCATATCTATCAGTCTTTACTGTTTTTGATGCATTTTTTCTTTTATCAGAAGAATTAGCTAAATTGCTTTCATATTTAATATCTTCATTTAAACTTTCGATTGTCTTTATTAAATGTTTTTTTACACTATTTCTAATACAAAATTTTTTTAAAATCCTTACAAAATTAGTAGTCAATTTATCTCTGAATTTAAGTTTTAGCGATCCATTTTTGCTTTTTGTATAATTAAGAATTTTTGCAAAATAATCAGGGTATTCTTTTATTAATGTTTTTAACTCTTGCTTTTTCACTTCGTAATAAGGAAAACGATATTTCTTAGAAATTAAGGTATTTATTTTAATCTCTAGGCCATATTCCTTTAAAGATACTTGCCTTTTTTTCATTATATCTATTAAACTAGCTTTAATTTCCTCAATTGTTATTTCATGAGATTTGTTATTAAATTTCTTTGGCATTGCTCGTTGTGCAAATTTTGTAATTGCTTCATTACTATAATATTTAGTTAATTTATCAAAACTTTGATCAATGATTTTACTTAAATCAATTTTAGAAGCTGCAAGTAAACTATCTGCAAAATGAGGATTTTTTGTTCTTAAACTAGAAGGAAATTCTCTAAAATGATTAGTTGGACCAAATCCAGGTAAATGTCTAATTCTTGAATGAGGATAGATATTATCAGTTAAATTATCAAAACTACCACCAAAATCAATTCTTACTAAATGCGGTAAAGTTTTTGGTTTTTTTTTATTTCTTATAACTCCTATATTGCCAAGATGTACATCAAAATCTCCGATTAATAAACTTGCTGGCATAATTTTTTCAAAGTTCTGATACTTGATTTCCTTAAAAGCATTTTCTAAGGTTCTAAATAATTTATTTCTAGATCCCATAAACAGCGGTCTCCCACCATCCTTTCTAAACCAAGAACTCGGTTTAGTTTTAGCAGACATATATTTATCCATATCTATATACATATCGCTACTATAATTCTCAAAAAATTCAGATTTGACATATATCTGTGAATCAACAGATTTAGACTTATTAAAATCATCAGGAGCAATTAAATTAACCTTTGCTCCATTTCCTGGACTTATAGCTTCAAAAATTTGAGATCCTAAAAACTCAGCTATATTTTTCGAACTTGACCGCTCTTTTTTTATCAGTGCAGTAATTTTACCATCTGAACTCTGATAAACTCCACCATACTCTCCTGCTTCATTCATTCCGCCTAATTTAGGTTTTAAAAAATTCCAACCTTTAAATACTGATTTTTTATTTTGTATCATCTGCGCCTCTTTATATTTATTTGATAATTTTAATATTATATAAAATAAAGATTATTTTAATGATAGTATGTGTTTTCTACTTAATGTTATTATTCTTTAATACTTCAGCTACTTCAAAAGCAGCATAGGTAAATATTCCTGTTGCACCGGCACGTTTAAAACTAATTAATGATTCTATTAAAGCTCTCTCCCAATTAATTGCTCCTGCCTCTGCGGCAAATTTTAACATTGCGTATTCCCCGCTCACCTGATATGCAAAAATTTTAGCATTAAAATTATTTGCCGCTTCACGAATCACATCCAAAAACGGCATACCTGGTTTAACCATTACAATATCTGCTCCTTCCGCTATATCATGTTCAATCTCAAGCATTGCTTCCTTAATATTACGCACATCAATTTGATAGCTTGATTTATCTAAATAATTCTTTTTATTACTCTGAACTGCATCACGAAATGGGCCATAAAAGCTTGAAGCATATTTAGCTGCATAAGCAAGAATGCCAACATTTATAAATCCTGCTTTGTCAAGATATTCCCTTATAGCTGCTATTCTTCCATCCATCATATCGGAAGGAGCAACGATATCTACTCCCGCTTTTGCTAACACTAATGCTTGATTACATAAAGCTTTTACTGATATATCATTATCAACTTCTCCATGATACACAATACCATCATGACCGCTTGTAGTATAAGGATCAAGTGCGACATCACATATTATACCAATATCAATATTGGCGTTTTTGATTTCTATAATAGTTCTACATATTAAATTATCTAGATTATAGGCCTCATCTGCATTGTCACTTTTTAGACTATGATCAATACTAGGAAATAATGCAATCGCATTAATACCAAAATCTGCTGCTTTTTTTGCAGTTTCGACTATCTGATCGATTGATAAACGATATATACCAGGCATAGTCTTAATTTCTTGCTTTACATTATGACCTTCAACAACAAATAAAGGCAACACTAAATCGCTAATCGATAAATTACTCTCGGCTATTAACTCTCTAAGCCATAAAGCTTTTCTATTTCTTCTAAATCTAATAATAGGGTACATAAATTCATATCTCATTTTAGTTAATCACTTGGATTTTAATATATTACTTAACTATCTTATAGTAAAAATATTGCTTTACACAAAAAAAATTTACTTGCAATTTATAAAAAATTTAGGCAAACGAACGAAAATAAAAATATAATTTAATGGTTTAATGATTTAAATGAAGATTTTTAAGTTAGTACAAGATAGAAAATATGTATACAAAAAAATAACAACCATAAAAATACAAAACCAGCTGTTCCTAAAAAACATATTTTTTAGAAAATAAATACATTTTGGAAAACTTTTATGATACCAAAGATAAGACTGTTTGATTCATGGATTTCTGTATAACATTAATCAATGCTATATTGATGTTGTGTATACAAGCATCTTATGTCAAAGCTTAGCGATCATTATAATATGAGTACCATAAAATTAGTTTATTGCTTTTTAGAGAGCATATGATCTAATAACGCATTTTTTTAAAATAAAAATAATCTAGCTACTATAGCTATAAGTTGAAGCAAATTTGGTTATCGGTATTTAAATATTATCAAGACACTACACAAATTAATAATAATCCGATTTAGAGGATATTTTTACCCTAGATAAAGCTAAAACTTTTTGTGATAAAAAGCGATAAAAGGAAAAAATTGCTTACTAAGCATGCTCAGAATTCACCTACATCGTCAAAGAATAAATGGAAAAGATATGGAAACTAATAAAAAGTTTTAGGATCGATATCTATTTTTATCTGACAGTATGAGGGAATTTTGATCAAACTTAGCCAAAATTTTAAATACTGCTGTAAGTTAAATTTCTTATCAGCTATAATGAGTATCCGATAACGATATTTACCAGCAAGCTTTGACATTAACGCACGCGCTGGTCCTAAAATTTTTACGTTTGCTTTTGGTGCAATTTGGACTATATTTTTTGCAATATCTAAAATTTTAGACTCACTGAAACCTGATAAAATTAAAGATGCCGTTTTAGAAAATGGAGGCATATTTGCTGCTTTTCTTATTTCAAGTTCATTTGTAAAAAAGCTATCTTCATCACCAACTTTAACATAACTAAAAATTATATTATCAGGATAATAGCTTTGTAAATATACGACACCTTTACTATCTCCCCTACCAGCTCTACCACCTACTTGATGTAGTAACTGAAAAGTTCTTTCAGATGCTCTAAGCTCAGCATTATTACTTCCAAGATCTGCATCTATTACTCCAACTAAAGTCAGATTAGGAAAGTGATAACCTTTTGTTATTATTTGTGTACCTATTAAAATATCAATTTCTAAATTCTCCATTTGATGTAGAAGCTGTGCTATTTTTGCCGGGGTTTTAGCATGATCTTTACTTATTACTGCAATTTTACTCTTAGGAAATAGTAGCATTGCTTCTTCTTCAATTCGCTCTATTCCTGGACCACAGATAGTTAATGTTTCATCTTCTAAACATTCAGGACAAGAACTAAAAATTTTACTTTGATAACCACAATGGTGACATTCAAGTGTTTTAGTCGCTTTATGTAATACCATCCAAGCAGAGCAGAATCGACAAGTAAATCTATGACCACAAGCTTTACATAGCATAAGTGGAGCATAACCACGTCTATTAAGAAATAGTAATACTTGCTTTTTATTCTCTAAATTACCTTTGATAGCATCTATAAGAATTTTTGATAAATAAGAATTCTTAGGTAATTTTTCTTTAGTCATGTCGATTATTTCTATATTAGGCAAATCAATATTTTTATATCTATTAACTAATGTAACTAACTGATATTTATGTGTTTTTATATTATATATTGTTTCAAGAGACGGTGTTGCTGAACATAAAACAATTTTTGCTTTATCAAATACACCTCTTACTATAGCCGTATCCCTAGCATTATATAATATATTATCATCTTGTTTATAGGAATCGTCATGCTCCTCATCTATCACAATTAAGCCGAGATTATGAAAAGGTAAAAACAAACTACTTCTAGCACCAATTACTACTTTAACTTTATCACTTAATATGCCTCGTAAAATCATTTTCTTTTGAGCTTTGGTCACACTTGAATTCCATATTATAGGTTCGAAACCAAATCGGTCTATAAAACGATTAATAATTTGTCTGCTTAATGCAATTTCAGGCAACATAATAAGAACTTGCTGACCTTTCATTAAATGATCTGCTATTATATGAAAATATATTTCTGTTTTACCTGATCCTGTAACACCTTTAATAAGTGTTGGTTTATTACTTTCGTTAAAAATTGTTACTGCTTGTTTCTGCTCTTCTGACAATTGAGGTAGCACAAAGTAATTCTTTACTTGCTGTTCTTTAATTTTAATCGGTTTTTCAGCAATATTTATAGGTAATACGAGCTTGGCTATACTGCCAAGTTCTGACATATAATAACTACTCATCCATTTAATTAATGCTAAAACTTCTAAAGAAATATTTAAATTCAACGGTACTTTCGCTTTAATCGTTTTTATTTTTTTTGCCTCAGAATTTGTAGCAAGTTCCCATACTATGCCAGTTAATTCTTGATTTCTAAAATGTACGACAACAAGATCACCGATATTTAACTCTAAATCTTCAGTTATTAAATAATCTAATGGAAATAATTTTGATACCGGTAATAATATTTTTGCTATTCGCATATATAAATGTATTTTATATTTTTTTTATTATATACTAAATATAATGAATGATCGAAATTTAAATGATAAAAAATCAAAAGATTATTATAGCAATTTCTGGCGCATCAGGAGCAATATATGGTATTCGTTTGCTTAAAGTACTAAAAGAACAAAATATCGAAACTCATTTAGTTATTTCAGATGGCGCAGCTCTTACTATAAAATTCGAAACTAAATATTCTATACAGGAAGTCAAATTGCTCGCTAATTACTGTTATGACGATAAAAATTTAGGAGCTGCTATTTCCAGTGGTTCTTTTAAAACTTCTGGGATGATAATAGCGCCTTGTAGTATGAAAACTTTAGCAAGTATCGCACACTCAATGGAACATAGTTTAATTAGTAGAGCAGCAGGAGTTGTGCTTAAGGAAAGACGAAAGCTTATTTTAATGGCACGCGAGACTCCACTACATATAGGACATTTAGAAAATATGTTAAAAGTAGCAAGTCATGGCGGGATAATAGCACCGCCTATACCAGCTTTTTATAATAATCCTGCAAGCATAAATGATATAGTAGATCACTCTATTACTAGAGTGCTAGATTTTTTTGATATTGAAACTAACTTGATTAAACGATGGAGTAGTGATGAGTAATATAAAACTCGTATTGAACAATCATTAAAATAAAATTTTTAATGTGCATTCATATATTATTTCCCAAACTATTGCTGCTGTTGTTGTTATCAATGTACACGAGAGTAATATATCACTTTGCAATGTCTAATCACATTACAATTAGCAATTTTTAAGAAGATAAATTGAGTTTTAAAAAATACTTTCAATAATTCTATCTGTTTTACTTCATATTTATTATCATAATTGCTTTTTCCAATGTTTACAAAATATTTACTGGTTTACTGACACTACTAGATATAATTATATTGTACCAAGCTTTTAAAAACAAAATATGCAATTACTACTAACACTTATTATTACTTCAACTGAATATTTTTAGGAGACATTTTATAGATTATTTGCACCATTTTTTATTATCAGGTCTAATTTATTTAATATTTGTTTTAATAATAAACGTTAATATATAGACATTTTTCTTCTAAATTATTATATCTCTAATTACCAAAGATAAAGCAATATTGTTTTTTACATCTCATATTTCCAAAATGATTAAACAGCATCTAAATAATATATATTTCCTTATTAAAGGTATCTTTAAGTCATGTATATGATTTATACATTTTAAAATTAAGTATTACAAATTTTCCTTAATAAGTAATAGGAAAAGCAATTACTACTTGTAAACAGATAGCAATTAAATTTGTAATAGCATTATTATTGAGAAAAATTTAGTAAGCTGAGAGAATAGAATGCAAAAACAAGTTTTTAATGATTTGATTTAGGATTTATTACAATTGGTAATTATTGCAATAATTAATATATTCAGGGCAAAATATCACTCGATTAGTTCATTTTTTTACTAGATTACACTCATAAGTAAGTACTAACACTAAGATAAAGAATTTATAATGACAATCAAAGATTCATCATGAATACAGTAAATATTTTTATAATCATGTCTGTAATTAAAAAACTGTATTGAGGCATTGCAACGTATTGCTAATATAATTATTCATTTTATTAATAATGAATATAAAAAATTCATTTATATGGTATAATTTAAAAAGCAGAATTTAATAGTTATTGTCTATCTAATTGTCTATCTATAACAAACTTATAACATAAATTAACTAGTATGTAATAAATTATCTTTATCACAAAATATAATGTACACTTTCTGGTACTATACAATAAATCATGCTATAACAATCTACAGTTCTAACACAATAAGATTTAATAAACACAATGGTACGTAATAAAATAAATAACAACATAAATATAATCACTAATAACGATGATAATTTATCAATACCAAGAGTTTTACCTTCAAATATTCAGGCAGAACAAATGCTGTTAGGTGCAATTATAACTAATAATGAATTACTCAGTTATGTATCAGAATTTTTACGTAATGAACATTTCTTTGAACCTATTCATCAAAAAATCTATGATGCAATTGAAAAAATTATCGAAAAAGGTTTGATAGCTACACCAATTACTTTACGTAGTATGCTAACTCAAGATGCACTATTCCAAGAAATAGAGGGAGTGGAATATTTAGCAAAATTGATAACTATGTCAATGATGGTGATAAATCCTATTGATTACGGTAAAATAATATATGATTTAGCGATAAAGCGTAATTTAATAAATATAGGTGAAGAAGTAGTAAATAATGCCTATAATGCTTCATTAGCAGTTGCAGCAAAAGAACAGATTGAACATGCTGAAGCTAAACTTTACGATTTAGCGCGAGAAGGCTTGAATGAGAAAAGTTTTACCCAAGTCGGTATATCTATTGCAGAATCACTTGCTAGTATTAATAAGGCCATGAAAAATAATGATCACGTAATCGGTATATCTACCGGTTTGCTTGATCTAGATAATAAATTATTCGGTTTTCATAATTCTGATCTTATAATTCTTGCCGGACGCCCGTCCATGGGTAAAACTGCATTTGCTATAAATCTTGCGCTTAACACCTGTAATAATATGCGTCTTAAAAATATTAGGGATAATCAAGAAATTAAGTCAGTAGGTTTTTTTTCTTTAGAAATGTCTTCAGAACAACTAACTACACGTCTACTTTCACTTTGTGCAGAAATTGATTCTACTTCTCTTCGTACTGGGATGCTAAGTGAAGAGAAATATAATCGTCTTCGCAAAGAAGCAAATACTTTATCGGAACTACAATTTTTTATTGATGATACACCTGCTTTATCTATTTCTGCTATAAGAACACGAGCTAGAAGGATGAAACGCAAGCATAATCTTGGTATATTATTTATTGATTATTTACAATTAATTAGAGGCGTTAGTAAATCTGAAAATAGAGTTAATGAGATTTCAGAAATCACTCAAGGTTTAAAAGCAATAGCAAAAGAGTTAAATATTCCGGTTATTGCGTTATCTCAGCTTTCAAGAGCAGTAGAATTACGTGAAGATAAAAAACCTATGCTATCGGATCTTCGAGAATCTGGCACTATAGAACAGGATGCAGATATAGTAATGTTTATTTACCGTGAAGAATATTATTTAACTAGAAAAGAACCGGCAGCAGGCGATGCCAAACACGCTGAATGGTTAGATAAACTGAATAAAGTATATAATATTGCAGACATAATAATTGCAAAACATCGTAACGGCCCAGTTGGCAATATTTCTCTTTATTATGATAGTCAATTTTCTAAATTTGGAAATTTAGAGAAAAGAACTTTTAACTCTATATTAAATACTTGAAAGTTATTATTGCATTAATATCGAGTTATCATTATGAGTCTTGCATCAACATAACAAACTAGACAAAGATTAAAAAAATTTTGTAAATAAGCATTAACTTAATTTCTTAATAAAATATAATTCTTCTTGCAATAACGATGTTTAACTTGTATTTATTATACTAATTTTATTATCAAGTATCATATTATTGTTATTACGACAAAGTTACACTAAGCTACTACGTTTGACTTGATTATTGTACCCTCTTCTAGTCTTGAGATTTGTACATGCTTGTATATACCATGATATTTATCCATTATTTCCTAAATATTTACTATATTATCTATTAATAATTATTTCATAAATATATGAGGCTATAGCGCATTATAAGCATCACGATCATGATACAATAATTAGATATTGTTTTTGTAATACCAAATAATCAAAACGATTTATCTTTGCTTTTATAATAGATAAAGATGGTAATACTGTAATAAATCATATATTAAAACAAAAAAATTATCATAAAAGCATTTGCTACTGATACAAAAGTAATTATACTAATAAAAGCGGCAAGTTACATTACTAATTACTACATTAAATATCAGTATATGGTTAAGAGAAGGGTATAATCATATTATTAATCCAAATATTTACATAGCAATACAATCATAAGAATTCAAATTAAAAATTGTATACAACTTTGCGATATTACTTAATGACTTAATAGCATGACTAAATTCTATATTACTTGTAATTATTGACTGATAAAATGTTAGATATTAATAATACAAATTATGTATAGGTGATACTTGCATTTAAAGCTAATAATTTCTGTAACTTACATTATATATAAATACTACAAGTAAAACATATAAAAAGAAGTCTTACATTAATTTGAGAGTCATGTCCTAAAAATGTTTTCCCAATACCATAAAATCTTGATTAACTGAAATGTTAAGATCTAAATTAATTTAAATTAAAATACATTATCAATCAAATTGTGCACATCAATACTATCATCAATACTATAATGATTAATAGATATTATACCATAATACCTTATTTTACTAATTAGGTAGTTCTATAATGCCTAATATAAGTACCTAAATTAAAGAAAAGAGAATTAAAAAGAGCAAACAAAATTTAATAAAAAGTTTAAGTAAAAATTAATATTTGTTTCATTGTGTTGAAAATATGTCAAATTATTAATTGCTTTTGAATGGTATTTTAAATATTCTTTACCACTCTTCTTCTCTACTAGCTTATAGAGAAAAATTTAAAGTAGGTATAGAAACATATATGAAGATGCAAGTACTGGCTCGAAGTATAAATGTTACCTATAAAAACTGATTAGAAAAAATGTATATTTAAATTTAATATATTTAAAGATGTATAGATTAGCCAAAATAATTAGTAACGCAGGAGTGTGTTCTAGACGCAATGCTGAAAAGCTGATAGTTGGAGGAAAGGTAAAAATAGATGGCATTACAATTTTATCACCAGCTACAAATGTTGACATTAGTAATCAAATCGAAGTATCAGGTAGATTAATCAATAATATACAAAAACCAAGACTTTGGATTTATTACAAGCCGATTGGTCTAATTACTACTCATAAAGATCCATTATCGCGTAAAACTGTTTTTGAACAACTAATAGGTTTGCCACGTGTTATTTCAATCGGTAGACTTGATTTAAATAGCGAAGGTTTGTTATTACTCACTAATAGCGGTGATTTAGCTCACCAGTTTGAAATGCCTTCAAGTAAGTTAAAGCGAGTCTATAATGTTAGGGCATATGGAAATGCTAATTTTTTACTAAAAAATAATTATAACAATTTAAAAATTGACGGAATATTTTATAATCCATATTCGATAAAATTACTTAGACAAAATAAAAATAATTCTTGGTTTGAAGTAGTTTTATTTGAAGGGAAAAATCGTGAAATTAGACGAATATTTGAGTATTTTGGTCTTAAAGTGAACAAATTAATTAGAGTTCAATATGGTGCTTTAAAAATTGGCAATCTAAAACCAGGAGATTATAAGGAAATAAGTAATAAAATACTTAAAAAAATAATTAGCAACAAATTGACTAATTATATAGATAATAGATAGAAAAAATAAAATCTTATTAATAAAGAAAGGTTTACTTCCTCTAAATTTTATCTAATTTAACTAAATTAAAGTATGGAAAGAATCTTATACCAAATTACCAAATTTTTGTTGAGAAAAATTTTATAGAAAAAATACATATTGCATAATCTCTCAAAAATTAATTTATCAGGTAATATTGTACTGATCTTAACATCAAAATATATTATGTTTTGTAAGGATTTTATAGAATCTTAATATTGCATGTAATTGAGATTTTGCTCATTTTGAAAGCTCTAATGCACAAAACTATAGACAATACTATGTGTATATCAATTTACTTAATGCGACCAGTACAAACGTATTTAATATTTTAATTACACTTCCAAATCAAGTAAATAATAGTTGCTACTAGCCTTGAAAATGCTTTTATGGCAAAATATATCACATGAGTGGCAAATTTATAAGGCAAGTACTCAAGACCAATGACTTGCCGGTACAATATACAAAAAAGCAAAGTAAACAAAATAAGTGTTAAAAATAATATCAGGTAAATATAAAAATCAAATTATACCTACTGCTAAAAATATTAAATATCGTCCTTCTACTGCTAGACTGAAAGAGGCAATATTTAGTATATTAACCTCTGGTGAGTTTATAGATAAAAAACTATTTAACGAAAATACACAAATTCTTGATTTATTTGCCGGTAGCGGTAGTCTTGCTTTTGAAAGCTTATCAAGAGGAGCAGGCTTTGCTACCTTAATTGATATTGATACATCTGCATTAAAAATAGCTGCAGGATTTGCTAAATCTCTAAACATTGAGAATAATGTTCATTTCATTAATATTAATGCTTTAAATCTACAGAAAACTACTAGATATCTCACTAAACAAACGTACAGAAATGAATTTATCAATACCGCAACATCATATATAGGAATATCTGAACATAAGAATACTAACATGGCCTACAAATTACGTCTAAAATCGCAGTTTTGGGATATGTCTAATAAAGCTTTTGATCTTGTATTTATAGACCCGCCTTATAATAAGGATATAGTACCTAAAGTAATGAAATTGCTTATAAAAAATAACTGGCTGAAAAACGGTACTATAATAGTTATTGAAATGTCTAAAACAGATGATTATGCTTTAGATAAAAATATTGAAATTATACGCACAAAACTATATGGTAAAAGTAAGCTGTTGGTCTTGAGGTATAGTGATCATCCTAGCTAATTTGATCTCAAATATCAGTTTTAAATACTAAATTAGTATATTTTTGGATGCAGTGTTCAATTCAAGCAACTGCATAACAAAGGATAAGTTTAACATGACAAGAGATAAAAAGCATTATATATGTTCTAACTGTGCAAATATTAGTCACAAATGGTCAGGACAGTGCTTTGATTGCGGTGTATGGGGTAGTATTGTCGAAGAGATAATAAGCACAAATAAATCAATTATTACCGGTAGCAAACAAACTTTCGATAAACTTTCATGTGACGTATCTGAACCGTTACGCATCTCCACACCTATAAGTGAATTAAATAGAGTCTTGGGCGGGGGTTTAGTACTTGGTTCTGCTATATTAATAGGAGGAGAGCCTGGTATAGGTAAATCTACTTTATTACTACAGCTAACAGCAAGTAACTTTGAATCAAAAATGCGGTGCTTATATATAACAGGTGAAGAATCTTTAGACCAAATAAAATTAAGAGCAATAAGACTAAACATAACTAACTATAATACGGCTATTTTAGCAGCTACTAATTTAGAAGATATTATTGCAAGTATAGATGATAATAACAATAATATTGATCTAGTAGTTATTGATTCTATTCAAACAATTACAACAAAAGAATTATCATCACCTCCAGGTACTGTATCACAAATTCGTACATGCGCAAATGAGCTTGTTAATTATTCTAAACAAAATAATATAATTATTTTATTAAGCTGTCATGTAACTAAGGATGGACAAATAGCAGGCCCTAAGATACTTGAGCATTTAGTTGATACAGTATTATATTTTGAGGGAGATCATAATAATCATTTTCGTATTCTACGCTCATATAAAAACCGTTTTGGCAGTATTGGTGAAATAGGGGTATTTGAAATGAGTAGTAGCGGTATTCTTGAAGTAACAAATCACTCTGAACTGTTTTTAATGAAGCGAGAGCATAACGTTGTAGGTACATCTATTTTTGCAGGTGTCGAGGGTTCAAGACCGTTACTTATGGAAGTACAGGCACTCATAGTACCATCAAATATGCTAACTCCTAAACGTTCTGCTGTAGGTTGGGACGCAAACAGATTATCAATGATACTTGCTGTACTTAGTAGTAGGATAGGACTTAATCTTGCTAACTATGAAATATATTTAAGTATAGCTGGAGGGCTTAAAATTACTGATCCTGCCTCTGATTTAGCAGTAGCAGCAAGTTTAATATCTGCGGCAACTAGCATACCACTACCAGAACATAGCGTATTTTTCGGTGAAATAAGTTTATCAGGAGAAATAAGAAAAACTGCAAAAGCAGAAACAAGAATAAAAGAAGCTGTAAAACTTGGATTTAATAAGGTTATTTGCTCTAAACTTGAAAATTTAACATATGACTTTATATGTTCCTGTACACATTTACAGGATCTAAAAGAGATAATTAAATGAGTATAGTGTATAAAATAAAAAATTTGGAAGAAGCGCGTAATTTTTTATATAGTATAGAAGAACCGCTGATATTAACAAATTATGACTCTAGCGTAAAATATTACGGTATGCTAGTAATTGATTACATGTTTAAAACTTTAAGAAGAGAATTTCCTAAAAAAGTTTTATCACTAACTGTAAATGTAGGAAAGGATCACGCTGCTTTATTTACTGCAATCAAACTAGGGTATAAGAATATAGTATATATAGGGGCTTCTGAAGAAGCTCAGAGATTATTAAGTAGTTTACTGAATCCATCATTATCCTATAACTTAATAAGGTATAATCCTTAAAATTTTAGTTTTTAAAGTTCAAGTTATACTATAACATCGAGAAAAATCATGAATATCAAAGATATAGGGGTGATAATTTCAAAAAAACCTTTAAAAGAAAATACATTTATTATTAGAGTTTTTACTAAAAATCATGGTTTATATTCTGGAGTTATAAAAGCATCTTCAAAAAAAAACAAATTTATATATCAAGAAGGCAATATTGTAGATTTTCTTTGGCAAGCAAGATTACACGAACATATCGGCATTGCTAAATGTGAACTCATTAAATCTTACACAGGTTATTTTATAATAAATAAAGCTAAATTATATGCATTTAATTCTGTTAAATTTTTAATCCAAGAATTATTCCATGAAAGAGAAGAACATTCTATTTTTTTTGCATTTCTAATTAACTATTTAGATAATTTATCCAAGAATTTTTGTTTTCGTGACTATATTAATTTTGAACTAAATTTACTTGCTGAGACTGGTTATAAGATTGATCTTACTAAGTGTTGTGTTAGCCATGTTACAACTGATTTAACCTATGTATCACCTAAATCAGCTCGAGCATTATCATATAAAGTAGGGAAACCTTATAGAGATAAACTATTGATCTTACCAAAATTTTTACTTTCAGAAGATAGTAAAATTACATTAGAAGAAAAAAAACAAGCTTTAACTCTAACAAACTATTTTTTTAATAGATATTTATTTCATAATAATAGACAAGTCGAAGCACGCAAAGAGTTTATAGAGTATATAACTAATATTTGACTTCATAGTGAAATTATTTATAATGCCTCTTTTATTTTAAAATTTTATTAAGCAAGCACATATTTCGAAGATGACAAATTATGTGGTGTTTAGCATTATAGACTAAATCAGACTATTATACCGAGTTACTTTATGTATTGTACACTTTAAAATTAGATTGATATCTAAAGATAAAATGCAGCAGAATGCATGTTATTTATTAGTATATTTTGTTTTAACTTAAATTTCATAGCAAATCAGCATCTATTTGTTAAAAAGAAACATTATCTTTATAAGGAATAAAATAGATATTAATCTACAATCAATCAAAGAGATGAAAATCATAAAAAAGATATATAAAAAGAGGAAAACTAAAAATGATAATAATTGATATTAAAAAATAATTACATGTTTCTCAACTTAATTGTGCATATCTTATTGTAATTCATCTAAGCACTTTATACGAGTACAAACAAAAAGATGTAAACATAAAGGTGAAGTAATATTTTTATTTAAAATAGCATCTATAAAAAGCATTTTGAATTTTATTCATCAATTTCATAATTAATACCTTGAAAATACTAGCATTTGACACAGCAAATAATACTACATCGGTTGCAATATCTGAAAATGATAATATTCTTAAATATATAGAAGCATTAGGTCCTGCTATGCAAGCAGAAAATTTAATGCCTATGATAGAAGATGTGATGCAATCAGCTCAATTTTCATATGATGATCTAGATTATTTAGCAGTAACTAATGGACCTGGTAGCTTTACCGGTATTAGGATAGGACTTGCTAGTGCTAAAGGTATATTATTTGCCAAGAAAAATATTAAAGCGGTAGTGGTTAGCAATTTCGAATATGCGTACTTTAGAGCTATAACCCAAGTAAAAAACTATGATAAAATATATGTCTTTTTAAACGCTTATCGCTTACAGCTTTATATGCAAGTTTTCCATAAGTCAGGTAAAAGAGAAGAACCATTATTGATAAATTACGAGTATGCTATAAAATGTCTTACAAAAGAACAAGGTAATATAGTGTGCTGCGGTAGTGGACTTGAATTTATATATCACAAAATTATGTATTTATCTCACATAATAACATTGCCAAGATTTACACGAGTTAAAGCTTGGGTGATTTGTAAATATATTACGACTATGTTGCCTAGAAATATCAAGTTAAATAACTCTATTGCACCACTTTATATACGTCCACCTGATGCTAAAAGAACAATAGATTAGATTATAGTTAAAGATAATATTGTTGCATGGTGTATTTATTTTATATTATCTCCACTCACTCGAAAAGGTATTGCTTCGTAAATCAATTTCAACTCTATCATACTGTAACTTGACTATAAGATTCAATGAAATTATTAGTAGCTTTATTATGTGTCACATTATTAAGATACTGCATTATGCAGTAGATTACGCTTGTGACACACGCCAATGATATAAATAAATAACATCTAAAAAGATTACAATAAAATTACTAAAAGTAGAAATAAATTTTTGTGTACAATAATACATCACATCATCAAAAAATCTAAAATCATTACCTAATATATTTGTGGCCAAAGCACTATTAAAGTTTTCTACTTTATTTCCTGATATTTCTATTACAATTGCCAAAACTAAAACCGGAATCACATGAAGATACGTCATATGATTCTTACCTCTTATCATGTATTAATGTTAGTATTTGCTTAACTAATGATTTTAAAAAATTATTGTGATCTTATTCAATAGTTTTAGTTATTATTATACTTCTGAGGCATTAGCAAATTAATGTTACTATGAAATAGTATCAAGCATTCTTGTTAAATTTTGATTTGGTAAAATATTAAAATTTGAAGTTTTTCTTCCACTTCTCAAATAAATTTAACTAAAATAATGAATTGCATTAATCTCTTAAAATGTTTTTGTAAAATATAATTAACTAATTTATCTACATGCTCATCAGAAATATTATTAATTAATTATGCAAACTATGCATATGCCATATTTTCAAAAACGTACACCTCATTCATTTTCAACTTCTACTCACTCATTATCAGAAAGAGATATAAGTTAATATAAAATATGCAATATTCCTTCAGCGTTATTATTAAAACAAATAATACTAAATGTATTCAGTATAAAATTATAACTCTTGACTCCAAAACCATAAACTGTTTTTAATAATGAAAACTCATGATTATTAGTGGATTTTCACTACAATCACACTCATTTTAAATATCTCTAAATCTTCTAATATTAAACCAATGAGAATTAGATTGTTCTTTTACTATTTTTTATGACATCTCGCATTTTTTTCGTAAGACCGATTATTATTGAATTATCTAAAGCTGCTGCTCATACATCAGTTTTATCTTTCTTGATTAGTAGTTTGTTTTACTATGAACTCAAATTCAGAATTAGCAAGATATGATACTGGATTTAAGTACTATGTTTAACTAAATTTCACATAAATTACCATCATGTTGTCTCATTTCTTAAAAACAGTACTTGATAATAATAGAAATGATTAATAGGTAAAGAAGAATGCTAATAATTATTAATTTTTCAATTATATTAAATTGAGTAAATTGTAAAGGAATATGCTAGTAAATGATCATTAACACAAAACTGTACAGGCGATACTAAGCTATCATATAACTAAAATTCATATATCATTACTTACAAAAAAAATATTTGATATCAACTTGATGCAGTATAATGTTGTTGCATTACTCATTTATATTACATAAATCTTAAATCTCTAAAAATTGCAAAATTTAACACTAGATTGATCTTTAATTTATTCCACTGCTGTAGCAGCTTGTTTCATAAGTGATATAAATACACAATGCTACAATGAAAAAGAACAGGAAAATATCAAGTTTTGGTATTACATTATTTCGTCAAAATGTTCATTTTTTACACAATAACAGAGCAATCAAATCATGGTATAATAAAAACACTATATTATAATTGTCTCTGTTCTTGCACTAACTCAAAAACTTCAACTGTATCTCCTTCTCTAATATCTTCATAATTTTCAAATGCTATACCACACTCATATCCTTCTCGCACTTCTTTAACTTCATCTTTAAAACGTTTTAAAGTTTTTAGTTTTCCTGCATGAATTACTACATTATCACGTAATAAGCGTACTCCAGCTCCTTTTTTAATAATCCCTTTAGTTACATAGCTACCGGCAATTTTACCTATTTTGGTAATATTAAATACTTGTCTAATTTCTACACTACCTATATACTGTTCTCGAACTATCGGATCAAGCATACCACTCATAATAGCTTTTACGTCATCAATTAAATTATATATTATACTATAATATCTAATATCAACTTTTGTTTTTTCTGCGGCAGTTAAGGCGTTTGTCCCAGCCCTAACGTTAAAGCCAACAACAATAGCAGAGGAAACATGTGCAAGAGATACATCAGATTCCGTTATTGGACCTACACCGCTATGAAGTATACGAAGTTTTATCTCATCACTCGGTAATTTTAATAAGCTACCTGCAATAGCTTCAATGGACCCTTGTACATCACATTTAATAATTAAAGGTAATTCCTTAATTTTACTATTACCAGAAGCTTTTAAAAGCAATTCTTCTAAACTTGAACGCGATGTAACAGATATTTTTTTCTCTTTAGCAAGACGTATTCTATATTCAGCGATATCTTTTGCTTGTTTTTCATTTTGCACTACATTAAATTGATCACCTGCAAAGGGCACTTCGTTCAAACCTTGGATTTCTACAGGAACAGATGGAGTTGCTTCTAATATTTCTCGCCCCTTATCATTAATCATCTTTTTAACTTTACCGTAAGAAGTCCCTGCTATTATAATATCACCATTTCTTAAAGTTCCACGCTGAACTAATATAGTAGTTAGTGTTCCTCTACCTTTTTCAATTTTTGATTCGATTACAACACCAGCAGCTAAACCAAAAGGGCTTGCCTTTAAATCCTGCATTTCTGAAATTAATAAAATTGCTTCTTCGAGTTTGTCTAAATTAATTTTCTTTAGTGCCGAAATAGGAATAAAAATAACATCACCACCTGCTTCCTCACCTATAATTTCATGCACATATAATTCGTTCTTGATACGCTCAATGTCAATATCAGGTTTATCAATCTTATTAATAGCTACAATTATCGGAACCCCAGCTGCCTTAGCATGATTAATCGCCTCAACAGTTTGCGTTTTGATTCCGTCATCTGCTGCAACAACTATAATAACTATATCTGTTACTTTAGCACCTCTTGAACGCATTTCTGAAAAAGCTTCATGTCCTGGAGTATCAATAAAAGTAATTGCTTTACAATCTGAAAGAGTCACCCTATAAGCACCGATATGTTGGGTAATACCGCCTAGCTCACCTGCAGCAATATCCGTAGATTTAAGAGCATCAAGCAATGAGGTTTTACCATGATCAACATGCCCCATAACTGTAACAACTGGAGCTCGTGTTCTTAAATCCTCAACCTTATCATCATTAATTAAAACATTTTCAACATCTGATTCTTGAACTCTTGTTACGGTATGTCCTAAATTTGTTGCAACTAGCTCCGCAGTATCAGCATCTATTGTTTGGCTAGCATTTGCTAGAATACCGAGTTTCATTAATTCTTTAATTACATCAGCTACCCTTTCAGACATAGCATTTGCAAGATCACCAACTCCAATAACTTCTGGTATTGTTACTTCCCTATATACTTTCTCAGGTATTTGTGATACTAACTTACGCTTTTCTTTTTCTCTAGCTCTTTTTATAGAAGCAAGACTTCTAGTTCTACCACTGCCATTTTCGTCGTCACTAAGCATATTGAAAAGATCAGCTTTTTTAAATTTTTTTGGTTCTTCTAGCTTAATCTTTGGAACAACTACTTTATTATCTCCTATTTTTTCTAATGCTGACTCTGCTTCTATACCATAACGTGTTCGCATTCCTACTAACAGAGACTTGGCAAAAGTTTCTTTTTTCTTGTTAGGTATTTGTGAGCGTATATCTTCATCATCTTGAACAATTTTAGTACCAATTTCTACTTTAGTATCTTCGATATCTTGCTGCTTTTGTTCCACTGCTTTATCAGTTGTGAATTGTTCATTTTTTGAGTTAACAGACTGGTTAATACTTGCAAGTTTACTTAAAGTACTGATTTGCGCAGAATCATATAACTTAGATTGCTCAGCAGCTTTTTTTAGAATGGATAAACGTCTATTAAATTCTTCTTTATTAGAATCAATAACAGTTTGATCTAAGCTATTCCTTTCTTTATTTAATGAAATTGTAGTAGTACTACCGATAGAACTTTTTCTAACCTCTACTAACGTTTTAGATTTAGCATTCACAAAACTTTGAACTCCTGTAAGAGAATCAAAAGACTTATTAAGCAATAATTTTGAATTGCCAAGTGTCAACTTTTTGGGTTTGATTTCCTGGTTATCCGTCATATTTTGTATTCCTGTTTTTCCATCTACTACTTAATAATCATTCCCATAGAAACGTTAGAAGTATAGCAGTATTTTCTATTCATTGCAAACAGCAATAAACTGTGAGGCAATCTAATCAAATATCCTTGGATTAATTTACAAATTACTCTGTCATATTATTACAATGGCTATGCTATACCACAACTTAAACTTTTCGAAGGCATAACATATGCATTATATTTAACCTACTAACTATCCTTTAATTCACCATGATGTCTAGCAGTTTTAATCAATAATTTAATATTATCATCCGTTATATTAGAATTTGGAGCCAAATTTTTAAATTCATTTACACTCATCTCTCCCAAATCTTCTATTGTCTTTATACCATATTCGGCAAACTTTAATATTAATTCAAGCGGTAATTCTAATATATCTATTAATTCTTGCTCAACACCCAACTCTTCCAGCTTTTTGATAATCTGTTCATTTTTTAGATCTACATAACGAATAGCTCGATTTTTGATCTCTACAGCAAGCTCTTCCTCAAAACCTTCAATTCTTGTTAAAGTACTAATCTCACTACTAGCAATTTGTTCTACAGAATTAAAGCCTGTTACCGATAAAAGCTGACCTATAACTTCTTCAACATCTAAAGCTTCCATAAATAATTCCGTAGAAGTTGAGAATTCTTCATTTCTTCTTTTTGATTCTTGCTCTTCGGTCATTATATCGATATTCCAACCGGTTAGCTTAGAAGCTAAGCGAACATTCTGCCCTCTTCTACCTATTGCAATACTTTGATTTTCTTGCGACACTACTACTTCTACCTTATGACTATCCTCATCAATCAAAATTTTTGTAATTTCACTTGGTGCAAGAGGCACAAGAGAATTAACTATAAACTGTGCAAGATCATTACTCCATAATACTATATCAATTTTCTCGCCATTTAACTCATTTGTTACAGCTTTTACTCTATTACCTCTAATACCTACGCACGAACCTACTGGATCTATACTACTATCCGAAGCAAATACTGCTATTTTTGCTTTTGAACCTGGATCACGTGCTACTGATTTTACTTGAATAATATCTTCAAGAATTTCAGGAACCTCTAACTTAAATAACTTAACCAACATTTTGTTATCTACTCTAGACAAGAAAATTTGTGGCCCCTTTGTTTCTTGCCTTACATCCTGTACATATGCTTTTATACGGTCATTAGGTTTAAAGTGTTCACCCTTAATTAACTGATCTTTTTTTATTATTGCTTCAGCACGACCTAAGTCAACTATTATATCACCGTATTCTATCCTCTTAACTATTCCATTTATAATGTCACCTTTTCTATCTTTAAAATCATTATATTGTTTTTCACGTTCAGCTTCTATAACACGTTGAGTTATAACTTGTTTTGCAGCTTGTGCCGATACTCTAGCATAATCAATTGGTGGTAAATATTCATATATCTCATCACCGATTTTAGCTTCCGGATTTTTTACTAAAGCATCTTCAAGTGAAATTTGCGTTAAATAATCTTCTACATCTTCTACTATTTTTAAGATCCTCAAAAGATTTATCTCACCGGTTTTCCTATTTATCTGCGCTTTAATATTATATTCATTACCATATTTTTTCCGTCCTGCTACTTGTATAGCTTGTTCAACGGTTGCAATCAAAATTTCTTTTGATATTCCTTTCTCACGTGCTACAGAATCTATAATTTGTAAAATTTCTACATTATATATATTAGACATACATTATCTCTTACTAGTTTTTAGGTTCTATAAAGATTTCTAGTTATTATTTGCTATAAATTATAAAATTTTTTAAAAAATTAATAACTATCTCTTCAAAAATCTTATAATTTATATTGAATTTGTGCTTTGTGCTCAAAAATTCCTCAAAATAATACATTAATTAGAAAATTTTCAAGAACCTAATAATTTTTTAAATACTTCTTCAGTTAAAACCAGATTGGCATTTTTAATTAAATTAAAATCAATTAATACTTCTTGTTCTGCACATTTTAAATATATTTTATTATTCTCAGCTTTAATTATTTTACCTTGATAAAGTGTTTTTCCATTCAATAATGCTTTGAGTTTGACTTTAACTTCTCTTCCTAAAAACCTATTATAATTTTCAAATTTCACCAACTTACGTTCAATACCACTTGATGATACTTCTAAAGAATATGCATCCTCTATTAAATCTTCAACATCTAGAATAGCAGAAATAGTCCTACTTACGTTAGTACAATCTTCTATAGATATTTTGTTACCGTTTAAGCTATCAATCAATATCTCAACTACTTTAGTATTAACACCTTTAAACTTCACAAGAACTAACTCAAATCCCATATCAGTTAAGGATTCTTCTATTATATTTGTTATTTGTTGTTCAATAGTTTGCATATACGATGTTTATAATAAAAAAGGTGGAATAAACCCACCCTATTTATAATTTATATAATGCTTATCCGTAATAAAAATACACTAATTAGATTATATAAGCAATATTTAACTTTATTTTTTTAAAAAACTACATATCATAAATTACAAATACTCTATAGAATCACTCTTATACACTTAGAGATTTCTTATCCTTATTAACACTATATTGAGAGGCATACCACTATTTTCGCTCCTATATATGTTACATGATTATAAAAAGCATGAGGGCTACAAATTTCATCGATTTTACCTTTTTAAAAAGGCCTATAAAAATTAGGTAGTAATTATACAAGTATAATAATTATAATACTTTTATGAAATGATTATAACTATCTTGAGTATAAAAATATATCATTATATACTGAATTTCAGTATCACATATTACTACCATATCAGTTAATTTTCAGTTAATTTTAACTCATGGAATTTATCACGATTTCTAGTAGCATGAATCACGCCTAAAACTTAGAATTTGTTTCATTTGTTTTCTAGTAATAGGATTACTATCTCACGAAAATGCCGTTGGCATAAGTGCTTTTATAGTATCAAGAATACATAGGACATGTTTTATATAGTAAATTAACTATATTTTGCTTACTTTAACAGAAATAACTTTGTACACATTTACTAAATATTACTTTTTGTTCATTTTATCCATAAAGAACTTTGATTTTTTATAAATTTCAAAACTTTCTATTTCTATATTTTTTCAGAATCTTGGTTCTTTTCAACGCTGACAAAATGTGCTTCCATACTACTATTATTTAATTCCATTACTATCTTGGTACACGATTTACATTTGATAGAAACTCTTTAACCACAGGTTACTATAACTCTGTAGAAATATTACTGCCTGTGAAATTTTAAATTTTGCATTGCTTATATTTATTCTTTTCTTAGTGTTTTCTATATTCAATAAAGATTTGAAATTTCTTAAATAATGTAGAAATTTTTTTAACTCCTTATTTAATAATATAAATCTCTTATGAGCAACTAAAATTAATTAGGACGTTTTTTTTACATTAAAATAATATTAAAGGTAAAAATAAACAAAAATTTCTACTATTTTAATACTGATTAGGATGACATAGCCTGATATACTAATTAGTAGTAAAAGGAATTAAGTTAGTATTATTCTTCTATAATATAAATTTGATATAAATTAGCACCTAATTATGGATAAAATGTTACAATAAAATACGCATAGATACAGAATGAATACATTAATGTAAATTAAAATATTTTATGAAAGAAGTAAATGAAGAATTCATGTAAGCATTGTAATTATAAATTATTAATGTAATAATTGATAAAACAATTCAAATTAACAACAAATTATAGGGAAATAGCCATATTTCTTTTGCCACATATTAAAAACTCTTTATTCCCCTTAGTACCTAGTATAGGACTTTCTATAATACCAAATATTTGAAAATGATGTTCTTGCTCAAGCCAATCCTTAATTTTATCACATACCTTTTGATGTAAAAGAGGATTTTTAATAATTCCTCTATTCTCTACTTCATTCTTTTTGACCTCAAACTGTGGTTTTATTAAAGCAATAAGCATGCAATCTTCTTTAGCTAAATTTAGTGGAGTCGGTAATATAGTAGTTAAGCTAATAAAACTCGCATCGCAAACAATTAAATCAGGCTTCGTTGTAATTTGTTTATCTGTTAAATATCGTGCATTAGTCTTCTCAAGCACTTTAATTTGTGGATTATATCGTAATTTAGAATGAAGTGCACCATAACCGACATCTACGGCAAAAATTAATGCTGCTTTACGCTCAAATAATACTTCGGTAAAACCACCAGTACTACTACCGATATCAATACAAACTAAATTTGTGGGTTCAATTTTAAAATAATCCAAAGCTGTAATTAATTTTAATGCACCTCTTGAAACATAATTATGCTGTGGTAACTTTACCTTAATATCTTGATCATGTATATTCACCTTCATTCCAGATTTAATTAATTGCTCATGTTTGTTATGTACTTTACCTTGGATAATCAAGCTTCGTGCTATAGTAATATCCGTTACAAGACCTTTTTGCAGCAAATATTCATCAAGTCTTATTTTAGTCATGACTTTTTAACCATTAATTGAAGTTATGTTTAAGGGTTAATTAGATAAAAATATACAATCTGTCTCATTGAAAATAAGAATTTTAATTAGAAGTAATTTAAGCAATACAAGAATTTTACAACTAAAGTGTGTATCGCAATAAAGGAAAATATTTAAACCTTAACTAATATATGTCTTTTCTTACCAACAGAGAGCTTTATAACTTTCTTGTCGAGTAAGAAATTAGTATCAATTGTCATATTCTCATCTTCGACTAATTGATCATTTATCTTAGCTCCTTTGCCGCGTATAATCTTACGTGCTTCTGACTTAGATCTCGCAAGATTTACATTGTAAAATAACTTATATGCACTAATTCCGGCTTGTAATATTTCTGGTGCTAAAATAAATGTATGTAGATTTTCATCAATATCTCCTTGCTCAAATATCCTTACTGCAGTTTCTAGAGCTAATTTAGCTAATCGCTCACCGTGGCAAAGCTTTGTCAACTCATAAGCAAGCTGTTTTTTAGCAGCATTAATATCTTCAGATACCAAGTGCTCAAATTTATTAAGCTCTATGATATCTAATTCACTATATAATTTTGCAAATCTTATTACATCAGCATCTTCGCAGTTACGCCAATATTGATAATAATCATATGGGCTTAGAAGATCTTCATTAAGCCATACTGCACCTGCAGCAGTTTTTCCCATTTTAGCACCTGAAGCGGTTGTAAGTAGCGGCGTTGTCATACCAAATACTTCTTTACCACTGATTCTACGTATTAAATCAGCACCAATAACTATATTGCCCCATTGATCACTCCCCCCAAGTTGCAAGATACAATTATAATGCTTACTTAAATAGTAAAAATCATATGCTTGTAATAACATATAATTTAATTCTAGAAAGCTTAAATGATGAGAACGCTCAAGCCTAAGTTTTACCGAATCCATAGTTAACATACGATTTACCGAGAAATGTCTACCGAAATCACGTAAGAAATCTAGGTAATTGAGTGAATCTAACCATTCTGCATTATCGAGTATTATCGCATCACCCTGATCTTTTCCAAACTTGATAAACTTTGATAATGATTTCTTAATCCCTGCAGTATTTCTTTTAATATCTTCTTGCGTTAAAGCTTTACGTGTTACTTCCTTACCAGAAGGGTCACCGATTTTACTAGTACCACCCCCAATAATAACAATAGGCGTATGTCCGTGTTTCTGAAGTAACCGTAATATCATGATCTGCATTAAACTACCAATATGTAGTGATGTAGCAGTACAATCAAAACCTATATAAGCAGCAATCTTGACTTCTTGTGTTATAGCAGTTAACTGGTCCAAATCAGTACATTGGTGAAGATATCCTTTGTATATAAATTCTTCAATAAAGGTCATATTATATATTATTTTATCTCGTTTGTGGTTTTTCTATGAATAGTTTTCTCTACAGACACTTTATTGTATTGTTGGAGACTTGTACAAATAAAGCTATTTTACTGCTATTAAAAACTTGTCACTACTTTTCAAAATTAGCATTAAGACCTTGTTTTTAATGTTCTAGTTCTAGAGCAATAGCATTACTATTATATTTAATTTATTATAAAGTATATGAAAACTTTGTCCATACTTGATATATTGATTATCATACAAGCTCATTAATTTTTAATTAACTCACTTGAGTGATAAATTAATATGTTAATAAAAATAATAAGTATTTAATAGTGTTGTCATAAATAACATTCAATAAAATATTGAATTGAACAAAATTTAATAATCAAATAAGCGTAAATGAACATTAAGCAGCACAAAATAAAGTAACAAAAGATTTTGTACTCCAAATTAAAAGCAGAATACACAAGTTATACGAACCATAATGTAATATCTCTACAGAAACCAACACTGAGAAAAAATAAGCCGCACCAAAGTTATGCAAGCTGTATTAAAAGCAATGCAAAAAAAATTTATCTCTACAAAACAACTCAAATGATTAAAAATTTAAATCAACTCATAAAGGTTATATATTAGATAAATTGAATACGTTACTAACTATAACACTAGGCATTACATGTGTAGATAACTACAAGCGACTATAATCTGTGCTGAATGACTTTTTTATATCATTATTGCAAGGTCTGATTGCGTAGAGTAGTAAAACTTACTGTAGGCACATAGTGACCTTGAGCATTAGATCCATAAAAATAATAATGATTAGTATTTTGCAAGGCACTAGAGATAGATACGAAGTTGAGCACACAGTAATGCTTAATGATGATTACATAACAATCTGCAATTAATAATCCAATCAATAAAGTTGCTTCACATGGTAAACTAAAATATTATTGATCTTAGTCGGATCAGATTCTTAATTGTGCATTTCGCTATAACCCTTACTACTTGGTACTACAACGACTATCTTCCAGGATCTTTTTGATTATTCCGTCTACTCAAATATACTCAACTTACTTTTTTGATAAAGTATTGCACTTTTCGCTTTCAGAATTAGGGAGTAGAAACTGATTTGCAAGCTGCACTACTAACATATACCAAAACAAGCACAATAAGTCAGAGACTGTGACATATTATAGTTATATTTTTGCTGCTAATAAAGTCGTTCATAACTTATAATTTTATTAAATTACCTTTTCACTACTTTACCTCAACACAATAGTTCATGATATTTTTAGCACTTTCCTCTATCATTTTGTTCTTGTACTCTTGTACATATAAATTAATCTAAAATAAGTAAAATGTAATTAAATTAAATATTAATTTATAAACCTCTACTATAGAAATAGTACAATTCGTACTATTAAATTTAATTTTGTATATTTCAAGAAACATCAAAACATTCTATGTTTCTTGACAAATGCTATGATTTTATCTATATTGATTTGTATTATTAAGAATAAGACACAAGTACTTCAAGCTTAGCACCCGTAGCTCAATTGGATAGAGTATATGACTACGGATCATAAGGTTAGGGGTTCGACTCCTCTCGGGTGCGCCATCATTATTGATTTGTCTGTATTTACACAAATGTAAATTAAAACACATTATAAAGGTAAGATTGTCAGCTTTATAGTGTTAAGTTAGAAAAAACTAATAGCAAAATGATTATGACAATATAATAACGTTACCACGAATCTAACTAATGACGCTAGTCATATATTGAGCTTTTTACCTTCTGCGAAACTTAGCCATTGTAATTATATTTGCTTTTACAAGCTAATATATAAAGAGTCCACATTTTTATTAATTGAGCCATTTTGAATTTAAAGGAGCCATTTTGAATTTAAAGTTTGAGTATTTTGTGTACAATCACAGTTCAGTGATTTATGTCATCTACATATAAAAAAATGATGAGTCACTTAAATATAATGCATATACTAGATCATAAATAAATATGGCATATCCTCAGTGATATTGGTAAACCTAAAGCTATCGCAGTAACATTTATAGCTAAATAAATAAAATGTTAAAGAATAACAAAATATTTTCCTCCAAAAAAATACTTAAACTGATTAATAATGAAAATATAATTTATAACAAGATACAATCGGTACGATAAACACTTCTAAACATATAAAAATATTTTAAATAACTCTTTGTGATTCAAATAACATAACAATTATTACAATAACAATATGTTATTGATAAATAATACCAACTGGACAATGTTAGACATAATCAATCATCGCAAACCAGATATAAATCTTAATCAGGAAATTTCTAATATTACCAATCAAAAATACTATGCCAGTAATACACGCTAAAGACAGTCAAACCTTTAAATATTAGAGAAAGATTTAAAGGTATAAGGTATTTCATGTATATTTAAATAATATTATGTAGTGCAAATGTCTTATGAACATAATTGTTGCATAAATTATAGTGAATACTAGTATTTAGCTTCATCACAATTCCTGTCCAAACAACAACAAAATTTTGTTTAAATTTAAAAAATATCCTTATTCATTGCTTTATTTAATTTTTTCAGCATATAATTGAATTGATCATAAATAATAAGCTATAGATATGAAAAATATTTGCTGTAAATGTGTATTGACTATTTTCTTATATTTAATAAATTTACAAGTAATCGCTACAAGCTTTAATGAAAAAATACCTGTATATTTAAAATTAACGAACGAAAAGATGTTAGCAGGGAAAAATTCGTTAAATATTGATCTTTGCGATTCTAGAATTAAAGAATGGTGTGCAAAGCCTCAAAGAGAGATGGGACTGAACAGGCAAAAAATAAATGAGTACATATCTATTTCACCTGATATTAAAGGGGAGTGGAGATTCGGATGGAATTATAATATAAATTTTATACCCGAAGAAAATTTTTTACCTAATCAAACGTATAAAATTACTATCAAAGATAGTATATTCCCTAATTTTATCAGTTTAAAAAAAAATAATATAAGCTTCACGTCTTTACCACTACTTTCTATGATTAAAGAAATGAATTATCTACAAGATAATATCAATATTTCTCAAAAATTTGTCCAAACAAAAATAGCTTTTAACTACCCAATTGATCCTAAAAGTCTAGAAGAAAGAATAGAGTTCATCAAATCTTCAACTAAAGAGAAATTATCATTTTCGATCAAATTCAATACAGATAAGACAGAAGCTATATCGATTACCAATATACCACCGCTTACAGATAAAAAAGACATAGTATCTATTATTATAAAAGACGGGGTTAAAATATTATATGGGGACGAAATTTTTACGCAAAAAAATGTAGACATTCAAAATAATAAGATGATGCAAAATAATATAAGATATTCTTATAAAGAAAATGTATTAATTCCAAGTCTATCCTCATATTTAAAAATCACTAATAGTACTGCTACAATTGTTAAAGATGATAAACTGAAACCGGAACAGATAATTATAATTACTACAAATACACCAGTTTCAGGTGAAGAGGTAAAAAAACATTTAGAGTTATTTTTATTACCCAAAAATAAACCTCATTTTTTAGGAGTTGCAGGTAAAAAAAACTATAAATGGCAAAGCCCAAGAGAAATAACGGATGATATTCTTAAATTAAGTGAAAAAATAAATTTTGAGCTACTACCTGCCGTCCCAAAAATTACTAATGTACATCACTTCAAAGTAGATACGCTTGCCTCAAGAACTGTGCTTATTAAAATAAAAAAAGGTGTTAGGACATTAGATAATTTAACTCTTGGCTCAGATTACACTCAAATAATACAAATACCTGATAATCCTAAAGAAGTAAAGTTCATGTCAGACGGATCTATTCTCTCATTATCTGGTAAAAAGAAACTCCCAGTATATTCACTTGGTATAGATAAATTATATGTAGAAATTGATAAAATTCATCAGCAAGAAATTAATCATTTAATAAGCCAGACAAATAGATACAATATTTTCCAAAACCCAACTTTCATAAACGAATATTCTTTTAATGAGTATAATATTTCAGATGTTTTCCAAGAAGAGGTAATAGTTAATTCTCAAAATCTCAATTTACCTCATTATACAGATTTAGATTTCAGTAAGTATTTACATTTAGAGCAAGCAGGAAGATATTCTAAGGGACTATTTTTAGCAAAAGTCTACTCTAAAGATAATAATAATAATATTATATCTCAAGATAAAAGATTAATTTTAGTTACTGATCTTGGGTTTATAGTAAAAACTGATAAAACAGGAACACATCATATATTTGTTTCTTATATCAGTAATGGTAAACCTGCAGAAGGTGTAAAAGCAGATATTATAGGACTTAATGGTGAGATATTAGTCAGCAGTAAAACTGATAGCCAAGGACATACTGTTTTATCAAACATACGTGATTTAAATAAAGGAAAAATCCCAATAGCTTACGTGTTAACTACTAAAGATGATTTCTCGTTTATGCCATATAATAGAGTGGATCAACAAGTTAATTATTCTCGGTTTGATATATCAGGGACTGTTAATTCTGAAGAAGGACTAAAAGCTTATTTATTTTCCGATCGCGGCATTTATAGACCAAGCGAGCAAGGCCACATAGGTATTATGCTCAAACAAAATGATTGGCACGGCAAATTTGATGGTTTACCTTTAGGAATACAAGTCACTAACCCTTATGGGAGAGTAATAGATAAAAATAAAATCGTTCTAAATTCAGAAGGGCTTGGTGAATATTTATTCACAACATTTGATGATTCTTTAACAGGCTTATATAATATAAGCTTATATTTAGGTGAGCCAGGAATAAATAATTATCTTAATAGCGTATCTGTCAGAGTTGGAGATTTTCAGCCTGACCGCATGAAAATAAATATAAACTTCAATAACTCAAAAGATACGCTATGGACTCATCCAAAAGACCTTAAAGCAACAGTTAAACTTATAAATCTTTACGGCATTCCTGCAGAAAATAGAAAAGTCAGAGGTTTAATTGATATTAGACCTACAGAGTTTTTTGTTGCCAACTTTAAAGAGTATACATTCTATCGTAGTAAAGACAATAAAGAGTTTTTTAATGAGCATTTAGGAGATGTTACTACGGATTCTACAGGTACAGCAAATTTTGACCTTAACCTTGACAAATATTATAATGCTACTTTTAATCTAACATTTTCTGCAGAAGGCTTTGAACCTGACTCAGGAAGAAGCGTACAGGGCAGTAAATCTCTTATAGTGTCACCTCTTCCTTATATTATAGGTTTTAGAAGTAACAGCAACCTTAAGTATATTAAGAAACAAGTGATTTCAACAATAGAATTCATAGCCATATCCAATAAAGCAAAAAAAGTATCTGCACATAATTTAACTCTTAAGTTAAACAAGATTAATTACGTAAATAATTTAGTATCAGATAGTAATGGTAATTATTCTTACAGTGCAGTACCTGTTGAAACGAATATATCTTCTGATAATGTTAATATCACAGAAAACGAGGGTTATATTTATAACGTACCTACTAACGAAGAAGGTGATTACGTTATTTACCTAACAGATACAGAAAATAGAATCTTTGCTCAAACTGAATTTTCAGTAATAGGTGAAGGGAATGTCACAGCTAATTTAATAAATAAAGCAAATTTAAAAGTTAAACTTGATAAAGGTGATTATAAAGCAGGCGATACTATTCTTTTAAATATTAACACTCCTTATACAGGTTATGGATTAATTACTATTGAGACTGATAAAGTACATAATTTTAAATGGTTTAAAGCTGATAAAAATAATAGTATTCAAGAAATAAAAATACCTGACGGTTTTGAAGGTAAAGGATACGTAAATGTACAATTTATAAGAGACATCACAGATACGGAAATCTTTATTTCACCATTTAGCTATGCAGTACTACCGTTTACTGCAGGAGTGTATAAACATAAAGAAAATATTGAATTAACATTGCTCCCAAAAATTAAATCAGGTGAAAAGTTATCAATTCGTTACCGTACTACTAATCCTTGTAAAATCATAATATTTGCTGTTGATGAAGGCATACTATCATTTGCTGATTATCAGACTCCAGACCCGATTAATTACTTCATGAACGATAAAGCATTAGAAGTACGAACTTCACAAATCATGGATTTAATATTGCCTGAGCATCATTTATTAATGAAATCTTATATAGCATCTCCTCCAGGCGACAGTTTTATAAATGTATCTCGCAACCTTAATCCGTTTAAAAGGAATAGCCAACCTCCTGTAACATTTTGGTCAGGCATTTTAGAATCAGATCTTAATGAGAGAGAAATAACATTCGATATACCAAGCTATTTTAACGGCACTTTAAGAGTGATAGGTATAGCATCAAGCCTTGATACTATAGGAGTTTCTAAAACTGATTTATTAGTGCAATCTGATCTTATTATCAATACAAATTTACCTTTATTTGTAGCTCCAAATGATGAATTTGCAGTACCAATAACAATATTTAATAACCTAAAAGATTCAGGAAATGCTCAAATTTTTTTAAATATTGAAACAAGCGAAGGACTTGAAATATTAGATTATCCTAAAGCAATACAGATAGATGAAAATAATGAAGCTACTATTAATGTTAAATTAAAAGCAACTGATAAACTCGGTTCAGCAAATTTAAATGTTGTAGCGTCTATAAATAACATAAAGACTGATATAACGTCTATGACATTAGTACATAGCTCAGAATTAACTAGCACTACGAGTGTTCGTCCTGCTAGCCCAAATATCACAACGGTTGATACAGGCTTTATTCCAGGCAATAAAGCTAATTTAAAAATCTTGCGTGATTTATATCCTAAATTTGCTAAGTTGCAAATTTCTGCTTCTAAATCTCCTCTTGCTATTATTTCAGGCTTTAAAGATTTTTTAGATAATTATCATTATGGCTGCACCGAACAATTAGTCAGCCAAAATTTTGCCAATGTTTTATTATATAATGAGCAAGAGCTAGTTCAGATTCTTAAAACTGATCGTAAAAAAATGGATGAATCATTATCGAAAATATTTCAAACATTATTGGAACGTCAAAATGATGACGGTGGATTTAGATATTGGAACAATTTTTACGATGATTCTGATCCATTTATTTCTGTATATACTATGCACTTCTTAAACGAGGGAGTCACTAGATATTTAGCTGTGCCAAGTGATATGTTTAACGCAGGTCTTTACTACTTAGAGAATATTGCAAATAGAGAAATAAATTCTTTAGACGAAGCGAGAGAAAAAGCATATGCAATTTATATCTTGACGAGAAATAGTATTATTACTACAAACTATATTGCAAATATTTTAAAATATTTAGATGAATACCATAAAAATACATGGCATGATGATTTGATTAGCGTTTATTTAGCATCTAGCTATAAAATGCTAAAAATGGATGAGGACGCAGATAAATTACTAGATAGATTTACTCTCAATAAACCTATATCAAAAACAAATTACCAATATTATAATCAATTAATAAAATATAGTCAGTATTTATACTTAATTTCTTTACATTTCCCTGAGCGATTAAAAAACTTTGACTCAAAAATTATCCAAGATATCGCTCTTTTTGCAAAAGATAACTACAATAGTCTATCAGCAAGCTATGCAATTATGGCAAGTCTTACCTATGCTGCTAAAATCCATAATGTAGATGAGGCTACTATTAAAGTAACTGATACAGATAAAGTAGTAACGTTAAAAGGTGATAAAGTGATGATTTCTGAGTTGTCATTAGAGAGTAATGAGATAGACTTAACATCATCAAGTAACGGCTTTTTCTATCAGCTATTAACTTCAGGCTATGATAAGCAATTAAAAGGCAATAAAGAGATAGTGCAAGGAATAGAAATAACTAAAAAATATCTCGATGAAAATAATAAAGAGGTTAGTAAAGTAAAATTAGGTGATAATATTACTGTGAACATCACTATAAATTCAGCTAGCAATAAAACCCTGAGCAATATTGTGATACTTGATTTATTACCAGGAGGCTTTGAGCTTTTACAAGATAATAATAATTTAAATATACTAGAACGTCATCAGGAAATAATGATATGGAAACCGATATATATAAATAATCGTGATGATAGAGTAATGATTTTCGGTACTATTTCTGATCAAAAAATGACTTATCGATATAAAATAAAAGCAGTTAATAAGGGAATATTTACAACCACTGCTGTTTACGGTCAAGCTATGTACGACACGCAGACTTACTATCGTGGTAGTATAGGATGTATTATTGTTGAGTAGAATATACTTAACATAACAGTAACTAATATGAAGAAAGCCTAACATATGATGCAGGAAGCATGATATTATACGATTACATATTTAAAGTGTTTCGATCAACACTTGATTATAGCATATATAAAATATGAAAAGTACTAATATTAGAAATATTACACTATCTTACGGTAGAACATAATTTACCTAAAATGGAAAAATGCTTTCAAAAATTATATGCACTTTATCATAATAATTGATGCTGATTTTATATATGTCAGGATATTTTCCTCAAATAGGATGTAATTTAAGCTTTTAAAATAACTAAAATTCTATTGCTACTAATATTAAATAAATTTTTCTCTTGAAGCTGAATTAGTTCAAAAATTGAGATTTAAGATTCGGATGGATATAGGTTTATAATGTCCTTTTGTTTTACAAAAACGAATTTTATAATTAATATTACAATGTGACTATGTGTACCATTTTCTATTCTATGCTAATTATCTATTAGATCTTCTTGATCTTTATGCTGTAACTAATTGTAAAACTTTACTAGAAAATTTACATTTTCTTGTAAAGTTTAGTGAAATTATTAATTTTATAATCATCATATTTAAAATGATACAAAAAATATATAGGATATCATAATGATAATACAACTCACTACTGGAATAATATTTTTTTATTTATGAAAATGAAAATTTAAGATCTCATAACTATAATACATAATATTAATATTTACCCCACAATCGCGTGCAATTTCTCTATAGTCTGCGGTTCTTTTGCAAGTTCTAAAAATATTTCACGCTCATATGTAAGTAATTCTGCTTCACTTATTTCATTATGTTTATCAATAATATTCTGGAATTTATTAAGTACCTTATTTTGTAGATCATTATATTTGGATGTATCTATTTCACTTACTATATTAATTTTAGGTAAAGCAATTTTATGAGGTATTGATACTATTTTGTTAGATACGTTTAGTTTCAAAGCTTCATCTAAAATATAATGCTTGTTCATATTGACTTGCATATTACTTACATCATAATCTGCTTTAAAATAATCAGCTGAACTTGTTTTATTTTGCTCTATAATATTCTTAATATTTCTAATTAATTTAGTTTTATCTCCATTACTTCTAGCAAACATTTCTGTAACACCACTCCATCCTGGTATTAAACCTACTCCAAACTCTATAAGTCCGGCGTTAAGCTCCTGATTTGCAACAATATAGCTTGAGTTTAATAGAAGTTCACACCCACCCCCAAGCGCAACACCACGAGCACAGCTAATAATATGTACAGAGGAATATTTTAAATAACGCATTGTTTGTTGTCCAAGCTTTAATAAATTCTCTAAATTATCAAAATTCCCATCTTGAATATAAGAAAGAATAAGCTTTAAATCCGCACCAGCAGAAAAATTATTTCCTTGTGGGAAAATATAAAGATTTTTTCCATAATTTTCTGCTTTACTTACTGCTTCTTGCAATAAATAAAACACATTATGATTCAAAGTATTCATTTTCGTAGTAATAACAAATATTAAATTTTCACAATAATGTATTAAATTTGCAGAATCATTTGCTAATACTATTGTACTTTCTTGTAAAAAATCTTTTTTAGAATTAAATTTTTGTTTATCAATTTTTTGATATTCTTTACTAGCTAAATATTTAGGTAGTGAAATATTCATTAAATCAGCATTTTTAATTATCGAATTCCATCCATTTTTAACAGCTATAGTCAATAACTCAAACGGTCCATAATGCCAACTATAACCAAGCTTCATAGTAGCATCAATATCGTAGATATTATTAGTCACAGATGGTACTAAGCTTGTTAAATAAATATAAAATTCTGTGATAATCTCACTAAAAAACTTGCTATAAATTGAATCGCTAGCTAACAACTCATCAAGATTATTAAATGAAATATCTACTTTCTGAACAGGGTGATATGATAAATCACTTATATTAATAACTTCTTTAATCTTTTTACCATTTGATACAGATAAACGATAAAATCCACCCTCACCTTTACGTCCAATTAAATTATGCTCTATCATCTTATCAAAAACTTTGGTATTAAAATATATCCTATGATAATCATCACTTTTAGGCAGAGCAGAAAGTAATGAACTTGATATTAACTTCATTACGTCATGACCTATTAAATCATATAAGCCAAAAATTCCGGTATTTGGCAAACCTAAACATCTACTAAATATTTGATCGATTGTAACAAAATCAAGATTTTGAGCTATCGCTTTGTGGGCTACTAACTCAAGTAAAAAACACCCTACTCTATTAGCAATAAAACCAGGTGTATCATTACATTTTATTATAGTTTTACCAAGAATTTTTGTTAAGAACACTGATATTTTCTCTATTACCTCATCCTTGATTGTATTGTCTATAATTAATTCAACCAACTCCATATATCTCGGTGGATTAAAGAAATGCGTAATAATGAACCTGGACTTTATATTATTCGGTAAATTCTCTTTGAGTTTTTTCAGTGGCAATGTAGAGGTATTAGAAGCAATAATTGTGTCTTCTTTAAGATAAGGTATAATTTTATTATATAATTGATGTTTGATGTCTAACTTCTCAACAATAACTTCAATTACTAAATTACATTCTTTAATTAAATCTAAATCATGTTCTAAATTACCTATTGTAATGAAATTTACTTTATCTGGATAAGATAATGGAGGAAGTTTTTGTCTATGCAAATTCTTTACAGCATTTTTTACTATTTTATTAGGATCATTAGAATCTTTATCGAGAATATCAAGCAAAACTACTCGGTGAGAAGAATTAGCAATTAACGCTGCAATTCCTGACCCCATAACTCCTGCACCAATAACACAAACTTTTTTTATTTCATTTTGCATAAATTACTCCCCTAATCCTAAATCTAATAATAAATTGAAGGTCAACTTCAGAAAGAGCAATAAATACACTACACAGAACACAGTTAATACAAGAGTACTTTAGATTTGTAGGATGATCTAGCCAATTATTGAAGTTTGAATATTATTTAGTAATCACAACACTTAAGAACATCACAAACAATGCAACTACTTATAAGCATATTCATTTATAGTAACAATTGTTATAATTATATCATCAACTAATAAAATTTTTTTACTTATAATTATAATATTGTGTGTTAAATTTGATACTACAATCGTAAAATAGTATGATACTTAACATTTTTATTTAGTTTTAAATAACGGATTTTTATCCATAATTTTTACAATCTCCATAGCTAAAATATGAGAAGTGTAATCATCATAATCTCTTAAATCTATTCATATGTAAACTTATGATTAGATCAATATCTGCTATACCTCGTTAATCGATGATATAAAGGCTTAATAAATATTAAGTATCTTGATATTTCTGCTATTTTTCTATGTTCATTTAAATAAGATATATGCTAAAATAATTAAGTTTCCTCATATACTGTAATTATACAGTTGCTATCAACTCTCACTTATTTCAAGAAGTACTACATTTCCACTAATATTTCTGAATAAACTTAAACATATTTGCTGCAAAATATCATTTATAAGATAATTATAGGATAATACCAAAATTCATTCTCCTTGAAGAAGCTTTTTTCTTAGATATACTTTTTCTGTCCGAACTAACTACTGTGCGTTAAATTTTCCTACACTATTATGTACTTATACTTTTAATAATTTAGGGAATTTTTGGCTTATGAATATTAAGAACAACAACAGCGGTACTAGGTATCTGATCTTTCATGATACTATACATTTCCACGTATTGCTATTCAACAAAATAATCTGCTACTGCTTTATTACAGATTGAACTATATAATATCGTTTTTTGTAAGTAAGAGTAAATTCATGTCTTTTGCAAAATTTGCTCTCGTGCTTGTGATATTATAACAATCTATTAATTAACGTAATTAATCAATTTTAAATGTTACAGCTTATAACTCTTCTAAGACTTTGCTATTTATTTTTGCTTTCCTTGCTTTTCAAATAAATCTTTCTTATCTTAATACTTTTTCATATTGATGTTGCAAAATATTTATGTAATTTATTCTTATTGCATGCATTTCGACTAATTTTTACTTCCTACTCTAGTAAAATCCACTCCTAAACTAGTTATAATTACTGAGCTTTATTATACGAGTAATGCATCTAATGATAAAACATTATCCATAATTTATCGTAAAATTGCTTTAGAGCTTGTAGCATTAAACTTTTGCAGTTCAAGAATTTTGAGATTAATTTTATAATTAGTATTCAAAAAATTTTTCAGTATAAAACTTATTGTCCTTGGTCTATTTGAGCAGAAACGACTAACTATAATGACAATTATAGTTAGTCGTGCAACAACTATCATCTCTGCCCCATGGCATAGTTAGTAATCAAATTCTTAATAGGTTTTAAATTATTTATCACCTTAAACCCTATTTGTCTTAAACATCTTAAATTTATGGAATAACTTGAAAAAATACTATTTAATGAATCGGTAAGCTTATACATAATAAAATTATCGTACTGCCTTAGTTTTTGATATTCTTGTAATGTACCATTATTACTAATAATCATACTCAAAATCTCTATATCTTTTATACCTTGATTAAGCCCTTGGCCTGCAAGTGGATGTATGATGTGGGCAGTGTCGGCAATAAGCACTATACGATTATGAAAATATCTGTTTGCTATAAAAGCTTTTAGTGGAAAGCTACTAATCTCACTATCAATAGTAATTTGACCTAAGAAATGACCAGCATTTCTTTGAATTAAAAAATCAACTTCTTTTATAGGAAAATTAATAATTAAATCAGCCTGAACAGAAGAAGTTGACCATATTACGGAAGAGCTATATTGATCTTTTAAAGGTAGTAAAGCAAAAGGACCAAGTGGAAGAAAATGCTCCATCGCACAATTTTCATGCGGCTTTTCATGCTTAACATTAAAAGTCAGAGCAGTTTGATAAGGTTTATCAACTTCATTAGTGAAATAATAAGATCTTACTTTTGAATTTGCTCCGTCACATATAATTAATAAATCACACTTAATTTGTTTATCATTATTAAATTTTATAATAGAATAATTATTATGGCTTATAACTTCTTGATATTGATTATTATCAATTAATGTTATAAACGAATTATTAGTTATTGCTGACAATAATATCTTTTTAAAATCACTATTCTTAATAACATATCCAAGTACAGCATCATTCTCGTTACGTAAATCTAACATTTCTGAAGCTTTATTATCTACAACATATACGTCTTGCATTTCTGCTACAAACTGTTCAAGCTCTTTCCATATCTCAATAGAGAATAAAAATTTTTTAGAATACGGCGTTAAAGCAGTAGTTCTTATATCTTTTAAAAAATCTGGGCTTTTTACCAGTTTACTCTCTAATATAGTAGTTTTTATACCCTTTTGTGCAAAAGACAGTGCAGTTAGCATACCACTTAAACCACACCCTAAAATTACGATATTTAACATCTTATCTATTTCTATTTTTTGACTCATATATAAAATATCTTAAATAACCATTTGTTGCGATAAAACTTAAAAGAAAATAAATAATTGCTATATCAAAATATGAACTATTTCCTGAGTACAAACCTAGACAACAAATAAATAAGCAAGTAATAGTTGTACAACTATTTAGAATCAATAAATTTGTAAAAATATCATTGTTTCTTATAAATAGATAGATTGTTAAGCAAATAAATAATGCAATAATAATTAAAAATATGTTCAGCATAATTTAAAAAACTTATTTTACTGCTAGTAAGAGTTTTTATTGCGTGAATACATAAACACTTTCCTCTTGCCTCATCACTGGATCAAATTTAAAACACTATTTAAAACACTAAATTATTAGTATTTTCATTATTTTATTGACAATTTGTTACAAACACACTAGTGTCACAATGACTACTACAGTATCCATATCCACATAATTCATTATATTTATAACACTACAAACTGTAAATCAAATTAAAAATTTGATATTTTATAGATTTATAAAAACCACAACAACTAACCAAATTTATATAAGACTTCTCATTCTATAATAATTTAGAGGCAAAAAATATTGTGACAAAAATGTTATAAAAAAATGTTGCTTTCTTTTAAATTCAGCATTAACCTATACATATTAGGTTTTTAATATTTTAAAGGTAAATTGTAATGTCACAATTAGATGTTTTAATATTAGACGATGAAGAGAGTATACGAAATCTCATTGCTGCAAATTTGAAAGATGAAGGTTTTAATCCCAAGGTTGCCGCTAATAGTACTCAAGCTCTTAAAATAATTTCTGAAAAACCAGTCTCTGCAGTGATACTTGATATTTGGCTTCAAGGTAGCGAAATTGACGGGCTTGGAGTTTTAGAGATAATTAAAAAACGTTATCCTTTAATACCGGTAATCATTATTAGCGGTCACGGTACTATAGAAACAGCAGTTAATGCGATAAAAATGGGAGCTTACGATTATATCGAGAAACCATTTAATAATGATAAATTAATTATTTTACTTAAAAGAGCTTGCGAAGTAACAAAATTAAAACGTGAAAACATAGATTTAAAATCAAAGGTTATAGATAAAACTGAATTAGTTGGAGGATGTTCAGTAACTTTAAAATATAAAATGGAAATAGAAAAAGCAGCTAGCTCTAGCAGTCGTATAATGATTCATGGTAAAGTCGGTAGCGGCAAAGAACTTGCAGCAAGATTAATTCATAAACAATCTAAGAGAGTTAATAATCCATTTATTATTTTTAGCCCAACCTGCATGACTACAGAAAAAATTAATCAAGAATTATTTGGAGAATCAGAAAAGCAGGAGAATAATAATAAACGTCCTACTATCTTAGAATTTGCAAATAATGGGACTTTATATATAGATGAGGTCAGTAATATTCCTATTCCTATCCAGGTAAAATTATTAAAATTCCTTAAAGATCAAACTATTACAAAACCTTGTGGGAAAAAGACTAAAGTTGATATAAAAATTATTACCAGTACTTCTAAAAATATCCAAGATGAAGTAAATAACGGAAAATTTCTAGAAGATCTATATTATCGCCTTAATGTATTTTCTCTAAAAGTACCTTCATTATATGAAAGAAAAGAAGATATACCACTACTAGTTAAATATTTTGTTAAGCAACTTTCAAAATTTTCAGGTTTAAAAGAACGTCATTTTTCTGATGAAGCTATTACAGCTCTTCAATCCTACGAATGGCCTGGTAATATTAGACAATTACGTAACGTTGTTGAATGGACTTTAATTATGAATCCGTTAACTACAGGTAATAATGAAATTATAAAACCTTATATGATACCTTCAGAAATATTAGCAAATAGTGCTAATCTTACAAAACTTGAAGACAGCTTTGATATGTTATCTATGCCGCTTAGAGAAGCGAGAGAAGTTTTTGAGCGTCAATATCTATCAGCGCAAATGAGCCGTTTTAATAATAATATTTCAAAAACTTCTTCATTTGTCGGTATGGAAAGATCAGCTTTACATCGAAAATTAAAATTATTAAGCCTACATATACCACCAACAAATAAAATAAATGAAGAAGAATATGAGAAAGCAAATGCTTAAAATCATATCAATCATTACTATTTATCTTTTATTAAACAGTTGCTCCGAATCCACACGTGATGTGAATGGATTACTTACGGATAGTCAAAGCACTATAATTCGTGATTATATCATATCACAAAATTCTAAAAATCTTAAAGTGAACCTGAAAGAAAAGTTTGGTTCTAATTTAAAAGGAGTAAAATTAATAGGAATAAAGTTAACAAATGAAGATTTATCAGGGATAGATTTTACTTCTTGCGAAATATTACGAACTGATTTCTCGGGTAGCAATTTAGACAAAGCAATACTGACAAATGCGGTAATTCAAGAAAGTAATTTTACGGATTCAGTAATAAAAAATATTTCAGGTTATAATGCTGATTTTCAAGGTTCAATTTTTAATAATATAACATTACAAAATACAAATTTTGTTCAATCAAATTTCAGTGATACTGCTTTTAATAAAACTACTATAATCAATGTCAATTTTGAAAATTCTAAATTTAGTAATGTATTATGGTGTAACAGTAATATTGACAGCAGTAATTTTCAAAAAACTAACCTAAAAAATAATAGCTTTAAAAATACTAATGTAATAAATTCAATATTTTATGGTACGGATTTAGGAAAAAGTGTAATAAATAATACAAATTTTACTAATAATTATTTTGAATCTAGTGACCTAAGTAACACTAAATTCACAGCAGTAATAATTAAAGATTCTAACTTCACACAAAGTATTTTTAATTCAGTAAACTTTAATAATATCCAAAGTAATAACTCTTTTTTTTCATATGCTTCCTTTGAAGATTCAACATTACAAAATATTAACCTTACTAAATGTGATTTACAAAATAGCACAATTAGTAGTGCAGTTTTAAATCATTTTAAAATCGACAATGCTATATTAAATAATATGAGTTTCAATGATAATACATTTAATAATTTATCAATAAAAAATAGTAATACGAATTTTGTAAGAATTAATAAATCCAAAGGATTGAATATTACTTTAATCAATACTACCTGTAGTAATAATATTTATAGCAATAATGATTTAAAAGAATTTAAAGTCATTAATACTGATTTCAATAACAGTGAAATAATAAACTCAAATTTTACTAATGGACAATTTAATAATGTAAATTTTTCTAAATCTTTAATACAAAACGTAAATTTTACAGACATTAAAATTACTTTAGGCAATTTAAATCAAGTAGCTCTAATAAATGCCAATCTAATAAACACTAATATTATTAATTCAGTCCTTGCTAATTCACAAATAAATAATATTAATTACCAAGCATATTCTAGTTTTATCAATACTAATCTTTCTAATAACATTATTATAAATGATAGTGCGGATAAAATTCCACCGAATAAAATTCTACATAATAATATAGTAATAAATTCTGTGAAAGATTTACAAAAAATATCTAATTTAGCAAATATGAATTTAACAAATTTAAATTTAAGTAATTTAGTATTTAATGGAGTCGATTTTTCAAATAGCATCTTTAAAAAAGCTAACTTAACAAATACAGTAATAAAAAATTCTATTTTAAAAGAGACAAATTTTTCTGCAGCAATACTTACTAAAACAGACTTCTCAAAATCGATATTAACAGGTAGTATATTTAAGTGTGCGAAAATTGATCAGACATTCTTTAGTAATGCCGATTTAACAAATACTGATTTTACTGAAGTAACAATCAAAAATACTACATTTGATAATGCTAATACAAATGGAATAAAAGGATTAGAATAATTTATGCTATAACCGTGTTTTATTGCATTGTTTTGTTTCCACAATATCAACATCACAAGTATTAACAAATGGAATTCAGTTAAAATGATTAATATATTTATAAAAATACATAGTTAATCACGCTACACTTATTCAATAATGACACAAAATTTACCTTTGGTTGATCTTTGAAGATTTTACTTTATTAGTAGGAGTATTAGAAGGTGTAAATGAACTCTTATTTAGAAGACCAGAAGGATTTTTATCCTGCATTCTATTAATCACTTGTTGTGGTTTAAGATTATTTATCTTTTGTTTTCCTGCTATACTTATAGATTTAGTAATTTTTGCAGTTTCTAAAAATATTTCCTTAGGAGTTTGTAGCTTATCAATTTGCTGATAATGTTTTTTAAGAAATTCTTTTTTGACTTTTTCATCAACTCCTTTCAAATCAGTATATGATTTATATAGCTTCTTTAATTCTTTTTTTGATTCTTCTATTTGTTTTTCAGAAGATTTTTGAGAAAGCGATCTAATCGAATTAATAAGAATATTACCTACTTCTTTTATAATATTAACTGCAGGTGTCGCTACTGTCTTTATTCCTTCATAAATTCTACCGAGTCCACTAGCAATAACATCAAATATTTTAGTATCATATGCTTTAGATATAGATGGTGTATCCATAATAATATCTCTAGCTTCAGTTAGATTATTAGCTAAATGTAGTAATACTTTTTTATCATCTAACTCAGTAGAACGATTAGCATATGCACTAACTATATCTGCTTGAGAAGATATAGTATCGGTAATTATTGATTTAGTATCATTAAAAGAAAAATCTATCAATGTTTCTGTTACAGAACTATTTTCTCTTAATTTATCTAATCTATCACGTATTACCTGATCTTTTTGATCATTGAGGTTTTTACTTTTCTGTTCTAATTTAAGCTCAGAGTGCATCTGCTCAATTAAATTGTCTACTTCATTACCAGATTTTTTGTATATATAAGATGTATCTTGAAGCTTTGCCAACCTTTCTTCTAATTCTTCAATTGATGGAGGAATACCTTTAAGTGCAGCTAGTCTTGCTTCTAATTCTTTTATTATTTGATCATCTTGCTCATTCATAGACATATATACCTCTGTAATGATTCTAAATTATTAATAACATAAACTAATAACTGAAATAAAGTATTTTTTAATATGAGCTAAGATATAATAAAATAAAGATACATAATAGACATATAAATCTCAATTTAGAAAAAGCAAAGTGTTTTTAAAACCTTTGAACTGCAGAATACATAACTAAGTAACACGTACATAAACAGCACTAAATTCTATGATAATTAAAAGCACAAAAATAATGAAGCTAATTTTCGAATTTAGCGCATATACTTATCAAGAACATCGGACATGATTTTACGAGCTACAGGTGCAGCTGCAATACTACCACCTCCTCCATGATCGACAAAAACGGTAACAGAATAACGAGGATCTGAATATGGAGCAAATCCTAAGAATAAAGCATGATTACGTCTTGCCCATGCAATAGAATCACGATTTAAATCATCTTTAGCATTTAGTTTGCTTTGCACCTGAGCAGTGCCTGTTTTACCAGCTAACTTCCTATTTTCAGCAAAAATTCTATTATAATACGCCGTACCTCCAGCAACATTCACAGTATTATACAAACTTTCTTGTATTATTTTAATATTTTCAGTCTTAATATTCACATTATAAAACTCTGAAGCATTTTTTAATATTCTAGGCGTATATAGCTTACCATTACTTGCAATAGCTGTAATAAATCTTGCCAACTGAATTGGTGTTACCCCTAAAAACCCTTGCCCAATTGCTAAATTAAAACTATCACCTATTGACCAAGGAAGTTTTAATTTTTTCTTTTTCCATTCTTTTGAAGGTACAAACCCACTACTTTCAGGTGATATATCAATACCAGTTTTTGAACCAAAACCAAATTCTCTTGCAACTGCAAGAATTTTATCCGGGCCTACTATTCTAGCAAGTTCATACATATAAATATTACAGGAATACTTTAAAGCAGACATCATATCGAGCGTACCATGCCCTCTATGATTCCAACATCGAAAACTATTAGTACCGAGAATAGAGCTACCATCACAAAAAACTGTTTTATTAGGATTAATTCCTACTTCAAGTGCTGCAAGTACGGTAATTATTTTAAAAACCGAACCAGGAGGATAAGAATTTTGTATTACCTTATTAATTAAAGGTTTATGCGGATCGCTAATTAAACTTTGCCAATAATTTTCTGATAATTTACTGAAATTATTTGATTCAAAACCTGGAGTAGAAACACAAATTAGCACATTTCCAGTTCTAATATCCATAACTATTGCAGAAGAACCTTTAGGATTTAAGTATTGCTGGATTTTTTTCTGAAGAGACGCATCAATATTTAAATGCATATCAGCCCCTGATTGGGTAGGCGTCTCTGATATTGTCCTTACCTGTTTACCATAAGCGTTGACTTCAACTTTTTTATAACCGAATTCTCCTCGTAATTTATTATCATAATATTTTTCAATACCGGATTTACCTATATTAAAATCACTTAAACTACGTATATTTAACTCTTGCTTCTCTTGCTCATTGATCTGGCCAAGATAACCTATTAAATGAGAAGTAGTGCTTGAAAAAGGATAAAATCTTAAATACCCTACATCAATAAATATTGCAGCTAGTTTATGCTTTTGCTCTTCAATCATCGAAACTTGTTCCCAATCAAGATGATCTAGTATTGTTAAAATAGTGTGACGACTAGATTTTTTAATTTTTTGCTTAATATAATTATATTTATCTGGAGAGAAATTTAAAATGTTACTAATTATTTCCAATTCATCTCTATAATTATTATTAATACTCTTATCTATTACCAACTGATAACATGGTTTATTAGTAGCTAAAATATTACCATCTAAATCATAAATTTTCCCTCTAATCGGCGGAAGTACAACAAAATTAATGCGATTTTTATCTGATAAAGTCCTATATTCTTCACTTTTAATAAGCTGTAAATAAAACATTCTTATGCCCAGCAGTGATAAAAACCAGAGTTTACCTAATCCAATTATAAAGGCTCTTCGTGAAATCAACTCACCATGTAGTATTTTTTTATTTAGCATATTTTTTAAAATAATTCATAGGAGAGTCAAGTATAAGACGAATTATATTATAAGAAAATATAGTTGTTAAAAATTGAAAAAAAATTATTAGATACCCCTCTGCGTCTAGATGCTTTATTGTTACCAATAAATATTTAAAATTCAATATAAATAAACAATAAACACAAAAAACAACAAAATTTATTAAATAATTTTTAGCTAAAAAATATTTTGAAGATAATTTATAAATTATATTTGCTGATATAAAAACTAAAGAATCTGTACCAATAGGCACGCCACTTATTTGATCTATCAATAGCCCTAAAAAAAATATGCTAAGAATATTTAGGGAATATAACGACATAAAATAATAAATAAATATAATTTCCATTGCTGGGAAAATTCTACTTTGGATATTTATTTTATAACTCATTAGTGGAAATAGTATTATACAAAAACATAGCAAAGCAAAGAAAAACTGTAATATTACTTGCAAGCTATTTTTATATATTTCCTGTTTGATCTTTAACATAAATAATGTAGTTTTTTATAATTGTTTTATAATTCAGTGTTTCCTGCTTTACGTAAAAATTACTTACTAATGTACTAAGCAATATCAAGAGATTTAATGATATTGTAGCAAAGCCTCACTCCTCGAAATGACTGCTCTGGTATCCATTACATTACAAAATATAAATTAATTTTCTTTTTGTACAATAATATATACTCTATTTTCCATCAGCACTTAGCACTCATTCTTCTTATTCTTTAGAATTTGTAGAGCTAAACAGTTTTATTTTAATATCAAATTATTGCTTGTTTTAGTATAACCAAAAAGACTAAAGATGTAAGATAAGATATATTAGATTCATTTGTTATATTTTAACTTACTCAATGTCATTCCTATACAATTCGGAATTCCACATAATACGCAATAATTTTTGCTTTTTAAAAATTTGCTTTATTTATACTTTATTACTAGAGCAATAATATAACGAGCTATACTTATAACACAAATGTTGCAAATTAAATGAGTATATTTTTTAACTCTCTTCCTCATTTTGTTCTATCGGTTCCAAACCATATAAAGATATCATACGTTCAAAAACTCTACCAGCAGTCGGTACAGCAGTCCAGCTTGCTGTTGCAAAGCCAAAGCTTTCTTTAGTTGGTTTTGGCTCATCAAATCTAATAAAAATAACATATTGCGGATTAGATGCAGGAAGTATACCTAAAAATGACGAAGCTCTACTATTTTTAAGATATTTCTTTTTACCTCCTACACCTTGTGAAAGTTTTTCTGCTGTACCAGTCTTGCCACCGATAAGATATCCTTTAATCTCTGCTCGTTTACCGTTACCTTCTTTCACTACTGATCTAAACAATTTCTTCATTTGGGTAGAGGTATTTTCACTAAAAACTTTTGTACCGATTACTTTTTGAGTCTTTCTTTTTAATAAAGTAAGATCATATAAAGTGCCACCATTAACAACTGGTAAAATCGCTCTTACAAAATGTAAAGGGCTAATTGAAATACCATAGCCATAAGACATAGTAACACTAGTTAGTTCATTCCATCTTTTTTCTGAAGGAAATAATGGTGTGCCTCGTTCAGGTAATTCTATTTGTAACTGATCTAATAACCCTAATTTCTTTAGGTATTTTTTAAAATCATTTTTACCGATTTCAAGCATGATTTGACTTGTACCAATATTTGAAGAATATAAAAAAATCTCAGGTACGCTATGCCACCCTTGCCGTGGGGTATAATCCTTAAGCTGGAATCCTCCTACTTTCATATAGCTTATATCATAAGCATCATTCATATTGATTACACCAGTATCAAAACCAACCGCCATAGTCAATGATTTAAACACCGAACCCATTTCATAAATACCGAGACTTGCCGTATTAAATAGCTCTTCCGGTTTTGCTAAACTTGGATAATGAGGATCAAAATCAGGCTTATTTACTAATGCAAGAATCTCACCGTTATTAGGATCAGCAATAATTCCTACTGCTCCTATTGCATTAAATTTCTTTAACGTTTTATCGATCTCTTCACTTAAAATACTTTGTAATCTAATATCAATAGATAATTGGAGTGGTGCTTTCTGATCCTTTAGGTCATTTAATTCATAATCAGTATTAGTTAAATATTTATCATACGCGAGTTCTAAGCCACTCAGTCCTACTGCATCTCTACCTACATAACCAATAACATGTGACAATAAATTTGAAAAGATATAAATTCGTTTCTGCTCTTCTTCAAACTCAAAGCCAAGTAACCCAAGGCTAATTATCTTTTCTTGCTGACTAGGTAATAAATCTCTTTTGACCCATATAAAGCTTTTATTTGACTTAAGTTCTTTAATTAATTTAGCTTTATTAATATCAGGTAAGATTTCTGCTAGCTTTTTTACAGAAGTTTCAGGATCAAGTACTATTTGTGGATTAGCAAATAATGAGGCAGATGGTAGATTCATTGCTAATAAATTACCATTTCTATCAACTATTTCTTTTCTAAATTGATGTTTTTTTTTGAAGGAATTAATATTTTTATCGTAAACATTCGTAGCAACAATTATTAATCTGTAAGATACAGTAGAAAAAAGAAAAGAAAAACCACAAATAACCATTAATAATCGAATTTTTGTGTTTTTACTACAAATATTCCAAATTATTAGACTTTTAATCGCAGGCTTCCATTTTTCTAAAATTTGCTTCATTTTATTTATAGTGTCTTAAGTAGCAATCATGTCATTGTAAGTGAAAACTATAAGTTTTGAATAAACAATCTTATAAAAATTCCTGAGATGGCAATGCATCCTATTACTAACTAGCTCATAACAATTACTTAACTCTACTTGAAACAGTCTGTATATACTTATTATTCATAATTCTTTTGTAACGCCATTTATTACTCTTTGAAATACTAATATTATGATTAAATTTAATATTTTGTTCGATATTTGGTGCTAACGGATCATTGATCATTTGATATGATTTCACTATTTCTAATTTCAAATAAGCCGCAGCGAGTTTTTCCAATCTAGTTGGCAAAAGTAGATAAGCTTGCTCTGCTTTCAAAATATTAATATTATTATTCTCACTATTAATCTGTTTTATCACACTCCTTAATTGATAATTCAGAGTTGAGACTCGATCCTTGATCCGGAATAAACTACATATTGCTATAATTGTTATAAATAATATTGAATAGTGAAACTTTCTAGTCATAACTAAATTACATAATAATACTTCTTAAACAATTTTTTTTAACAAAGTGTTACCTTACTGGATACCAAGCGCATCATTGCTACAGCACAGCACTACGCAACGATCGCATGCAAAGATAATAAATTTTTCTATCATTGTCTTAATTAGCTCGTGCTTTCAAGAACATGAAAAATAGTAAATTCAACAATGACTTATAATATCTTTTTTGCAGCTCGAAGTTTTGCAGATCTAGCTCTAACATTAAGCCTTATCTCTTGACTTGACGGTGTTAAAACTTTGTGCGTAATAATCTCAAGCCATTTATTTTGATCAATTTTTATTTCATCTTTAGCATATTTAGATCTTGCTACCGGCTTTGCTGAATTTTCTTTAAAGAAATTTTTAACTATTCTATCTTCTAAAGAGTGAAAAGATACAACAACTAAACGTCCATTTTTCTTTAATATATTTTTTACATTCGCTAAAAACCGCTCTAATTCACCAAGCTCATTGTTGATATAAATCCTAATAGCTTGAAAAGTTTTAGTTGCAGAATCAATTTTGCCTTTTCTAAATCCTATACTGTACCTTACAATTTCAGCTAATTTGCGAGTACTATCGATTCTTGCAATTTTTCTATATTTGATGATATTCTTAGCTATTCTTCGTGATAAGCTCTCATTACCATATTTATAAATTACATCTGAAATCTCTTCTTCATCTGCAGTATTTACAAATTCCTCAGCACTAAACCCTTGTGCACTCATACGCATATCTAATGGTCCATCATACAAAAATGAAAATCCTCTACCTGCGATATCTAACTGCATTGATGAAACACCTAAATCCATCACTATCCCATCAAATTTTTGTTGCTTAAGTTTTCCAAAGCTGTCAGCAAAATTTGTTTTTATAAAACTAAATCTCTCACCGTAATCTTGCTTAATTTGTTCAACTCTTTCAATTACGTGTGGATCACAATCCAGAGACGTTACAGAACAATAACAACTTTTCAATATTGCGTTACTATATCCTCCTGCGCCGAACGTACAATCTAAATAAGATTCATAGCCTTTTGGAGCTAAAACCTCCAAAACTTCACTTAACATTACCGGTATGTGATACTGTGACATTAATGCACATTTCTTAGAGTTAAACGCTTTTCATGAGCGATATTTTGAGCGTAACTTAAATATTTTTCAAAATTCTGAGGTTGCCAAATCTCAAAAATTATTCCCTTTCCTACAAAACATGCCTGCTCTTCTATATCTGCATGTTTCATTAAAGACTGCGGCAATATAATTCTTCCCTCCCCATCGAAGGCAAGCTGTACAGCTTCCCCAAATATCATAGTCTCAAAAGCATCACGTTCCTCAGAATAAGGATCAAGAGTCTCGATCATTTTCCTTAATTTCTCGATATGCGCAATACCACACACTTCTATACAATTATTCCTAATCGACGGATAAGCAATAACACCGTTAAATAATTCTTTCCCTAGTACTGCACGATAATTTGCCGGCACTGTTACCCTACTCTTTTTATCAACACCATTGATATACTTAGATAGGAATACATTCATTGGTATAATTCGGGTTAACTTGGGATTTAATGGTAATTTATAGGATATGATAGGACTATAACATAGTCAAGCGTTTTTAATAGATAGGAGTTCAATTATTAACGTGTGTCTTTATTACCATTACACACTTGCATTCTTAATTCTTAAATTATTCGTGTTTTCCGTCATTTTAAGAAAATTTCACTATACGAAATGATCTCATACAAAAAACCTAAGATTACCGTATTCCTTACAATCACACACAAAACTCAAATTTTGATATATGATTAAATTAAACAAAACACAATGAGTACAGTTAAGAAATACAAATCAGATAAACCTATTGCTAAGCTTGTGAGATATAATCCCTCAAAAACAAACGCCTAAACTAGGCGATGAAAAGATAAAATCGTTATGTTTTTGATAAGTGACATGACAATTGTATTGATTTCCTCAAATTCACAATAAACATATTTTGATTGCAGCAGTACAATAATTAACACTTTACTACATAAAATAGGGAAAATTTATGAAATCGAGAAACTAGAAATAATAAATTATAGATGCAAACTCGCTGTTATATCACAAATACACTATAGTTATAGACTATTTAGCACGAGCAATAATAGATATATGAATACTACTTAATTTTGAGAAAATTTATGTTTTATTTGAAATAATTACTGATTAATGTTAATAATTACGTTTTACATCAATAAATGTTAATTAGGTTGCAACTTAAAATAGGTATTTTAAACATAAAACTATCCACTTAATCATACACTAACTATATCAGTAAAGAAAAAATTACTAAAAAATAAAATATTTAATATGATCTAAAACAAAATATTTTGAATCAAGATACATAAAACTACTAAAACATAGTAGTACACATCATAATATTACTAAAAATATATTGAGAACAAATACTAAGTTTTATCTTTAAAATCTAATTTATGTTTAATTTACCTATTGATAATATCATTGTATTCATATATCTAATATCTATTCTAGTTATTGGTATATATTACCGAGCTAAACATAGTAGTTTTAAGAACTATGCAAATGTTGAACGCAAATCACAACATAATAAGCTATTACTAATAGCTACTATATTTACAAGTTCTGTCGGAGGTGCTACCACCTTTGGCATTATGGAAAAAGTGTTTTTAGGACATGGATATTATGCTTACGCTCTAATAGTTACAATACCTATAGATATATTAATTGCATTCTATATAGTGCCTTTAATTGTAAAACATTACGGCGCTGAAAGTATTGGTGACATAATGAGTAGATATTATGGTAATACAGGCCGTTTTATCGGTGGTGTTAGCACAGTTATCGTTTCAGTAGGTTTTTTAGCAGCTCAGATAAGCGTAAGCGGCTATATTTTCAAATATATCTTAGGAATACATTATGTACATGGGGTGATTTTAAGCTATAGTATAGTACTTATATATACTACAATAGGTGGGTTACAATCAATTGTTTTTACTAATTTATTACAATTTTTTGCAATGATAATTGCTATACCTGCTATAACTTTTATAAGTTTAAATAAAATCGGTTTTGTATATTTTATAGATAATTTCACAAACACAAATTTTGATCAAACTAATCTACTATATTATGCTATCACAGCAGCTTTAAACTTTAGCGTGATGAATCTATATCCGACATTTATACAAAGAGCGTTAATTAATAAAAATCCTACACACACTATTAAAGCAATATATATAAAATCTGCTATATATTTTTTCTTCTTGATTTGCATTACTTTAAACGGCTTAATTGCATTTAATCTTTACCCAAATCAACCATCAAATTTAGTATTACCATATTTAATCAACCAAATCATCCCACCTTTAATTCAAGGATTTGTTATTAGTGGACTATTAGCTGCAGTTATGTCTACTGCGGATTCTGATTTAAACGTTACTTCTATATCTATTGTTAAAGATATAATAAATCCTATTGTAAAAGTGAAAAATCAGAAAAAATTATTATTAATTACACGCATTATTAATGTTATAATTGGAAGTTTGGCTATAATTGTTGCTTTAAAATTTAGTAATGTAATTGATTTAGTAATGTTCTTTACAGGTTTCTGGGGTCCTGTAATATTAGTACCATTAATAACAACACTTTTTGATATCAAAACATCTAAAATTATAATTGTCTTATCATCATTTAGTGGAGCCGCAACTTTTTTAACGTGGGAATATTATGCTTGCTCATTGCAATATTTCAACCTTAGAGGAGTATTTGTAGGCACCATCGTGAGTCTTGTGATATTTATTTTAGGACAAATAATTATTGCTAGAAAATTATGTAAGTAATGGTCTGTAAGCAATTTTACTTCCTGAGATCACAGAACTCATTATGTGCACATTCTTGTTTCTTGTTGAATCGCTCATTTATATCATGCTTGTAATAACAAAAATCTATTCATAACTAATATAGTCTAAAAACTTAATCGCATGGTCAAGTTTAAAATACTAAATTATTAGTATTTTTTTAAATAAGATATGTGTGTTTCTATTTAAAGTTAAGACATCTTTATGCGCTTCCAATACCATTTTCATGAATTATCAAGTGAGATTTTGCGATTTAAAACATTAAAAATCATACTAGCAAGTGATTTACTAATACCTTTTACTTTAGCAAGCTCATCTATAGTTGCATTACAGACTGCTTTATATGAACCAAAATAATGTAGCAAAGCTGTTTTACGAGCTTCACCTACACCATCTATATCATCAAGGCTTGATATTTTTATAGCACGTGATCTACCGAGTCTATGATTTTTTATAGCAAAATTATGTGCTTCATCCCGTAGGATTTGTAAATATTTCATAACCAGCAAATTTTTATCTAAAGTAAATACTTCTTTACCTTGCATATGTAATTGTTCAAGACCAGCATTTCTATCTCTGCCTTTCGACATACAAACAAAAGGGATATTCATCCCAAATTTATCCATTACCTCTTTAACAACAGTTAAATGTCCTTTACCACCATCTATAATCATTAAGCTTGGCAATTTATTCGGCTCATTTTTAAGTCTAGTGAATCGTCGTGTTAAAACTTGCCTAAGCATCCCATAATCATCACCTTTTATGTCATCTCGTAGTTCTATCTCTGAACCTATTGTAAAATTACGTGATGACAATGAAAAAACCCTATATTCTTTTTTATCAAAACCGATTTTACCAGCAACGACCATCACTCCTACTGCAAACATACCTTGAATATGACTATTATCATAAATCTCAATTCTTTCCGGAATCTCAGGAAGATCAAATAGCTTTTTAACTTCAAACATAATTTCTGTGTTCTTAGTAATTTTCTTTAAATACTGTTCTAGAGAGAATAAAGCATTGACCTCAGCCTTGTGAACTAATTTAGCTTTATCACCTTTATGAGGTACTATAATACTAAGATCAGATATATTATTGATTTTCTTAATCGCCTCTATCACATTCTCTTTAGAATTAATTTCATGATTCATAATAATTTCTGAAGGTACTTGTTGTTTCTGATAAAATTGTAATAAAAAATATTCTAATACTTCTTCGTGGGTACTATTTTCAGTAGAAGAAAAAAAATAAGGAATATTACCATATGGTTGTCCTGCCCTATATAAAGCTACCTCAATACAATAATGCAAGTCCTTATGCACAATAGATATAATATCTGCGTTTTTAACAACATCTAAAATCCGAGACTTAAGCTGCACATAACTAAGCGCCTTAATACGATCTCTGATTTCTGCTGCCTCTTCAAAACGCATCTGACTACTTAGCTCTTGCATCTTTTTAGATAGGTTTTCCTGTAGTTCTCTAGTACGGCATTGTAGAAAATCCTTTACCTGTATTACTAGCACTCTATAATTTTCCTTATTTATTTTACCAACACAAGGAGCATAACAACGTTTTATTTCATATTGTAAACAAGGGCGAGTACGAGAATTAAAATAATTATCTGTACAGGAACGTAATTTAAAAATTTTTTGCAATTCCGTTAAAGTAGTATTAACTTGTGTATTTGATGCAAAAGGACCAAACAATTTTCCGTCACTTAGAGCTTTACCTCGATATTTTAGTAATTGTGGAAAATCATGATCTAAACTTAACTTGATGAAAGGGAAAGATTTATCATCCTTAAGGAGAATATTAAATTTCGGCTGAAATTTCTTAATGAGCTGTGCTTCTAATAGTAATGCCTCAACTTCAGAATGAGTTATAATGTACTCTAAAAAATAAGTATTTGCAATCATCCGTAGAGTCTTATTATCTAAATCGCTTTTAATGTAATTAGTAAGACGTTTTTTTAAAATTTTAGCTTTACCGACATAAATAACTTGCTTACTAACGTCTAGCATTTTGTAAACTCCTGAACATTCAGGAGCATCTATAATTTTAGATTTAATTAACTCACGTCCACTAATTTCTAAACTCATCTTTTATTTATCAATTACAAAGAAAAATTGTCAGTTTGGGCAGGATACTATAAGGATGTTGGAAAAGATTTAAACAATGTGCAATACCTCACAATGATGCTTTAGCTAATTCCCTATTTTATTATAAGGATTATCATTTGCTACTTTAACATTTACTATTTTTTGTGTATTATCATCAAAGAAAAAGGTTACTTTAAACTCATCACCTACATTTAAATCTACTTTTGGGTCATAAAGCATGATATGCATGCTACCGGGCTTGAAATCAACATTAACATTACTAGAGATTAAAAATGGGTAATCTACTTTTACCATTTTACTACCACCTTGATCATTAATTGTTTGATAAATTTCTATCCAACCTATCTTATCTGAAGATATATTCACTAACTTATAACTTTTACTTCTAGTATTTATTAATGTAAAATACATAGCAGAGTTGCTAACTTTAGCTTGCACATTTGTTGTAGGCATTGCCCAAGGCTGTACAAAGTGCACTGCTGCTTCTGCAGGTAATAGATCATCTGAATGATTAGAAGCGACATTTGTAAAATTAGGATTTTGAGTCGTTTGGTCAGCATAGCTTAACGCACAAATTAAATTAATAAAACTAACTAATACAATTTTTAGCATAAAAGCACCTTATAAGAAATTTAAATATAATATTATCATAAGTTATTTTTTTTGTACAGTATTCTGCTTCAAAGCTTCAAAAAATTTTTCTATTACATCATGCATTCCGTGTCTTATTGTTTGCTTTATATAATAACCTTACTTACTACAGTAGTATCAAATATGCATAAAATGCTTATATTTCAAAAGTGATATCTAATTATTTTAAATATACATTAGAGCATATAGCTAGTAACATTAGACAAAGAATTACCAATTTAAAAGATAATCCCTCCATAATAATTACAGATTATATGAAGAGCTGACGATTCTACTAAAAATTCATTCCAATGATTTATGTATTTTAACTTTTAATACTAAAATATCATTCATTAAATTCTGAGTTGATAATCTAACTTAAATCTTCTGGCGCTAAATTACAACAACTTTAATAAAGTCGATATCATAACCATACTCTCTTAGTATTAAAGAATTGCGTGATACACTCCAAAAAAATAGCTCCATTCTAAGTAACATATCTCTAACTTGTTACTTTTCAAGAAGCTATGTTTGGAAATATAATCTACAAATAGCACCTAAGTTTACCATTACGATGATAAGAAGCTTCGATATCGTTATAATCTAAAATAGCTCTATATTTTCCTTTTTTGTGCAATATTACTCACCTGTTACTAATTTAAATATTATGTTAATTTGTTTATCAGCTATACTATATAAATACACAATAATCATTTCTTACATATTCTTTGATTATGATCAATGAATGGTATCATTTTTGCTACATAACAGTATTCAGTCACATCATATTGATGATATTTATCTGCTTTAAAAATTGTACAATTAGTTATAGTATAATCCGTTTAAACTTTGGTAATAACGATTCACTCTATGCAAGTTTAAATGTAGTACAACCCCATTCATTACCATTCCATTGATAAATACTTGATTTGCTTTCAAAAGCTATTAATTCTTGCATGTTCTTACCATTATTAAAATTTCATAAATTTTAATATTTAATTATACGGCTAAAAGTTCATTAGAAATATTCATAAGGTTGCTTCAAAGAAAAATTACTAAAAAGCGTTAACCTTACTTTTAAAGAGTAAAAAACTCTAGTTTACATAGAGTTTACTATTTATTGATAAATGGACATAGAAATTAAAATGGTGGAGGCAAAGGGAATCGAACCCTTGACACTCTGCGTGCAAAGCAGATGCTCTACCCCTGAGCTATGCCCCCAATTGTGTAAAAGATATACTCTTTGTAAGAAACTAAGATAAGCTTTTCACTAATCCCCAAGGTAACGGCTGATTATTACTTCCTACAACTAAATCCCCTGAAGATTCATACTCAGCAGCTATAAAAGAATTTTGAGCTGAAATAAGCTTTACCGGTTTAATTTTCTGACCGTTATGCAAATATTCCTTAGCTTGCTCCCTAGAAGTAGGATTATTTTTAGAAGCTGTTTTCGCTTTAGCTTTAGACATATACACTATTCACTTTGTTACACCTGTAGATAATATAAGACTTTTTACTAAACTTGTCAATAACTACCTTCTAGTCTCTACAGAATATTGTTATTCTTCTGTTACAGTTATTATCATTGGCTAATGCTATTTCAAACTTTACTTATGTAATATCATAACATACTAACATCTACTTTTCTCTACTTATGCGTTGTTATTAGTATAATACCATTTCTTAATACTCAATAGAAAATTTTTAAAAACTGCACAATTGATGTACAGAACTGCCTATAACAAACTAAAATATCTTAAGTCATAATTTGCTATATTTAAGCGCTTACTGATTCATATAAATCCTAGCCACACTATTACGACTCCTTATTGATATTCAATATTCTGACACTTTATATAAGTTATGTGGAGTGCATCTGCATTTCAAAAAGTATCATTATCATTTACTACTAACACATATTAACATTTGTTTTTTTGAAATAACCATCTAGCAATTTTAAATGCATGAATTAAAACATCGCAAATAATTCAGGAATAAATACTCTACACACACTTTATCTAAAAAACTAGAAACTAAATTAGTTTGAATAATATTGTATATCATACAGCAATAAGTTACGATTTACCATATTCAGAATTTTATAATTACTAGTGAAATAAAATTATTAAGTATGATTATTTGTATAAAATACTAAATAATAAGAGTGTAACCAGGAATACCTTCTTATACTGCATTTTTTCAAAATGTCACTGTGAGAATCATTATACAAATCATACAATAAATTACCTTGAACAAAGGTACCATACAGGATAACAATAGTATCTCAATCTTCTGCACTATAAAATATAACTTAGCTTAGATTTTTAGAAAACACTGACGTAAATATTGATTAATTTGCACCATGACAATATTTATATTTCTTACCTGAACCACACGGACACAGCTCATTACGTGATACTCTACCCCAACTCATAGGATCATCAGGTTTTCTATCTTTTGGGTCAACGCGTAACACGACCGGTTTAAGATAAGTTTCAATACTATTTCCAGCATTATATTTACTAAAAGCTGGATCTTCCCGACTCTCACACATATTTTTTTGAAGTTTTTTATGTTCAAGTGAAATATCTTCTTTTTGAAGATGTCTTAAGTCGATATGGAAGTGATATACAGTTTGAATAAATAATTCTTTTAAATTATTAAGCATTTGCTCAAATAAATTAAATGCTTCTCTTTTATACTCACTCAGAGGATCTTTTTGTGCATAAGCTCGAAGTGAGATACCTTGCCTTAAATGATCTAAGCTATATAAATGATCTTTCCACACTTGATCAAGAGTAGTTAGTAAAATATATTTTACCGCATTATTCATTAACTCACTACTATATGCTTCTTCTTTTGACTTATATATATCATGAGCCATTTGTATAACAAGCTTCGTGATATCTTCTTCTGTCACATCATTTTTATGCACTAAATTATGATCAAATTTTATAGAAAAGATACGATGTAATTCTACAGTTAAATTGTCTATATCCCAATCTTCTCTATAAGAGCCTAACGGCATAAAAGTTAATACTATCTTTCTAGCGAGTTCCTCAGTAGTACTATTTAAGAAACCGTAACTATCTTTAGATTTAATAATTTCAGTACGTTGCTCATATATTATCTTACGTTGATCATTCATTACATCATCAAAACGTAATAAATTTTTACGCATCTCGTAGTTATGTGCTTCCACTTTTTGCTGAGCTTTCTCAAGTGAACGACTAATCATCGGATGGTGAATAGCTTCTCCGTTTTTTAAGCCAAGTGTTCTAAGAACTCCTGATATACGATCTGATGCAAAAATACGCATTAAATCATCATCAAGTGATAAAAAAAATTGGGTTTTACCAGGATCGCCTTGTCTTCCTGATCTTCCTCTTAACTGATTATCTATCCTACGGCTTTCATGCCTTTCTGTACCTATTACAAATAAGCCACCTGTTTCAATAACCTTCTGCTTTTCTTCAGCAATTTGAGCTTTAATTTCAGCTGTTTTAGCTACATAATTACGATCTTTATTAAGCTGTTCTATTAACATTTCAGGATTGCCGCCAAGCATAATATCAGTGCCTCGCCCTGCCATATTGGTTGCAATCGTTACGGCTTTAAACCTACCTGCTTGAGCAATAATGAAAGCTTCTTGCTCATGAAATTTAGCATTTAATACGTTATGAGGTATTTTTTCTTTATTTAAAATACTTGACAATTCTTCTGACTTTTCAATACTTATGGTACCAACAAGTATAGGCTGACCACGATTGTAACAATCCCTAATCAACTTTAAGATAGCATCATATTTTTCTTGTTTACTTCCGTAAATTTCATCATCAAGGTCAATCCTTGTAACTTTATTATGTGTTGGAACTGCAACAACATCCAAATTATATATATCTTTTAATTCTGATGCTTCAGTCATAGATGTACCAGTCATACCAGATAATTTATGATAATTACGAAAGTAATTTTGAAATGTAATAGATGCCAAAGTTTGGTTCTCATTTTGAATTTTTACATTTTCTTTTGCCTCTAATGCTTGGTGCAAGCCTTCTGAATATCTACGTCCCTCCATTACACGTCCAGTAAATTCATCTATAATCATTACTTTACCTTCACGCACCAAATAATCAACATCAACAGTAAACATATGATGAGCTCTTAATGCTTGATTAACATAATGTACTAAATTTAAATTCTCAAAATCATATAAACCAGTATCAGGTTTTATAATACCATCTTTAATTAACAGCGATTCTATATTTGTAATACCTACTTCTGTTAAGTTAATAGTTTTTAGTTTTTCATCTTTTTCAAAATCACTGTCATTAAGCAAACGTATAATTTTATCAATTTTACCGTATAATGCTGAATTATCGTTAACTGGACCCGAGATCACTATTGGGGTTCTTGCTTCATCTATCAAAATCGAATCAACTTCATCAATAATAGCAAAATTAAAAGGACGCAGTACGCGCTCTTGCATACTATACTTCATATTATCCCTTAAATAGTCAAAACCAAGTTCATTATTTGTTGCATGAGTAATATCGGAATTATATGCAATCCGTTTTGCTTCATCAGTCATACCTGCAACAATACATCCAACCGATAATCCTAAAAAATTATAAATTTTACCCATAGAAGCAGAATCACGAATTGCTAAATAATCATTCACAGTTACAACATGTACACCTTTTCCAGTTAAAGCATTTAAATATGCAGGAAGCGTTGCAACTAATGTTTTACCCTCACCAGTACGCATTTCTGCAATCATACCACGATGTAATATAAGACCACCTATAAGCTGAACGTCAAAATGTCGCATACCACAAACTCTGCTAGCCGCTTCTCTCACTACTGCAAACGCTTCATATAAGATATCATCTAAAGTAGCTCCGTTTTTAAGTTTTTCTTTAAACTCTACAGTTTTATTCTTCAACGCCGCATCTGATAATATCTTTATTGCAGGCTCAAGTGAGTTAATCTTTGTAATTTCAGAAAATAGTTTTTTTACAGTACGATCATTAGCAGTCCCAAAAAGTTTTTTTAAAATAGAAAACATTAAAATCCTTATGATGTCGTATTTTTAGTAATTTTAGTACTTTACTATAGGTATATTTTATAAAATAATCAAATATTATAATTTTTAAATGAATAATTTTTTATCAAAAGGTATTTTTTTTATTAATAATAAAATATTTTAAATAGCTGTTGACGGTGATATATTATTTTTATAAAATTTAAGCTTATGTTTAACACAATGATGAGTCATATGAAAAAATTATCTGTTATATTTTTATCAGTTAGCATGCTTTCCAGTATTGCTTTTTGCGACCAAGATAAAGTCGTAGCTACATATAAAGGTGGTGAAGTAAAAGAATCGCAAATTATGCAAGAATTTAAGCCTCAGCTCAATCTTCAATCCGGCGAAACAATAAAAAATTTTGATGATTTTCCACTACAAGATCAGGAAAAATTAATAAAAATTTATGTTAATAATCTTTTGTTAAAAGAAGAAGTTGCTAAATCTAGTATTACTTCATCTAAAGAATTCCAAGAAAAACTTGAAAATGCAAAAAATCAATTAGCACAGCAAGAATTACTAGCAAATTACATAAAATCTAACATTACAGATAAGATGTTTGATGACGAATATAATAAATATGTTGATAACCTTAAAGGTAAAGAACAAATAAAGGTTGCTCATATTTTAGTTAAATCACAAAAAGAAGCTAATACTGTAAAGACTAAATTAAGCAAAGGAGGAAATTTCAATAAGCTTGCAGAAGAATTCTCACTTGATAAAGCTACAGCTTCAAATGGTGGGGTTATAGGTTACATTATACTAAATCAATCAGGGCAATTAGTACCAGAATTTGAAAATAAAGCGTTTGCATTAAAAGTAAATGAAGTGTCAACTCCAGTCAAAACAGATTTCGGCTGGCATATTATAAAAGTGCTTGAGAAAAAACCTGTACCTATTCCAACAAAAAAAGAAGCAAAAGTAACTATCGATAACATATTAGCTGCAGAAATATTAAAGAAATATATTTCTGATTTAGAAGCTAAAGCTGATTTAAAAATTATGTTACCTAAAGCAAATAGCAAAACTGGATCTTAACTTATTTAATAAAAGAGCAGCATAGCTTATCGAGTTCATTACTACGAAAAAGCAAGAATCAAGTATAAAATCTTTTTATAGGTTCTTGCTTTCGTGTGCATGATATAGCGTAGATTTTTTAAATAATGTAACACCACATAAGATTACCTAAAATTATACTGAACAATTACTTTCAACTATGGCAAACGCTATGCATATAGGGTAATCATCAGAAAGAGAAAGGTGAATATGAAAAGGAATAAGTTTATTTGTATAGTGTGAACTCACTTCTACTACAGGTTTACCTAAATTATCATTTATTATAGTAATATTTTTAAAATTTATACCTTGACCGATACCTACTCCAAATGCTTTACTAACAGCCTCTTTAGCAGCAAAACGCTTTGCTAAAAAAGTAGCATGGTTTGGTTTATCCAACAAAGTAAATTGTTTTAATTCTTGTGATGTTAGAATTTTTTTAGCAAAAAGTTCTTGGTATAAATTTAATATTTTTTCAATTCTAGGAATTTGTACTATATCAGTACCGACACCGATAAGCATTTACTTATCAGTTTCATAATCTTCGCCATTCTCATTAATAAAGATTTGATCATCTAAATCAGAATAATCTTCCCCGATATAAACTTCAGGTAAATATTCAAATTTTTCTTCTACATCTTCTGATTCATCTTGATTAACAAGTGGCTCTATCATAGAGCTGGTACGCAAACTATTTATTAAATCCTGTTCTAACTGAGGTACCGATACTTTGCCTGCAGCAATTCTACGTAATGAGATAACAGGAGGCTTATCACGCTTTTCTTTTTTAATTTGATTAGTTTCCACTTTATAATTTAATAATTTCGCATATCTTGTGGCTAGTACAACAAGCCGAAACCTATCCGGTATAATTTTATTACAATCTTCTGCTGTAATTCTTGCCATAATTTTCTCCGTTAAAATTTTTTATTGTAATATAAATTGATTATAGTACCTATACAAGTAACTCACAGTACAAATCCATTATTCAAACTTTAAGCTAGAGCCTATATTCAAAGCCCTAAACAACATCTGTAACCAACCATAACATCAATTGAGTTATTATACCCTTTTTATATCAGCACCGCAATTACTTAATTTTTTTTCTAAATCTTGAAAGCCACGATCTAAATGATATATTCGGTGTAATACGGTCTTACTATTAGTACTAAGACCAGCAAGTATTAGCGATACCGAAGCTCTAAGGTCACTCGCCATAACTTCTGCTCCTTTTAACATCTCTACACCTCTAACGACCGCCTTATTACCTCGCACTACTATATCTGCGCCCATTCTACATAATTCAGGCACATGCATAAAACGATTTTCAAAAATATTCTCAGTAATCATTGAAACACCACGACTAAGCGACATAAGACTCATAAATTGAGCTTGTAAATCAGTAGCAAAACCAGGATAGGGATTAGTTTCTAAATCAACTGAATTTAACATTCCTGCATAAGTTACTTGAACTCCATTATTGATCTGAACAACTTTTATACCAGTTTCAATAAGTTTTAATGCTATATTTTCTATAATATTGTAATCAATCCCACAGATTTTTACATCACCTTTAGTAATAGCTGCAGCAAACATATAAGTACCTGCTTCAATACGATCAGAAAGCACTTTATAACTTGTTTCATTTAAACAATCTTTACCTTTAATCGTTATTGTACTACTTCCAACACCTAAAATATCAGCACCCATTTTTATAAGACAATAACATAGATCTACTATCTCGGGTTCGCGACCACAATTAAAAAGTACAGTTTCCCCATTTGCTAAAACTGCTGCAAGTATTGCATTAATAGTAGCCCCAACAGAAACTTTATCAAAAACAAAATGCGTGCCTTTTAAACGTCCTTTACTTGAAGCATTAATATATCCATCCTCTATTTCAATCTCAGCACCCATAGATTTTAATACAGCAATATGTAAATCTACTTGCCTTGCTCCAATCGCACAACCACCAGGAAGCGATACTTTTGCTTTACCATATTTGGTAAGCAAAGGACCAAGAACCCAAATTGATGCTCTCATTTTCCGTACTATTTCATAATCTGCAGTAAATTTATTTATATTTGTGGTATTAATTATAATCTCCAATGCGTCCGTGTGTTCTATTATTCTAATACACGCACCATGATTTTGGAGCAAATCTTTCATAGTACTAACATCTGTTAATTTTGGGACATTAGTAATATGTAGTTTATTTGTAAGAATAGATGCAGCCATAATAGGTAATACTGCATTTTTAGCACCACTAATATTAATACTACCTTCAAGTGGCTTACCACCGTGAATAATTAATTTTTGCATAAGTGATTATCGTTCCTGTACAACTTGATTATACTCTTCTATCATTACGTGGTCAAGCAATGTGATTACACAAAGCCTTTGATATATCTATAGTATTCAGGTATTACATTATATATCTAAATTCATAACATTTAAAGCATTAGCTTGGATAAATAATCTACGAGGTTCAACAACATCACCCATTAAAGTAGAAAAAATCCCTTCGGCTTCATCTACTTCAGAAACTCTTACTTGAAGCAAAGTTCGCTTTGTAGGATCAAGAGTGGTGTCCCACAGCTGATCAGAATTCATCTCTCCAAGACCTTTAAAACGCTGAATAGTGATTCCTTTTTTACCGCATTCTATAATAGTATTTAACAACTGACTTGGTGTTACAACATCAAATTCTTTACCTTTTACTATAAGCTTTAATCGCTTACTAAATATATCAAAAATTGATAAAGCAAACTGTGATATTTCTACAAATTCAAATAATTCTAACTGCTCTTTCAACAATATTTTAGTGTTTTTTAAACCTCTACTAAAATGGAAGAATTCTATTCTATTCTCATGTTTTAACACTTGCAAATTAGTTTTATCTGGCGATTCTTCTAAATTATTTAAAACATCTAAAGCTTTTTGAAGCCTTGAACCACTTTCAGGCTCAAATATTTTTTTATTAAATAAGTCATTAATTGCAAGAATTTCAGTAATTGAGCGATTAAATTTTTTACTAGCACGATCAAGCAAACAGTTAAACTGAACTACTTTATTAATTAGATCTTCTAAATTATAACCTATTAACTGCTCTTGACCGTCTAGAATTAATTTTGTATCATTAATAGTTGATTTTATTAAATAATTTTGCAAAGCTTGTTCATTCTTTAAATAAAGCTCAGATGCACCACTTTTTACCTTATAAAGTGGTGGCTGTGCTATATATAGATAGCCTTTATTTATGAGCTCTGGCATATGACGATAAAAAAATGTGAGTAACAAAGTTCTAATATGCGAACCATCAACATCAGCATCGGTCATAATAATAACTTTATGGTATCTAAGCTTTTCTAAAGAAAATTCTCGTTCAACACTAATCCCAAGAGCTGTAATTAATGTACCGATTTGCTCCGAACTAAGCATTTTATCAAACCTTGCTCGTTCAACATTTAAAATTTTACCACGCAAAGGCAATATAGCCTGAATTTTGCTATCCCTACCCTGCTTTGCAGTACCACCTGCAGAGTCCCCCTCAACAATAAACAATTCTGAAATAGCAGGATCTTTTGCATGGCAATCTGCAAGTTTACCTGGTAAATTTGAGACTTCTAAAGCTGATTTTCTTCTAGTAAGTTCTCTTGCTTTTCTAGCGGCTTCACGAGCATTGGCCGCTTCCATAATCTTAGCTATAATTGCCTTAGCTTCAATAGGATGTTCTTCAAACCACTCAAGAACCTTTGTATAAACGGCATTCTCTACAACAGGTCGCACTTCAGAACTTACTAGCTTATCTTTTGTTTGAGAAGAAAATTTAGGATCAGGAACTTTAACAGATAATACACAACAAATCCCTTCTCTAGTATCTTCACCGCTAAAATCATGTTTAGTTTTTTTATTAAGACCTGTAGTATCTAGATAAGAAGTGATAACACGTGTGATCGCTGATTTGAAAGCACTAAGATGAGTCCCACCATCACGCTGCCTAATATTATTAGTAAAACATAGAATATTCTCATGATAAGAATCGTTCCAATGAATTGCAAGCTCAAGGCTTATACCGGACTCAACATGCTCAGTATTAACTACTATACATGGATGGATAGCATGCTTTGCTCTATCTATGTATTGTACATAAGCTTCTATACCACCTGTATAAAAAAACTCTACTTTTTTAACTTCTTCAAAACGATTATCAATGAGTAGAATCTTTACGCCTGAATTTAAAAAAGCAAGTTCTCGCAGACGATGCTCTATAGTAACAAAATCAAATTCTATATTAGTGAATATTCCTACAGATGGGAAAAAAGTAACTTCCGTACCTTTTTTATCAATATTTTCTTTGACAATTGAAAGTGGAGCTTCAGTTATACCATTATTAAATCTAATAAAATATTCTTTATTATTACGCCAAATACGCAACTCAAGCCACTCAGAAAGTGCATTTACTACCGATACACCAACACCATGCAGACCACCTGAAATCTTGTAGGAGTGCTGATCAAACTTACCACCTGCATGAAGCTGAGTCATAATCACTTCAGCGGCCGATATCCCTTCTTCTTCATGAATCTCAACAGGTATACCTCGTCCATTATCAGATACAGTTACCGAACCATTTTTATTTAATGTTACTCGTATTAAATCACAATAACCAGCAAGCGCTTCATCGATAGAATTGTCAACTACTTCATAAATCATATGATGTAGACCAGATCCATCTCCAACATCACCTATATACATCCCTGGTCTTTTTCTGACTGCTTCAAGACCTTTTAACACCTTTATAGAATCAGCACTATATGATGATTCATTACATTTTTCTTCAATTCCCGACATAATACATATTGCACTTTATTACTTGTTGCTAGAAACAATAAAAATGACTATAACGTAACTTATTACAATAGTAAAGTTTCTTGATTTAAAATATAGTGAGATAACAATAAATGAAGACGTTAAATTATAAAAATATTTTCGATGTAATCAATGATTATGATGTGTTTTTATTTGATCTTTGGGGGGTGATAATTGAAGGAAATCATACATATCCAGGCGTCGTACAAAATATTAATAAAATTATTGCACAGAAAAAAGTATATTTTGTTACTAATGCCCCACGAAATATTTTTTCTCTACATAAAACAATTAAATCTTGGGGAATAAATGCACTTCCAGAAATGATCATTAGCTCAGGTGAAATAGCAGTGCAAATGATACTAGAGAGTAAAAAGCGATTCAATATTAAAAAACCGATAATATATCACCTAGGACATTTAGAAAATGATATAATAAACGTAATGCAATGCTACACCACCGATGATATTAACAAAGCTAATATTTCCTTAATCACTATTTATAGGGACGAAAATGAAAAGTTAGATTTAAATGAATTCGACGAATTATTTAAAATCATTGTACAACGCAAAATTATTAATATTTGTGCTAATCCTGATCTTGGAATAAATCAGCACGGTATCTATAGATATTGTAGCGGATATTATGCAGAAAAAATAAAGCAGCTTGGGGGAAAAGTAATTTATAGTGGTAAGCCATATTCAGAAATATATCACAAAATTTTAAAAGAATGTTCTAATATCCCTAAGAATCGTATGTTAATGATTGGGGACACTTTTTACACCGATATACTTGCAGCAAATCGCCTTGGTTTCGACTCTGCTCTTGTGTTAACCGGAAATTCTAGAGAATATCATTTTGACTTTGATAATATTAATGAAAAATTAGATAGTTTAATGAAAGCTGCTATTAAGCAATCAATTATACCTAATTTTGTTGTTGATTTATCTTGAATCGCTTTTTTATCTTTAGTAAAATGCTCTAAAATTGTCATCATTTCTAGTTTATGACATGGAAGTGAATATTGTTGTATATATTCACTACACTACTGTCATGACGTGATTTATTAAAGAGATGATACAGCGACTCTATTGATATTTTATTTATAATCCATTATAGTTGTTATAAAGTTAAGCGGTCGTGGCGAAATTGGTAGACGCGCAGCATTGAGGGTGCTGTTCTGTAAAAGGATTGGAAGTTCAAATCTTCTCGACCGCACCATTCAACGATTTGTTACAAAATCCAATTTTGCTGTCGCAACACTTCAGATTTTAAATCTCAAGTTCTTATTGTTAAGAAATGTTTGTGCTAGTTACATACTCAAAAAGTAGACGCAATAAAAACTATTGCTTATTTATAAGCTGTGATTTATATTGATTAGCAAATTGTACACAATTCTGTACCAAGCCTAACTAACTAACTTATAAATAATAAATAATTCTATAACAACTATTAGGTAAACAGGCTATGCCTAATTTCAATATATTTAAAAGCATCTTACCTGATCATCATAATCAATTTGCTGAGATTTTTGATCAAATTAATGATCTGATTGAAGATCACAATTATGATGCTGCTGCAAGTAGACTTGCTAAGCTGCATTATGCAGATTTAGCAGATTTTTTAGATAATCTTAATAATAAAACATATAAAATAATTATTCCTTTATTACATGATAAAATTAAGCCTGAAACATTAGTATCCTTGAATGCTTATAGTAAACCTCTAATAATAGAAACTTTAGGCATCAAAAAATCTGCTGAATTAATAAATAAGCTAGTTATAGAAGATGCGATTGAAGTAGTAATCGATCTAGACGATGATATAAAAGACCTTATACTAAGTAATCTTACTAAAGAAAAAAAACATCAAATTACAGTAGGTTGTACATACCCTGAAAATACGGTAGGTAGAGTAATTGAACGAGATTTTATTAATCTTCAAGCAGGATGGACTGTTGAGGAATCATTAAATTTTATCAAAAATGTAAAGAATGAATTTTATGCAGCAATCGTTACAGATAATAAATTACGACCTATTGGTATTATTTCTCTTAGCACACTAATTAAAGGTAAAAAAAATGAATTAATAAAAGATTTGATGAGCAAAGATTTTAAGCTTGCAGATACCTTTACCGACTTAAATGAACTAAGCTTCATTTTTAGACAATATGCTTTAACGATTGTACCTGTAGTAAATAAAAGTGGTAAATTAGTAGGTAGTGTATCAATCGATAATATAATTTACATTATTGAAGAACAAGCAGGAAAAGATATATTATCATTAAGCGGGGTACACACTCAAGATACTTTTTTCAATGTATTTTATACAGTCAAACATCGTTTTCCTTGGCTCTTTGTTAATCTCATTACTGCATGCATGACTTCACTGATTATTAACCATTTTAATGATACTATTGCAAAACTTGTAACACTTGCAGCAACGATGCCTATCG